>DATJOA010000236.1:0-6071 GCA_035507635.1 Candidatus Acidiferrales bacterium
GGGCGCCATCGAACAACTCGAAATTGCGGTGTCGCGTTCTCCACAATGGCCCGAGCCCCTGTTCATGCTTGCCACGGCCTATGCCCGCGCCGATCGCCTGCCTGACGCCATTCGCGACTATCGGGAAGTTATCGATCTCCGCCCCAAGCACTATGGCGCGAACCTTTTATTGGGCCGTGCTCTCGCTCTTTCCGGAGACCCGAACTCCGCCATCGCGCCGCTCAGCCGCGCCGCGGAACTTCAACCAAACTCCGCCGAGCCCCATGCGTTCCTGGCTGATGTCTTTGCTCAGCTCGGACGACAGGAAGATGCCGCCCGTGAACGCTCCGCTGCCGCCCGCTTGCGAACTGGCACAACTCGCTAATACCGATCATTTGGCAGGCACGTACTTGCAGAATTGCTCTTCCAGCCTGCACGCGGTCACATATTCTTCGCGCGCGGCTTTGTTCTGGTGTAGGAGTTGATGGGCGAATGCCAGATTCAGGTGCGCTTCTGCCAGCTTCGGATCAAGCTTGATCGCGTGTTCAAATTGCTGCACGGCCTTCGCTGTACGGTTGGTCCGGTTGTAACAGATTCCAAGAAAATTGTGCATGCGCGCGTCATCCAGTCCAAGCTCGATCGCTTTTTCCAGATGCATCGCAGCCAGGCTATAGTTCTTCTGCGCAAACAAACTCATCCCTAGTTCCCGCTGTCCCGCCGAAAAATTCGGCTGAATCTGCACCGTCTTCTCATACGCCGTTTGCGCCGCCGCCGGATCCTTCTCCCCCTCCAGCAGCCCCCTCTGATACCACGCACGATAATTCTGCGGATTGCTCTCCAGAGCCTTATCCAGCCAGCTTCTCGCCTCCTCCGTCCGCCCCAATTTCGCGAGCGCCCGCGCCAGCCCCGTCATCGCATTATCGAAGTTCGGATTCAGCTCCAGGCACCGCTGCAGCTCCTTCGCCGCGACACCCCATTCCTCGCGTCGTAACGCCGACTCGCCCAGCAAAAACGGAATCACATACATCTGCGGATCTTTTTCCTCTACCTGCCGCAGCAATCTTCCGGCATCCTCGTCGCGTTGCTGCTCGTAAGCGTCTTGCGCTTTCAAAATCGAATTGAACTCCCAGAGTTTGTCCTTCGGATCGGCCAGCCCCTGCTTCAACGCCTCCGGCGAAACGGCGGCGCGAAATCCAAAGTACCCAAGCGAACGCAACTTGGCTTGCGCATCTGGACTCAAATTCCCCGCAGCCGCGCTTCCCGTCCCCGCACCATCGCTGCCTCCGCCCGCCAGCTTTCCAAATGGATTCCGCGCCAAAAGCGCCTTCAACTTCTCCCGGAGAACCGCCACCGTCGCCGGTTGCTCCGCCGCAAGATTGCGCGTCTCGCCAGGATCGGCCTCCAGGTCGTACAGTTCCGGCTTCGGCGCATCAATAAAATGAAATCGCTCGCTTTCCATCGCGCGCAACGGGCTCCAGCCGAATGAGCTGAACGGATAAAACGTCTCGCTGTACGCCGGCCCTTTCCCCGTCCTATCGGCAAACAATCCTGGATCCTGAAATTGGGACCTGATCGCGTCTTGGCCCCTAACATCCTTCATGCCAGCCAATTCCAGCAATGTCGGAGCCACCGCCGCCGTCTCTACCGGCTGCGCCCTTCGTCCAGCCGAAATCCCACTCCCAGCAGGCGGTTTAACGATCAAAGGAACGTGCACTGTCGCGTTGTAGACAAAAAATCCGTGCTCATCCTCTCCGTGCTCTCCCAAGGATTCGCCGTGGTCGCTGAGCATGACGATCAGCGAGGAATCGTAAACATGATTCTGTTTCAGCCAAGCAATCAGCTTTCCCAGTTCGTGGTCTGCATATGCAATCTCGCCATCGTAGAGATGCGCGCGATATTCAGTACGAAAGGGCTCCGGCGGATCATACGGACTGTGCGGATCGTACAGATGCAGCCAGAGAAAAAACGGCCGTGGCTTCTCTGTGCTGGATGAAGTCTTCTTCAGCCAGTTGATTGCATGCTCGACACTTTCTCCCGCCCGCCGGTCCACCAGCCCTGCCTCCTTTTCCTGGAACGTCTGAGCCGAAAATGCGTCGTCATAATAATCAAACCCGCGTGCCAATCCCCAACTCCGGTCGAGCACAAACGCACTCACCACCGCCCCAGTCGCATATCCCGCACTCTTGAACGCCTGTGCCACCGAGCGAAACTGCGTCCCCAGTGGCTCGCCCGTAAAATCCTGCACTCCATTTTGAAAAGGGTATGTTCCGGTCAGAATCACCGCGTGCGAGGGCCATGTAAGCGGAACTTGCGAGATCGCGCGCTCAAATACAACGCCATCTCGCGCCAAGCCGTCCAGCGTTGGAGTCTTAACATTCTGCGCGCCGTAACAGCCCACATGATCGGCCCGCACAGTATCGATGGTGATCAATATTACGTTGGCATTTCCAGCCGACCCCGAACGTTTAGTCCCCGAAGTCGCAGCCTGGTGTTGCACCGTGCTTGTCGCCTGTCTCAGTGCACCCGCCACAAAAAGGATCGTGAACGGCAAAATTAGAATTGACTGTCGCCTTCCCATTGTCATTGCGGCCCTGATTGAGCCGACTGCGCTCGCTGTCTCTCTGCCTCCGCTTCCTCTTTCAGCCCTTTCGCCTCCAACACCTTGGCCAACGACGCATGCGTCTCTGGCTCATTCGGAGCAAGCTCCACCGCTCGTCGCGTCTCCGCCAACGCCTCATCGATCTTTCCCTCGTATAGCAGTGTCTCTCCCAGCGCCCGATGACCTCGGGCAAAATTTGGGTTTGCCGCAATCGACTTGCGAAACGCCTCGGCTGCATCCGCCAAGTCACTCTTCTTTATGTACGCCACGCCCAGATTGAACGCCGCATCGAAATTCGTCCCATCCAGTTCGAGCGCATGCTTCAGTGTTTCGATTGCTGCATCGATCTCTCCCGCATGCGCCCGCGCCATCCCGAGATTAAAAAATGCCAGCGCATAATCTGGACTCAATTCGACCGTCTTCTCTAGTTCCGCCACCGCCTCGGGAAACATCTTCAACCGGTAGTAATTCAGTCCCTGCAAGTAATGAGCCGGAATCGAATTCGGCTCGCTCTTCAGCACCGTCTTCAGCTTCTCAACCGATTCCTGATATCGCCCGTGCTGGCTGTCCGCCATCGCATCAGAAAAATCTTCGTACGTGCCAATCCGATCCTTCGGGTCGGGCAGTTCATGATTGCTGATCGCTGGATCGCCGCCCCCGGAAAATGCCACATATCCCAGCGACTTCAACCGCTCCGCAAGCGCTGGATCCAGACTCGTTTTCTCAGCCAATTCCTTGCCTGAGCCGTATTCGCGAATCATCCCGACCAGCTTTGCCCGCATCTCTTCGCTGACTGCTTTTTTCTCCACAAAAAGATTGTTGAGTTCTCCAGGATCTTTTCCTACGTCATATAGCTCCGGTTTTGGCGCATCGATGAAATGATATTTCGCGTTCTCCGCCCCTCGCAGTTCGCTCCAGTTGAAATGAAGGCGCGGCAGAAACGTCTCGCCATACACCGTGCGCTCTCCAGTTTGTGTAGAGCGGGCATCCTTGTTCGTTCCTCCGGCGGAAATCTTCGCCGGAAACAAATTCTTTCCCTGCACCTGCGCCGGAACCTGAACGCCCACTGCCCCCAACATCGTTGGCATCAGGTCCACTAGCGAAACCATATCCTCCACCGTCTGCCCACCCTTTGCATCCGGCAGCCGAATAATCAGCGGCACGTGCATGGTCGAGTTGTAGATGAAAAATCCGTGCGTCTTCTCCCCGTGTTCCCCCAATCCCTCGCCGTGGTCTCCGGCCAACACGATTACGGTATTCGCGTAGATTCCCTTGTCCTTCAAAAACCGCACCAGCCGCCCCACCTGCGCATCGGCAAAGGCGATCTCGCCGTCATACAACCGCCCTGCATACTCTGTCCGGTACGGCTCCGGCGGCGTGTAGGGAAAATGCGGATCATACAGATGCATCCACACGAAAAACTTCTTTTGCCAGTTCTTGCCCAGCCAATCGAGCGTCAGATCCGCGACCTGATTCCCCGGCCTCTCCATCGCATCAAGATTGGTCTCATCCAGGCGACTGAAGTCGAAGTGGTCATAATAGAAATCAAATCCCTGATTCAGCCCGAACCGCGAATCCAGCACCGCCGACCCCACCACTGCGCCTGTTGCATATCCGGCCTGTTTCAGCACCGAAGCCAGCGTGGCTTGTTGCGCGTTCAGCTTGTTCACGCTGAAGTCGTGCATCCCGCTCAGCATCGGATACGTCCCCGTGAGCATCGTTGTGTGCGACGGCAAGGTCACCGGCACGACCGCAAACGCTCGCTCAAAACGCGTGCCATCCGCCGCCAGCGCATCGATATTCGGGGTCTTGATTTCTTTGTCGCCGTAGCAGCCAACGTGGTCGGCCCGCAGCGTATCGATCGTGATAAGAACAACGTTCCAGGCCGGCTTTTGGGTTGCTTCTGCTGAGGCACGAGCGACCTGCTGGCATGATGCCCGCAACCCGACCAAAGCCGTCAGCATGACTGACAGGAAGCGAATGGGGAGTTTCATGAATGCCTTCAGTTTATCGCATCGAGACTGGCTCTCATTATCGCTGGTCGCTAGCCCTTGTGATAGCCTGAGCGCTGATGAAACGACGGGCCGGATGCTCCCACCTGCTACTCATTCTCGCCGTCCTTTCCTACCAAATCGCTCTCTGGGCCCAGCCTTCGTCCGTCGACTCCCGCCCCGACGTCTTCCTTATCACCATCGATACCCTGCGGGCCGATCACGTCGGCTGCTATGGATACAGCGACGTCGAAACTCCCACCCTCGACTCCATCGCCGCCGATGGCATCCGCTTCACCCACGCTTACACGCACAGTCCAATCACTAACACTTCTCACACCACCATCCTCACGGGCCTGCTTCCGAGCGTCCACGGAGTCACTGACTTCGGAATTCCGCTCTCCCCGCAGCACGTCACTTGGGCCGAGCTTCTAAAAAGGCAGGGATATCAGACAGCGGCTTTCATCGGCGCCGTCATTCTCGACAGCAACCAACTCGCACCGGGTCTCGACCGGGGATTCGATTACTACGACAACTTCCCCGCAAAAACTGATTCAAAAGAACGTTGGGGACGGGTCGAGCGTCGCGGCATGACCGTCGTCGAACACGCCGAAGCCTGGCTCACCGAGCATCCTCGGTCTTCTGATGAACACGGCAATGCTCCGAAAAGCCGCTCCCCGCGCTTCGTCTGGGTTCATCTCTACGATCCTCATGATCCCTACGAGCCGCCGCCGCCTTTCTCCGAAAAATATGCAAAGCATCTCTATGACGGCGAAATCGCCTACGCCGACTTCGCTCTCAGCCACTTCATTGCCGCTATCAAGAAATCGGGCGCCTACGAAAACTCGATCATTGCCATCTCCGGCGATCACGGCGAAGGCCTGGGCGAGCATGGAGAGGAAACTCATGGCCTCTTCCTCTACGACTCCACACTTCACATTCCGCTCATTATCAAGTTGCCAGCCAACGCCCATCACCGGCTCGTCATCGATTCCCTCGTTCGCACCACCGACATCCTTCCCACCGTACTTTCTTTAACCAACACGCCACTGCCCGGCGAACTGAATGGCGAATCCCTCCTCCCCTACTTTGAAAATCCATCGCAACCCGCTCGCTCTCTCTTTGGAGAAACCGACTATCCACTCCGCTGGGGATGGGCGCCGCTACGCGCGTTGCGCGAACAGAATGCCAAGCTGATCGAAGCCCCGCGACCGGAATTTTACGATCTCGCGTCAGATCCGCAGGAACTGAAGAATCTCTATTCCGCCCAAAATCCAGCCGTCGCCGGCCTGGAATCCGAGATGGCAAAGTGGAAGGCGAAACTTCCGCCTTCACCACCAAGCGCGCAAAATTCAGGTTCGACGAATCTGCCCGATCCGAAAGACAAAGTCGAAGTCCAGAACCTTCTTCATCGCTCCATGCTGGCGTCCGACGACGGCCGCACTGCTGAGTCGCGCGAATATCTCGAAAGGGCAATTCAACTCGACCCCACTTCCTCTACC
>DATJOA010000237.1:0-45923 GCA_035507635.1 Candidatus Acidiferrales bacterium
AAGGCAATCGAGCGAGGCTATCCGCAAAAGGAAATCGCGGAGTCGTCCTATCAATATCAGCGCGCGGTGGAGGCGAAGGAGAAGATCATTGTTGGCGTGAATGAATTCGCCATCGAAGAAGAACCGCCACAGATTCTTTACATCGACGAGACTGTCGCTCTCCAGCAAACGGCAAAGCTGAAGAGCCTGCGCGAGCGGCGGTCGAATGAAGCTGTTCAACGCGCGCTTCAGGCCCTGAAGAAAGCGGCGAGCCAGCAGCCGAATGCCGGGTCGAATGGGACGATCTCTTCGGCGAACACGATGCCGTTTATCGTCGATGCGGTGCGGGCGTATGCGACCGTTGGCGAGATTTGCGAAGCGCTGCGGGAGGTTTACGGGACGTACACCGAAGTGAGTGTTACTTAGGCGTGATTCTCAGCGCCTAAAAGAAGCATATCCCTCACCCATTTAGGCTGCTTCTGAACTCCATGGCCCACTGGCGTCCCGTGATCGAAGTGACTCCAAAATATTTTTTCCTTCTGACGTAATAATTCATAGTTCCGCAACGTCTTCAGGTATGAGAAGCAGTTCTGGAGGCGTAATCTGCTAGTCGCACTGAGAGATCCGGATATCGCGATTCCGAACGAACTCGAGGCAGCCTTCCGGGCGCATCACGGGCTCGTCTTCCGCACGGCATACCGGATCACCGGCAATGCGGCGGATGCCGAGGATGTGTTGCAGAGCGTGTTCCTGCGCCTGCTGCGGCGAACGCCGGACGCAGAGCCGATGGAGAATCAGGAGGGCTATCTCCGCCGCGCGGCCATCAATGCGGCGCTGGACGTGATTCGTTCGCGCCAATCCGATCGCAACGTTGAAATTACTGACGATCTTGCCCACCACGAGATGCCCGAGCTGCGGCAGGCGCTGGCGCGGGCGTTGGGGCAACTGGAGCCGCGTCCGGCGGAGATTTTTACGCTGCGATTCCTGGAGGGATTCACGAATCAGCAGATCGCGAAAATGCTGGGCATTTCGCAGGTATTGGTGGCCGTCATCGTCCATCGCACTCGGAAGCAGCTCCGCAAGGAGCTTGGGAGCTATTTAGGAGACAAGTCATGACGAATGAGAAATTTGATCGTCTGCTGTCGTCAATTCGGAACGAGGAAGTGAATAACGAAACGGTCAAGCAGGCTGGCGAGCGGGTATGGGCCAAGATGGCCGATGGAACCGCTGCCGATGCCGGCGCGCGCACGCTGCGAAGCTGCGAGGATTTTCAGGCGTTGATACCCGCCTATATCGAGAATCGTCTGCCTGCGGGACGCGTCATGCTGGTTGAGGATCACATTCACGCCTGTGTGGCTTGCCGTCATGCGTTGGAACGCGAGCGGACCGGGGCAAAACAAACTACCTGGCGCGTGGAGAAAAAGCCCCGCGCATCACGCGGCTCGGGCTGGGGCTGGGCCTTTGCAGCGAGCGCGGTGGCGGCGGTGGCATTCGCCGCTGTCGCGTTCACTTATGGATTCCTGCCCGGGCAGAGCACTGTGCGCGGATCAGTTGCGAGCGTCGATGGGTCGCTCTACGCCATCTCGGGAGATAACGTACGGCTGATTCCCGTGGGATACAAGATCAGTAATCAAGATGAAGTCCGGACGGCCAAAGGATCCACCGCCGTGTTGCGCCTGAACGACGGATCTCTGGTGGAAATGGGCGAGCGCGCGGGCGTTTCGGTTTCGCGAGGTTGGAAAGGAACGACGATTCATCTCGGCGACGGGCAGGTCATTGTGCAGGCGGCAAAGCAGCACACGGGACATTTATTCGTGGCAACGGACGATTGCCTGGTGTCGGTGAAAGGGACGATCTTCTCCGTCAACCATGGGATCAAAGGGTCGCGCGTGGCGGTGATTGAAGGCATCGTCCGCATGGATTACGGCGACCATTCGACTGAACTGCGCGCCGGGGATGAAGGGACATCCACGCAGAGCGTGTCAAAGGTGCCGATCAAGAACGAGATTGCGTGGAGCCGCGACAAGGCGAAGTATCTCGCTCTGCTGGGAGATTTTGCCGTCCTGCAGAAGCAGCTGGCGGCAATTCCGGGGCCAGGATTGCGGTACAGCTCAGAGCTGCTTCCCTATGTTCCGGACAACACTGTGATCTATGCGGCGATTCCGAATCTTTCGAGCACATTGAGCCAGGCGAGTGGAATCATTCAGGACCGGCTGCAGCAGAGTCCGGCGCTGCGTGACTGGTGGCGTCAACAGCAGAAGGGCGGGCCGAAGCTGCAGGATCTGTTGAATCAGCTCCAGACCTTCAACAGCTATCTGGGCGATGAGATTGTGTTCGCCGCCGGAAAGACGGGGACGGAATACACGGCTCCGGTAGTGCTGGCGCGCGTGAAACAGCCGGGCCTGGAAAGCTTTCTTCAGAGCGAGAACAGTCACTTGAGCTCCGGCCACACGCAACCGAAGTTGCAGATCGTGCATGATCCATGGGCGATTCATCCCGCCGCGGGTCAGCCGTTGTTGGTGTATCTCGACAATGACGTTCTGGTCGCCAGCCCCGATGTGCCGGAACTGCAAAGGGCCGTCATGCGGATCAAACAGGGTGGAGGCGGTGCGTTCGCGCAAACGCCGTTCTATCAGCAGATCGCCCAAGCCTATCAGCAGGGGGCGGAATGGCTTTTCTGCGCAAATATGGAACAAATCGTCGTTCAGAACGTACATGAAGGTGAGGGCGAACTGCCTGCGGGAATCGGCGACGTGCGCTATTTGACGATGGAGCATCGCGAGGTTGGCGGCAAGACAGATAATCGCGCCGCGCTGACGTTTGCTTCGGACCGGCAGGGGGTTGCGTCATGGCTGGCGGCTCCGGCATCGATGGGATCCCTGGAGTTTGTGTCAGCAGATGCGAGTATGGCGACTTCGGTCGTAATCAAGAACCCGAAAAGCATCCTGGAAGAACTCTTCCAGGTGGTGGGGAAGGGCGACGCGAATTTCTCTGATCATCTTGCCGAGTTTGAACAGAAGACGGGAGTGAATGTTCTGAACGACATCGCCGCCCCCCTGGGTGGCGAGGTTACGATGGCATTCGATGGACCACTGCTTCCGACGCCGCGCTGGAAGCTGATCTTCGAAGTGTACGATCCGACGACCTTGCAGTCGACGATCGAAAAGCTGGTTGACAGCTTCAACAGCCAGAACACAAACGGTCACACGATCCAGCTGAGCAAGAGCGAAGTCGGATCGCAGACGTATTATACGATTGGCAGTTCGAACCAGCCGAATGCGAATATCGTGTACAGCTACGTCGATAATTATTTGGTCGCGGCTCCGGATGTGGCGACGATCTCGCGGGCAATTCAAATCCGGCAGGCGGGATATTCGCTGACGCACTCACGCACATTCCAGGCCTTGTTGCCGGATGATGGTTATACGAATTTCTCCGCGATCTTCTACCACAACGTCGGGCCGGTCGTGGGCCCGCTGGCGGATCAATTGAAGAGCAGCGGAGCGCTCACACCACAGCAACAGCAATCCATTGACGCACTGAAAGCCAATTCGGCGCCGGGATTGATCTACTGTTATGGCGAGCGCGACCGGATCGTGGTGGCGAGCAACACCGGATTCATGGGCTTCGATTTGGGCACGCTGCTGGGCATGGGCCATAATGGGCCGTTCCTGCCGCAGATGCTGCTCGGAGATACGATTCGGCATCCCGCAGCACAAACTCAGCCTCAGTGAGTACGACGGCACAACCCGGAGCAGCGAGCGGTGAATTGCAGAAGACGCCGCAGGCTGCTCCGCGGTTGCCGTTGGTTGAGCTGCAGGGACTCTCGGTTCGCTTCGGCGAGCGCGAAATCCTGCAGGGGCTAACGGCCTCCTTAGCGGGCCGCGCAATCGGTCTTCTGGGGCCGAACGGCGCAGGTAAATCGACGCTCATCAACACACTTCTTGGCTTTTACCCTCCCAGCGCGGGATCAGCGCGCGTCTTTGGATACAACATCCGAACCGAAAAACGAAAGATTCGCGCGCAAGTTGGGTACATGCCGGAGAATGATGCCTTCGTCTCGAAGATGACGGCGGTCTCGCTCGTGCAGATGATGGGCGAGCTTTCCGGGCTGCCCAGGGGAACGGCCCTGGAACGGGCGCACGAGGCGCTGTTTTATGTCGGGCTGGCGGAAGCACGGTACCGGGAGTTGGGAACTTATTCGCTTGGCATGAAGCAACTGGCGAAGCTGGCGCAGGCCATCGTTCACGGGCCGAAGCTGCTGATTCTTGATGAGCCAACGAATGGATTGGATCCGTCAGCGCGGCAGAGGATGATCCGTATGATCCGCGAGATGCGCGACAGCGGGCAGGTGCGAATCCTGCTTTGCTCGCATTTATTACGGGACGTGGAAGACACGTGCGATGAAGTTCTGATTCTCAAGCAGGGGCGGATCGCGCATTACTCCGATCTGAGCGAGGAAAGACGAGCGAACCGGCGATTCCTCGAGATGGAGTTTTACGGCGCGAACCGCGACTTCACTGAGGCTATCGAGAAGCTTGGCTGCGAGTGCGCCGTCCGGGCCAATCGGATGAAGATTGTTCTGGCGGATGGGGTGGAGTCGCGCGATATCTTCCGGCTGGCGGCGGAGCGGGACGTGCGCATTCGCAAGCTGAACTTCCGGCGCGACACATTGGAAGATATCTTCCTGAAGGCGATGGAGAACTGAGATGCGGGAGTTCGCTGCGTTGATCCGAGGTGTCGATGGCGGTCTATAGACGTACCTACGCGGCATACAGCGGCGTACTGAGTGGGGCGTGGTCACGGTGGTTTGTGCTGTTCCGCTATGCGCGGCGGAATTTATTCCGCTCGAAATTTCAGACGGCACTGTTTGTCGCCTGTTTCTTTTTCCCGGTCGTGTGCCTGGCGTTTATCTATCTCGCAAATAATCTGGCATTTTTGCGGCAGATCGGCGCGCCTCCGCAGATGCTCGTCATCGATAACAAGTTTTTCTTTTATTACCTCAATGTGCAGGGAGTCTTGGCGTTCGTGCTGACGGCGTTCGCGGGGCCCGGGTTGATTTCCTCGGATCTCGCGAATGGCGCGCTGCCACTCTATTTTTGCCGGCCGATTTCGCGAGCCGAATACGTCTTTGGGAAGGCGTCGGTGCTCGGAATTCTGTTGTCGCAGATCACGTGGATTCCTGGGCTTGTGCTTTTTGCGGTGCAGTCGGCGTTGGCTGGGCCGACTTGGGCGTGGGATCACTTGTGGATCGCGGGTAGTTTGATCGTCTCATCGCTGATCTGGATTGCGATTCTATCGCTGCTCGCGATGGCGCTCTCGGCGTGGGTGAAATGGAGGATCGTGGCGGGAGCGCTGCTGTTGGCTGTGCTGTTCTTCGGCGCGGGATTTGCGCAGGCGGTCAACGCGGTGTTGCGAACCGATTCCGGATACTTCATCAACCTTGCGTATCTGATGATGACCGTCTGGAATTCACTGTTCCGGATTGATGTAGAGCGGGCGATTCCTGCCCCTGAGGCGTGGATTGCAATTTTTCTGTACTGCTTGATTTGCCTGGGGCTGCTGCTGAAAAAAGTCCGCGCCTATGAGGTGGTGCGATGAGCGACCGCATCGTCGTGGAAGACGTGTCGAAATTCTACGGCGAGATTCTGGGCGTGAACCGGGTGAATCTTTCCATTCCGCCGGGGATTACGAGCCTTGTCGGCCCGAATGGATCGGGCAAGACGACCCTGATGAACCTGATGACCGGGCTGATCCGCCCGACGCAGGGAAAGATTTCAGTTCTCGGGTGCGAGACCAATGATCCGGAGAGGCTCTTTAAGTTTGTCGGGTACAGCACGCAGTTCGACGCGTTGCCGAAGGGACTGTCGGGGGTGCAGTTCATTCGTTCTTACCTACGGCTTGCCGGCATGGGTGCGGCGGCTGCAGATCAACTCGCAGCACGGGCCATCGAGCGAGTGGGCCTGACCGACGCTGCCCATCGCAATATCGCGGGATACAGCAAGGGAATGCGGCAGCGCATTCGGCTGGCGCAGGCGCTGGCTCACAATCCGAAGGTATTGATTCTCGACGAACCGCTGAACGGACTGGATCCACTGGCACGTTCCGAGATGATCGCGATGTTTCAGTGGGCTGCGGGGCAGGGCTATTACGTCATTATTTCCAGCCACATTCTGCATGAGGTAGATGTGATATCAGATCAGGTCGTTCTGATGAGCAACGGGTACGTTGTCGCGGAGGGATCGATCCAGAGCGTGCGTAGCGAGATTCGCGAACACCCGACGCAGATTCTGATTCGTTGCAACCGTCCGCGCGAGCTCGCGGCCATGGTGATGACTTCGAAAGACACGATCGAGGTATCAATCCACAATGACGAGAACGGGCTGCTCTTGAAGACTCGTAGCGCTGACGATTTTTATCTCACGCTGAACAAGATTGCGATGAATGGAATCGAGATCGAATCGGTGGCTCCAGCCGACGATGACGTGCTTTCGGTGTATGAGTATCTGATCGGAAGCGAAGAGGTGGTGCGATGAAGCGCGTGTGGTGGGCGCAGATCGGGGCAGTCGTTCGACTGGAGATGAAGAAAACCTTCTTCGCTCGGCGAGGACTGTGGATCTATTTTCTGGCGCTGCTTCCAGTCTTGCTCTTCGTTTTGTATTCGATCGCGAACTCGTATCAGACGCGGCAGAGTGCGAGTGTAGCGCGGCGGGGAGAAAAACAACTCACCTATCAGGATCTGCAATCGATTCGGCCTGGGATGATGACCGACGACGTCATTGCAGCACTAGGAAAGCCACCGCTGCGCTTTCATTGGCAGGAACATAAGGGCCAAGGCTCGGATAACAGCGTCACGATGTTACACGAGCAATACCGCTATTCCGACGGCGTGAACGATCTCTATGTGACCGCGACCGATGGGAGGGTCGAGAGCGTTCACCTTCAGGAAGGCTATAACCTCGAGCGCGATTCGACGGTGTTTGCGGGCGTGTTTCAGTTTTTCTTTTTGCGGCTGGCGGTGTTCTTTGGTTGCCTGGGAATTTTCATGAACCTGTTTCGCGGCGAGATTCTCGACCGCAGCCTGCATTTTTATTTTCTGGCTCCGATTCGCCGTGACGTGTTGATGGTGGGAAAGTTCCTCGCCGGATTGGTGGCGACTTGCGTCATCTTCGTGACGAGCGAATTGCTGCAGAATATTGCGTTTCTTTGGCATCTTTCACCCGCTGTCCGCGACATCTACCTCTACCACAATCACGGATTGGAAAATGCCGCCGTCTATCTGGGCGTTACGGCGCTGGCGTGTGTGGGATATGGATCATTCTTTCTCGTGGCGGGAATGCTGTTCAAGAACCCAATCTTACCGACGGCGGGTATTTTGATCTGGGAGGCGCTCAATCCTTTTTTGCCGGCGCTGCTGAAGCAGTTCAGCGTGATTTACTACTTGAAGGCATTATGTCCAGTGGATATACCGGCTCCTCCCGGGATGCCTCCGCTGCTGGCGCTCTTGATTTCCAATCCGAATCCAGTTTCGCCACCGCTGGCAGTTTTGGGCCTGCTGATCGTTGCTGCGATCGCGCTGTATGCTTCGAGCCTGCAGGTGCGGCGGATGGAGATTAACTACACCACAGAGTGATACAGGGTTCGAATCTCGCGGCATCAACGGACATCCTGATCACGAACCGCGGAGGCCGTGCTGCGAGCAAGATGCAATAGGTCCTTCGCCGCAAAAAAAGACGCGCTCAGGATGACAAGACCTATGATTGAAGTTAAATGTGCGGCGCCCAGCCCGGCTCGTACTCCCTTCCCCACATTTTCATCGCTTCGGGATCGCCTTGAATCTTGCCCTCTTTGGAATCGAGACGCAGCTCGCGGTTCACTTCCCACGCGATATTCGAAAGCTGCAACATCGTGACAGCGACATTGCCAACAGCGATGGGAGCGTTCAGTTTTTCACCTTTCTGAATTCCGGCAATGAAATTGGCGAAGTGAGCATCGGTCATAGAGTCGCGGCCGAGCAAGTCAGCCGAGGAAGTCTCACCGCCGGTTTTGAATTCGTTGGTCCTCCTTCCTCCGAGATCGAAGACTTCATATCCGTCGCGATCGACGATGACGGTGCCATCCGTGCCCATGATGGCCGATCCGCGGTCGCGGTTGTAAAGCTTCATCCCCTGGCAGCTCTTTCCTTCCCAGGAAAGCAACTGATCCTCGTATTCAAAGCTGGTCACGAGCGTGTCGTAGAACTGCCAGTCGTCTTTGAATGCGTATCTTCCGCCGGAAGAAGTGACGCGCTTGGGATAGTCCGCACCGAGCGCCCATCGGCAGACATCGACCTCGTGTGTGCCGTTGTTGAGCGTTTCACCAGTGCCGTAAATGCGAAACCAATGCCAGTTATAAGGATGGACATTGCTCCGATAAGGACGGCGAGGGGCGGGACCCTGCCAGAGATCCCAATCGAGTTGCGGAGGCACGGGAATTTCTTTTCCGACGCCGATCGATTTCCTGGTGTTCGTATACCAGGCTTTCGCGTAGTAGGGCCGGCCGATCAGCCCGGCGTGAATCTTGCCGACGATTTCAATCGTGTGCGGCGACGAACGCTGCTGTGTGCCCATCTGTACTAACTTTCCATATTTTTGCTGCGCCTCGACAAGCAGCGCTCCTTCGGCCGGATTGTGGCTGCAAGGCTTCTCGACATAGACATGCTTTCCGGCCTGCAGAGCGGCGATCGCGATTGGAGTATGCCAGTGATCGGGAGTGGCAACCGTGATGGCGTCGACGTTCTTCTGCTCGAGAATTTTGCGGAAGTCTTTTTCGGCTGCGGGAGCCTCTCCCATTTCCTGTCGCGTCGCATCAGCAAACTTCTGGAGTATGCGGCTATCGACGTCGCAGACACCGGTGATTCGGGCGGCCTTTTTATTTGCTTTCAGGGAGGAAAGATGCGCATAGCCGCGACCGTTTAACCCGATGACGGCAAAGTTCAGCCGATCGTTCGAACCGAGAATCTGCGCGTAGCTTTTCGCTGTCGATCCGAGCGCGAGTCCTGCCGCGCCGAGTGCAACCGTTTCAAGAAATTCACGTCGCGTTGCCATTCATCCTCCTCATGCTAAGAGAAATCATCCGACCGAGTTGATGAGGGTTCCGATTCCTTCAATGGCGATGCAGATTTCGTCGCCGCGCTGCAAGGTGAAAGAGTCGGGTGGCACGATGCCTGTTCCAGTGAAAAGAAAACATCCGTTCGGGAAGGTGTTATCACGGTAGAGGAACTCGACCAGGGTGGTGAATTCACGCTTGATGGCGTTCAGTTTCACCGAACCGGCGAAAACTGCGCCCGAAGCGCGAAGAATTTCCATACGAATTTCGGTGGAACGGGATATTGGTTCCGGCGAGACGAGAATACATGGGCCGAGAGCGCAGCTCCGGTTGTAGACCTTGGCTTGCGGCAGATATAGAGGATTTTCGCCTTCGATATCGCGCGAGCTCATGTCATTGCCGATCGTGTAGCCGAGAATTTTTCCGGAAGCACTGATAAGAAGCACGAGTTCGGGCTCCGGCACGGACCATTTCGCGTCGCTGCGAATGGCGACTCTTTCGCCGTGCCCAACGACGCGGTTCGCCGTTGCTTTAAAGAAAAGTTCGGGTCGCTCGGCACTATAAACGCGGTCGTAGAAGTCCCCGCCGCCGGCTGATTTCGACTCTTCCATACGCGCGTCGCGGCTGCGGAAGTAGGTGACGCCGGCCGCCCAGACTTCCTGGTTGCCGATCGGAGCGCGAATCTTGAAATCGTCGAGCGATTTTGATGACGGAGCCGCCGATCGAATCAAGTCGGCTATCCAAGAATGCAGATCATCTCGGGCAATGAGTGCATCCCAAGAGAGCTGGTCAGCAGGATAGAGGCAGCCATTGTGCTCCACGAGATAGCCGGAGTCGGTGCGGTAGAGGCGAAGGCGCTGCTCAGACATTAGCCGCGATTCTATATGAATCACCGGAAAGGTGGCTGGGCCGAGGATTTCGAGCGCTCTTCCGAAGGCCAGGGTTGTGGACGATGACTTCTATGCGACTTTGGAGATTTCAGCCTCGCGGTAGAGATTGTCGATCAGGTCGCGGTATCGCTCTTCGACCACCTTCCGCCGAAGTTTCAGCGTCGGAGTCAGTGAACCATCGATCGGGCTGAACTCATCCGGAACGACCAGAACTTTTTTCAATTTCTCGAAACGAGCCAGCTTGCGGTTGACCTCGTTCACTATTTCTTCATACAGCGCCTTCACCTTGATGTGGCTGACGAGTATTTCGCGCGAGGAGTAAGAAACATGATTGGCTCGCGCCCATTCTTCCAGCAGAGGGAAATACGGTGAAATAATGACTGAGGCGAACTTTCGGCGATCACCAAGAACGACGGCAGTCCCGATCAGCGCATTCAACTGCAACGTGTTTTCGACCGGCTGCGGGGCTATGAACTTTCCCCCGGAGGTCTTGAGCAAATCCTTCTTACGATCGGTGACCGACAGGAACCCCTCTTCATCCAGCCGGCCAATGTCTCCGGTCTTGAACCATCCGTTCACGAACACATCTTGAGTTTCACCGGGGCGGTTCCAGTATGCGCGGAAAACTGAGGGGCCGCGAACCAGGATTTCCGCGTCGTCGGCAATGCGGACTTCCACATTTGAAAGCGGCCGTCCGACTGTGCCCAACTTGTGTGCGCGGGGACTGTTGATGGCGATCACCGGCGAAGTCTCGGTGAGGCCATAGCCCTCGTGGATCCGAATTCCGATGCTCGCGTACCATTCGGCCAGTTCGCGACCAAGAGGCGCTCCGCCCGATACAAACAGTTGTACCCTGCCGCCCATGCGAGCCCGAATCTTAGAAAACACGAGACGACACGCCAATTTCCACGTGATGGAAGTCGGTATTTCTCCGGCAAGAGTGCTGTTCCGATGCGCGCGGCCAACGGAGAGCGCCCAGCGGTAAACCAGACGTTTAGCAAGAGGTTGAGTCATGCGCTCGACCTGATTGTGGATTTTCTCGTAGACGCGTGGAACCGCGACGAAGATCGTCGGCATCACCTCCCGAAGAACTTGCGGCAGTTCTTCGATGAAGGGACAGTAGGCAAGCGTCACGCCGTGGTAGAGCAGCGCGAGGTCAGCGTGGCGAGCCGTGACGTGCGAGAGGGGCAGAAAGGATACGCTAATGTGGCCATCGCCGACGTTGTATCCTTCCATCGAATTCAGAACGTTGGCGGTAAGATTTCCGTGAGTCAGTTGAACGCCTTTCGACGTTCCGGTCGTGCCGGAGGTGTAAATGATCGACGCCAGATCTTCGGGCTGGATGGAGCGGGCTTGACGGTCGAGTTCGTCGTCACGTTTCTGCGGACCCGTGTCCATTAACAACCGCATTGGCACGGCGCGGATGCTCTCGAATGAATCCATCATAATGATGTGCTCGACGTAAGTCTGGTCCTTGATGGAGAGGAGTTTGTTCAGCTGTTGTTCGGTGGAAACGACCGCCGCTCGTGCTCCCGAGTCATGCAGAATGTACGAGGTTTGATCGGCGGTCAGAGTGGAATAAATCGGAACCACAACCGCGCCCGCGAGCAGCGAGGCGAAATCGGCGATCGCCCACTCGGGACGGTTCTCACTCAGGATAGCGATGCGGTCGCCCTTGCAGATGCCCCAGTGTAAGAACGCTCGCGCGACTCCCGCCACTTTGCTGTAAAGCTCCTGTGAAGCAATAGGAATCCATCGCGCACCTTCCCGGCTCAGCATGATCCTTGCGTGGCTTCGATCCACGATCTCAAAGAAAATATCATTCAAGGTTCGAGGTTCCATAGGGAGGCTCCTCCCTGCTCTCGCCACGAACAGGGCTATCGCAGGCCAAACATCCGCAGAACACTAACGCATCGAGTGTTCGCCCCCCAAATGACCCCAACGGAAAGTAGGGCCGATGGCGAAGCGAACGTAATTCTGCCGCGGCGTCAGAAGGTTGGAGAACAAATGCGTGTTGACCCAATCCGTCGTGAAACGCAACCCTACGGCGCGAGTCACATTGATGTCGACGCCACCTCCCACTCCGAAAAACAGCTCTATGTCGGTCTGGTGAGCGCTTGGAGGCGCCAACTGCAGGACTTGGAAAATGGGAGCCAGGCTCGCGGGAAATGTGATATCTGCCGACTCATGCATGCCGCCGAACCCGGGCCTGACCAAAAACGTGATCTTCTCCCACTTGCGTAAGTAAAACTGCGGACCTGCTGCGAACGTGTATGTATTCGAGTTGAATGGGACATGCAAGGAACCCGCTGCTCCGGGACCAAGCAGTCCGTTCACCGCTGGTGCGTAAACGGTCTCGCTTCCTGAGATCGTGCCCGCGCCGGTGATGATACCTACATCGACGCCTAGTCCAAGCCAGGGTTTTGCGGTTACGCCGAAGTCCGATTCGAAGCCACGCTCGGTCAAATTCCGCGCCGGGCTGACCATGTAATCGAATCCGGTGAACAGGGTGTAGCGATTGATGTCAGGCTGCTGAGCCCACGCCGGCAGACACAAGAGAGCTACGAGGGTGGCGAACAGCAATTCTCTTATTAGTTTCATGAGTAATCTCCTTCGGGGTGAAAGAACGGTAACGGTAGTTACACGGATAGATCTTCGAAAGGCCCGCGAGAGGCTTTGGCGAACAAATCACAGCAGTACTCGGCTGAACGAGAAAGTTCGATGCAGAAGAATGTTCGCCTTGCGAAGCTGAATAGCGTCGTACCATGACCTGTAACTCCCGGAGCGGATTCCTAGGCGCTAACACCTTCTGCCAGAGGGATCTGCTCGGATTGCGCTGCGGGCTCTGGCTCCCGTTTCGCGTCAATCTTCAGCGAGATAGTCGAGGCTGGGGTGGGCTGTTGGGCGTCGCTCGCCGGCGTCCCCACGCGCGCCGAGGTTTGCCGTGGCCTTCTTGCTTTCTTCTTCTGCGGCTGCCTGGCGCGAACCGCATCCCGCAACTCGAGAAAACTGGTTGCGAGCAATCTTTCCAGCTTTCTAAGGTCGGGAGCGGCGTGCACGTCTCCGCTGAAACCGAAATAGATTTTGCCGTTGTAGCTGAGAATGGCGCAGTTGACCGCCATCTCTCCGCCAACCGGAACATAGGGATACCAATCGAGCATCTTGTGTCCAAGCAAATAGAGGGGGCATTGCGGCCCGGGCACATTGGTGCAGACGAGATTGAAGGGGGTAACAGGTAATTGGCTGGCCAGCGGTCCTGCGAGGCCCTGTAGCGAAGTCGGAAGCATGCCGATCAGGCCTCCGGCAAGGCTGACCAACTCTGCCGCATGCATCTGCTTGAGGAATTCGGTGCGCTTGTGAACGGCGGCAAGCAATTTTCGCGGGTTGCGAATGCTGAGAGGGACGGTGACTGGCACCAGGGAGATGCGATTGCCGAGTTCGGACGCACTGTTGCCGCCGCGCAGGTTTACGGGGACCATCATCCTCAGCAAGCGTCCCTTGACCTTGTCGTCGTGAGACTCGCAATAGCGCCGGACGGTTGCCGTGACGATCGCGAGAATAACGTCGTTCACGCTCGTGCCGCATTTGTGGCAGATGCTCTTGACCGGGGCGAGCGGAATTTCCGTGGATGCAAACTTCTGCGGACCTCGATAGAGAACGTTGAAGCGGAGTCTTTCTGTAAATGCGGTGACCTCCGGGAAGAGTCCCGCAAATTCGTTCGAGGCAATGTTCCCGCCATTCGAGGCCACGCGTTCTGCCATGCTTAAGAGATCGGCCATAGCGGAGAGGATTCTCTTAATGAAATCAGAATAAGAATCTACGAAACCTGCCGTCAGAGAACTCAACGCATCGCGCGGCGGCGGTACCCGGAGATTGATTTTCGCCCTGGGCGGAGGCGGAGTATCAGGACTCGCGTCGAGGAGCACATTCATCAGCCCAACCCCTGCGATCCCATCGGCCAGGCAATGGTGCAGGCGGAAGATAATTGCAGTGCGGTTGCCTCTCAGTGCGCGGACAATGGTCATGTCCCAGAGGGGATGCCGCCGGTCCATAACGGAGCTAAATAGTTTTCCTGCGAGATTCTTCAGCTCAGTTTCCGTACCATGCTGCAGCGTTTCCTCGCGCATGTGTCGGCGCAGATCGAATTCAGGATCGTATTCCCAGGCAGGAAGACCGAGGCCGAATGGGGCTGAGACCACCCTCTTCAAGTAGCGCGGCAGAAGAGGAAGTTTTGATTCGACGAACTTAACACAATCTTCGAGGGAAACATCTCCCTCGAATGTGCAGACGCTCGCGACATTGAGGGGCATCCCTTCTCGTTCGAGATGAAGAAATACGGTGTCTCCCCAGGAAAGGCGGTCACTTTGCGAAGGGCTCTGCGCCGGATGGTTCTGCATGGGAGTCTCCCGATCAATTCGCGAAAGAAAAGTAGTTAGTCAGTCCGATCAGCTTGAGAACTTTGTAGAGATCCACGCGGACTCCACGAAGAATGACGTTGAGTTCTTTCTCAGTGGCAAATTGAGCGAAGTCTTCCAGAGCACGGAGATCGGCGGCATCAATTCGGTGGACAGTCGAGCAGTCGAGGACGAGGTCTGTGCGCGTATTGTTCGGCTCCTGCTTTGCCTTCTCCAGCAAAGAAATCAGCGAATTTTCTTCGACCGCAAACTCGGCTACGGTTCCCATAACACCACCTCTCAGACGGCTTGTGTTTGCGTGGCAGCGACGATTTTGAATGCGCCCCGGCCCTCATACGCCTTCCAGAACAGGTCGTTCAGTTCCGACATGAGAGGCATCCGCGGATTGGAACGCCAGGATGGATCGTTGAAAGCGACCTCGGTCATTTCCGGCACCGCTTTCTCGAATTCGTCTTTCGAGATGCCGAGCGCGGCAACGGATCGCGGAAGCTCCAATCGATCGAGCAGTCGTTCGGTTGCCGAGATCAGCAGAGCCACTTTTTCTTCGACGGTGTGACCGCCCAAAGCCAGGAGGTCCGCCACGGTCGCATATTTCTTGTGAGCAACGTAGCCCTGCGTGTAAGGCGACGGCATAAATTTCGCCGGCACGGCGGCGTTGTAGGCGATCACGTGCGGCAGCATGAGAGCGTTGGCACGTCCATGCGAAACGTGAAAACGCGCTCCGAAGGCGTGCGCTAGTGCGTGATTCACGCCGACGGAAGCGTTGGAGAAAGCCATCGCTGCAATGCAGGCGGCGTTGTGGATCAGGGAACGCGCTTCTTCGTCGTCGGGCTTCTCGTATGCTACGGGCAGGTACTTGAATACGAGACGGATTGCCTGCATCGCGTTCGAATCGGTATAGGGGGATGCGTAGTTGGAGACTCCGGCCTCCAGAGCGTGGGTGAGGCAATCGATTCCTGTGTCGGCAGTAAGTCCCTTGGGCATCGACATGACAAACTGCGGATCGACGATGGCGACATCAGGTGTGAGCGAATAGTCGGCAAGCGTAATTTTGCGTCCTCGGTTCTTGTCGGTAAGCACGGCAAACGGTGTGACTTCGCTTCCCGTACCGCTCGTGGTTGGAATCGCGATGAGGCGCGCCTTTGCAGCTTTCCGGGTTGGATACTCGACGACGCGCTTGCGCAAATCGAGGAAGGGAGCTGCCAGTTCTTCCAGGTCTGCATCGGGGGATTCATATTTCAACTTCATGATCTTGGCGGCATCGATCACCGATCCCCCGCCTAAAGCTACGATCTGGTCCGGCTGATAAGAATTCAGCGATTCAACGCCTTGATGGATGATTTGCGCATCCGGTTCGGCATCCGGAATGATCGAGACGTGAATGTGAGTCGTGGGGCCGAGATGCCGCCTCACGATGTCGACATGCCCCAGCTGTTCCAAGGCGGGGTTGGCGAGGACAACCGTGCACCGCGATGGAAAGTGCCGAAGGTTCTCGACGGCACTCCTATTGAAGTAAATCTGATTCGGAACGCGGAACCACATATGATTTTGGGTCCTCCGCGCCAGGCGCTTGATGTTGAGGTAGTGATAGATATTGATGTTGTCGGTGGTGCTATTGCCGCCGGCGGTGCCGCAGCCAAAAGCAAAGGTAGGAACGAGGTCGTTGTATACGCCGCCCAGCGCTCCGATCGCGCCGGGAGAGTTCACGATGATGCGACCTGTGTTGATGGCGATGCCGAACTTGCGGATGATCTGGTCGTTTCGCGAGAAGACGACCGCGGTGTGGCCGAGACCACCGGCATGATTTACATCCACACATACGCGTAAGGCTTCATCAACGGTTTCGGCGCGGTAGACTGCAAGCACGGGAAAGAGTTTTTCTGCTGAAAGAGGATGTTCCGGCCCGACGCCTCGAATCGGCGCGACGATCAGCTTAGTATTCGGCTTTACCGGAAGCCCAACGAAGCGCGCGATCTTGGCCGCACTCTGGCCCACGGCCATCGGCTGCATGAAACCCGTTTGCGGATCGATTACGGTCTTTTCCAGCAAGCGAGTCTCGCATTCGTTGCAAATATGCGCCCCAAGTTCTTCGAATTTCCCGAGGACGGCTTCGTAGATTTCATCGTCGATCACGACTGTCTGCTCGGACGCGCAGATAGTTCCGTTGTCAAACGTCTTGGAAATGACGATATCAACCACCGCCGCGTTGATGTCTGCGGACTTCTCCAGATAGACGGGGGTATTGCCCGGTCCGACACCAAGAGCGGGTTTGCCAGAGCTGTAGGCCGCCTTCACGACACCGGGGCCACCGGTGGCGTCGATCAGGCCGACGTCCTTATGCCTCATCAGGTATGCGTTGTCGGGCAGAGAGGGAAATTCGACACACGTGAAAACGCCTTCAGGCGCCCCGCAGGAAATGGCGGCCTCGTACATGATCTTGATGGCCTCGTGGCAGCAACGCCAGGACCTGGGGTGAGGACTAAAGATGACGGCATTCCGCGTCTTGATCGCGAGGATGCACTTGAACAGAACGGTTGAGGTGGGATTTGTAATGGGCGTGAGGGAGAGCAGGACTCCAATCGGTTCGGCAATCTCGGTCAGGTTGCTTTCCCGAAATTCACGAATGACACCGACCGTGCGCTTGTCCTTGACATAGTGATAGGCGAACTCGGTGGCCACCATGTTCTTGATTACCTTGTCCTCCATCACTCCGAGTTGTGTCTCTTCCACTGCAAGCCTTGCCAGACGCTGAGCTTGTTCGAGACCTTTCGAGACCATCGCCCGAACGATGCGATCCACTTCCTGCTGGGTGAACTGACTGAAGACGGCAGCGGCAGTCCTCGACCTGCGAACTAATCTCTCGAGATACTCAATTCGCGCTGGGCTGAGGGGCTCTGCCGGTGGCTGGGTTTGCCGTTCCTTGACCACTTCGGTCGCGATCATGCTTCGCTCCTTCGCGTCGTGCAGAGTCCTCAGATTGTGCGCGCGGCAGTGAGGACCGGGAGAACTGAAGGGAGAGAGTTCGGAGTTGAACGGGATCGGCAGCTTGAACTTACTCAGCGCCGTTCGGCTCGAGCTTTCGCATTTTGGTGCGCCGTCAAGCGAGAGAGCCGTGGGGGATCTGGCAGTCTGGGCTGCGGTCCGCGCCAAACTTCAGCCTCAGTGGGAAGAGTAGAACGCCGAACGCAGATAACCGCAGCAATTCCTGTCACATGGGGCAGTGACGGAAGTCACCCTATTGCGCAGACAACAGTGCATTCGCCGCACGACTGCATGGTCGGCGCCGCAAGAGAATTATTCCGGGACGCGCACGACGTCCCGGACCAAACAGTCTTCTGAACTTCGGATGGGAAATCCTTTCGCCCGTTGCGGACCACACTCCTCGAACCGCGCTTTGCAATTAGGCAACTGCCGTAGCCACCTTCGGCTTTCTCACAGGCCTCCTGGCGCGATGTTCGGCGCCAGGCTTTTGTGAGGCGGCTGGTTTCACCATGACCTCCATTAAAGCCTTCTGGGCGTCGACGTAACTCTTAACAACTTCTCGCGTGAGCTCGCTTAATGGAAGGAATGGGAAGGGCCTGATCAAGTCCAGAGTCTTGCCCGCTGTTTTGACGCCGGCATTCATCTGCTGACCTGCCACGTCTACGAGACGCTTTTGCGCTTCGAGGAGTGAGTCTGTAGCTCGCTGCGCTAGATCGGAGATCTCGGCTTTCTTCGCTCTGCTCTTGCCCGCGCCGTTCGAAGGTTTTCCGGTCACCTTCGCAGTCTCCTCCGAAACGACGTCGAGAAACTTCTTTTGCGCTTTGACGAACTTCTCCATGCCCTCGCGAGCTAGATCGACCGCATGCTCAGGCTGATATGGCTTGCCTTCTTTGGCCAATTCAAGCCAAGTATGACTCTGTTTGCTGGCCATCTTGAGATATTCTTCCTCCATCTCGATGAAGGTATCGATGCTACGCCGCAGGAGATCGACAATCGCGCGGCGGCGAGGGCAATCTCCGAGGCGCTCTTTCAAGCCGGTCATCAAGATTTCATTCTGTTCCTTTCCCAGTTCGAGCAAGACCTTCTGCCCCTCGAGGAAGTTGGCCATGCCGTCATCCGCGATTTCACCAAGAATGGCGGTAGGAGAGTGATGGGGATCGGATAACTGCTGGCGCACGGCATGCATAACGCTTGCATTCTGCCGCATCGCCAGATCAAGAAGGATTCGCTGCGTCGCGAAGAGAGTTTGTACGCCCTGTTGCGCCCAGCCTGAAAGGAGAGAAATGGTGGACGACTCTTTGCTGCGAGTCGCGTCTGGCCTATCGACTGCCGGCATAGATACCTCCTTATGCTGCATTGCAGCATTAGCGAAACTATACGTTTAGGCGCGCTCTGTGTCAAGATGTAGGGCATGGTTGTGCAGAGCAACATAAAGGGAGCCCTCCGGGAGCCGGGCGTGATCCTGATCAAGAAGTATGGCAACCGCCGCCTCTACGATACGGCCGGGAGCCGCTACGTGAATCTGGATGACTTGGCCGCGCATATTCGGGGGGGGCGGGACGTGCGCGTGGTTGATGCCAAGACCGGCAAGGATCTGACCCGCGTTATTCTCACGCAGATCATCACCGAAGATGCAAAAGACAAGCCGACCGGACTTCCGCTGGAACTGCTGCGGCAGCTGATCATCGCTTCTGACGAGGTGCGGCAAGAATTTCTGATGTGGTACCTGAAGTCTGCCTTCGATACATACCAGAAACTGCAGGACACCGTGCAGCACCGGCTGAGCGAGGTTCAGTCTGCCATACTCTCTCCTGTAGACATGATGAAGCGGTTTCTGGGCGCAGGATCTCCGGCTCGTCCAGGCGCTGAAACCGAGTTGGAGAGGCTGCGCAGCCGGGTGGCGGAACTGGAGTCCCGACTGCAGAAGCGGCCAGGAAACAGACGCGTATCACGAAAAAAGCGCTAGCCGGGCCGTTCTCCATACGACTCGAGCTGGACTTCGGGACGCGCTATAATTGTGCACCGCAGCATTGGAAACCCTGTCGGTTCCCACAGGAACGTAGGGTGCGTGGAATGAGCTCGCAGCGTAAACAGAAACGAGTTGCGGGGCGCGCTCCGGGCGGAAAGCAGCGCGGCAAGGTGCATCAGTCGTACCCTCAGGCCCACGGTTCGAGTTTTTGGAGCGAAGCGCTGTTCGGCGCAGAGATCCTTCTGCTGCATGCCGCGCCGGTTTACTACGGCCTGGGAGTGGCACGCGGAGATGGCTCGGCCGTTGTAATTATTCCCGGCTTCCTCGGAACGGATCTCTATCTCACCGAAATGCACGCGTGGCTTGGCCGGATTGGATATCGGCCGTACTTTTCCGGTATCGGGATCAATGCGGAGTGCCCGAACCTGCTGATTCAACGCCGCCTTAACCAGACGATCGAAAAAGCGTTGGAGGAGACTGGCCGCAAGATTCATCTGATCGGCCACAGCCTTGGAGGCGTAATCGCACGCTCCGTCGCAGGGCAACGCCCGAAAGACGTTGCGTCGGTGATCACGCTAGCCTCCCCGATCCGCGGGACGGTCGCCAACCGGGCGGTCCTGCATGCGGCGGACGCAGTGCGGCTGCAGATTCTCGAAGAGCATGGCAGAAATGTTCTCCCCAGTTGTTATACGGGGAGATGCACTTGCAATTTCCTGGGGTCGCTCCGACGGAGGGTTCCAAAATCTTTGATTGAGACGGCTATCTATACGCGGCAGGACGGCATTGTGGATTGGCGCTACTGCATCACGATGGATCCGGAAAAGGACGTGGAAGTTGCAGGCACGCACATTGGAATGGCTTTCAATCCGACGGCCTACTTGGTTGTCGCGGAGCGTCTCGCGCGCGCTCAAACATCGAGATAATTTCCGGCCATCTCCAGAACCGCGCCCCCCGATGTCTCCAGTATTTCCGATCCTCCCAGACCTTCCAGTGACAGCGAGGCGGTAGCGAGACTATTATTGGCCACTTCGAATGTGCCAGCACAATCAGTTTTGAGATAAGGCAGCCGATGCAAGCTGGCGCCACCACCGCTGATTGAAGCCTTCAAAAGCAGTCCATTTCGCGCTTTGGAAATGAATTCCCACTTCATGGTTTCGCGAGAAACTTGAACCGTTCGCAGATTTCGAAGCTGATAGCCTTGCTGGTGGTGCCAAAGCACGGCTTTTTGAAACGTCAATCCCCAGGGCATTTCGTAGAGCAATGCTTCCAGCGTACTTACGCTGCCCTGCTGCTGCAGGAAACACGCGTGTGTCCATATCCAGTAGGCGCGATGGCGATAGCCGCAGTTGTGGCCTTGCACGCCGAAGCCGAGGGGGTAGCCGCGAAATATTCGGCCATCAAGCGAGATTTCTCCGGAGAACACGGCGTCGGAATGCGGAGTGCGGGAAAAGCCGATCCAACCTTTGTTGCTCATCGTAACTCGAAAGCGGGAGGCATATTGCAAGTTCCAGGCGAGCTGGTGACCCTCGAGCTGCAGAGCTCCGCGGCATGAGTTCTCGTCGATAGAGGCATCGCCGATAGAAAGATGGAACGGCGACTTCGATGGAGCAATTTCAATTTCGTTGCATGCGAATCCCTGTATGAAGCTCTGCGGTTTCCCGCCCGCCGGGAACCATGTCGCCCAGAGTTGTGCCGGTGCTCCGAGAGGATTTCCGGGACATCCGTTGCGTCCGGGATTCGTGAGCAGGTAGCGAATCCACCACGCACCACAGCCGTCGGCGAGGCCGAGACGCAAAAACCAGGACTCGTAGCGGCGCCGCATAGACAACGACGAAAACGGATGATTCAGACTATTCAAGGGATTTGCTTGCCCCGAAGGAAAACTATCGCACACCCGCGTTGGCCACCTGGTGATCACGGTCACTGCGCTCAGGTCTGCGGCGAACCATAGTTGCACCGGTAGTTCCCTTCTATGCTGGATGCGTCCGCCACTGTAGCGGGCTTTCGGCAGCTCGCTCCCGAGCACTTGCGTAAGTCGCTGGAAAGCTTTCTGCCTAGAGATGCGACCCGCGAAGAAAAACTCGGGGCAATCGAAGCGGTACTGAACAGCGCTATAGGCCAGGCCCTCCGCGAAACGATGGCACGATGGGTTGTTGACGAGATCGTTCCGGCGGAGGCGCTTGTTCCCGAGGCTTATGTGAAGTGGCGTGCACCGGTTCGCGATTCTATGGTCTTTGTCGTCACACATCTGTCCGCGGGGCGCCTCGCCCCAAAACTTCTGGAGCAGATCGAACTCCCTATCAGCACACCGCCGGAGATGCGCCTTCTTCGGCTGATTGCGAAAGTTCCGGGATTGCAGAAACTGGGGCAGGTCATCGCGCGGAATCAACATCTGCGGCCTGCATTACGCAAAGCGCTGATCCGACTCGAAAATGGAATCCATGATGTAACGTCCGAAAACATCCGGTCTATCGTCGAAAGAGAACTCGGATCGCGCATGGTGAAGTATGCGGTACAGATTTCATCTGCCATTCTCAAGGAAGCCAGCGTCAGCGCGGTCATCCGATTCAGCTGGCGCAATCCAGAGACGGAACTGCGGGAACGCGGGGTCCTCAAAGTGCTGAAGCCCTACATTCCTGAATATTTTGCGGAAGACATGAACTATCTTCAGGGTCTCGCGCAGCACTTCGGCGACCGCCATCACACTTATGGATTCCCACTCCATTTGATTCCTGATACGTTTCGCAAGGTGCGACGGGTGTTACGGCATGAAGTGAATTTCAAGCGCGAACAGAAAACCCTGGTTGAAGCCGCGGCCCTTTACCAACGATTTCCGAAAGTGCGTGTGCCCCAATTAATTGGCCCATTGTGTACGCGGCACATCACAGCACTTACGGAGGAAAAAGGTACGAAGATCACGACTGCAGTCGCGCAGCTATCCCCGGACCGGCGGAGGAAGGCAACTCAGCAACTCCTGGAGGCGCTGATTGCTGTGCCTCTTTTCTCGGCCGCACCGGATGCGGTTTTCCATGGCGATCCTCATGCCGGGAATCTGCTGTACAACCGCAGAACTGGGGAACTCGTCATCGTGGATTGGGCGCTGCGGGAACGGCTTGACCGCGAGCAGCGGCGGCATCTTGCGCTGCTATTTCTAATGGTAAGTCTGCGCGATCCACTGGGAGTTTCGAACGAAATCTACGCTCTCAGTCAAAGCACTCGTCAGCGGAATTTTGTTCCACTCCAAGTGATACGCCGGGCTGTCTGTGAGTTCCTTCGTGCAAGCGGGCCGTCGAGCATCCCGAGTGTGGCGGATACCATGCGCCTTTTAGAGAACGTGGCGTTAAAGGGAATCAAGTTTCCAGTGTCGATGATTATGTTGTCGAAAGTCGTTCTGACTTTGGAGGGAACTCTCGGCGATATCGGTGGGGCGGACACCGCCTTCGGTTTTGCGATCGCGCGGCAGGTGGCCCGGCATTGGCTCGTCAACCGATCGGCTTATCGTTCTCCCATCCGTGGACGCGACTGGGTCTCGCTGCAATGCAGCGCTCTGCTCCTGCCGGCCCGATTGGGCCTCCAGATAGAACGGGCGATGTTGGACCGGCTGCTACGGAGAGCCCCAATTGCGCTTGCCTAATCCGCAACGTGCGGCCGTGGAGTATTGTCCGCCGCTTTATCTCTTCTCGTGTCGTTGACTCTGGGTTTCTTGATGAGCCCTTTCACCAGAAATTTTTCCGGCTGCTGATAGATGGAGTAGCTATGCTGCCAGCTTGAAAATTCTCTCCATGCGCAGCCATTTCTCCCCGGGCTTTGCTTGGGGGAGTGCCTGCTGAAACTTCCACATCAACTGCTCCCACTCCTGGACCTTGGGATTGCCCCGGTCCGCCTCTGACTTTGACTCGAATGAGAAATTGTCGTCCACTTCCATGATCATGAACAGGCGCGTTCCGAGGAGGTAGATTTCCATGTCCTCGATCCCTGACTCTCGGATGCTCCTGGTGATTTCTGGCCATATGTGTTCGTGATAACGCTTGTATTCCGCGATCAGATTAGGATCATCTTTGAGATCAAGCGTGAGGCAGTAGCGTCGTTTCATGAAATCTCCCGTGCGGGGATGCTCGGCGCGGCGGACGGAGAGGGCGATGGTCGGTATCCCCAAACAGCGAAATAGAAGACATAGGCATGGCAAATCAGCGGGACCAGGAACGCATGCTGGATGTTCCAGGCATCCGAAATTCTGCCCATGATTACGGGGCAAACCGCGCCTCCGATGATCGACATGACGAGCAGCGAAGAGCCCAGCTTCGTATAATGCCCGAGATTCTTGATGCTCAGGGCGAAGATCGTGGGGAACATGATGGAGTGGAAAAAACCGATCAGCACGATCGCCCACACTGTCGGCGCGCCCGAAGCGAATAGAACGACGAGCAACGAAAGCAGCGAACCTGCCGCGAAGAAGCTGAGAAGACGAGATGGCGCGATTTTCCGCATGATGCCCGAGCCTGTGAACCGGCCGATCATGAATCCAGCGAGATGCATTTGCAGATAGTGGGCCGCTGACTTTTCATGGGTTCCGGGCATCGTGAATTCGCTGAATCGGATGATGAAACTAGCGACTCCAACTTGTGCGCCGACGTAAAAGAACTGCGCCAACACGCCTTTCACCAGGTGGCGATGCGCCAAGGTTCCGGCCAGATCCGCATCTGCACTCTCGACGGTGTTCTCCTGGATTTCGGGCAACTTCGTCAGAAAGATCAGCAGCGCAATGAACAGGAAGATTCCCGTGATGACCAAGTACGGGGCCTTGACCATGTTCGCTTCGGACACCCGATAGCTGAGTAACTGCGCAGGCGACATCGCCGCCAGTTCTGCTTGGGTGTGCTCAATGCCCGAGAGAATGAATCTCGATCCCAACAGAGCGACGAGGACTGCACCCGTCGCGTTAAAGGACTGAGCGAGGTTGAGTCTGCGCTCCGAACTTTCTGAGGGACCGAGCGTCGTTACGTAAGGATTTGCTGCGACTTCCAGGACGGACTGGCCGCAAGCCATGATGAAAAGCGCGAAAAGGAAAAATCCGTAAACGCGAGCCGACGCCGCAGGGATAAAGAGAACCGTTCCGGTCGCGCAAACCAGGAGCCCGATCAGAATTCCGCGCTTGTAACCCACGCGTTCCATGAGGCGCCCGGCAGGGAATGCGGCCAGAAAGTAGCCTCCGAAAAACGCAAACTGGATGAACGATGATTGCGTATCCGTGAGGCCAAACGCCTTCTTCAAGTGTTGGATCAGAATGTCGTTGATGTTGACGCCAATCGCCCAAATGAAGAACAGACTGGTGACGAGCACGAGGGGAACAACATAACGGCGTTCGGTGATGGGAGCTGATCTCATTGGAACTATGCCGGACCTAAGTCAGCGCGCGATCGAGATGAACGTAGCCTCCGTCCACAAATAAATGCTGGCCGGTTGTATGGCTGGATTTTGCCGATAAGAGAAATACGACCATCGCGGCAATCTCTTCGCCGGTGGTCATTCGTTTTTCCAGCGGGATCTTCGAGAGAATCGTTCTAAGTTTCTCTTCGGGATGTGGAAACGTATCGAGCCAACTGCGGTAAAGTGGCGTCATTACCTCGGCGGGAATGACGGTATTGACACGGATTCCATAAGGCAGCAGTTCGACCGCCCACTCGCGCGTGAGCCCCATGATCGCGCCTTTGGATGATGCGTATCCCGAAGTGCTGCCCTGCCCTGTCACGGCAGTCTTCGATCCAATGTTGACAATCGATCCTCGAGCTTTTTTCAAGTACGGCAGAGCGTAGTACGCCATGCTGTAGTAATGCACGAGATTCCGATTGAGCGACGCAACGTACTCGGCCGGATTTCCCTCCTCGAGACCGACTTTATCGTTTCGGCCCGCATTATTCACGAGCGCATCGAGGCGTCCAAAATCTCTTGCGGTTCGCGCCACGGCTTGTTCACATTTCTCGGCTGTATCGAGATCAACGGTTATCAGCCCGCATCGCGCGCCGTTTTTCTCGAGTTCAATCTGCACTTCGCGACCAGCCTCGGGATCTCGCCCAACGATCACTGGAATCGCGCCTTCCGCGGCGCAGGCACGAGCGATGGCCGCGCCGATCCCTTTGGCGCCCCCCGTGACAATTACGACCTTATCCTTTAATTGGAGATCCATTCGCTATCCTCGAAGATTGCAAAATCCGCCATCGAGCGGATAGTCCATGCCAGTGATGAAAGAAGCTTCGTCCGAACACAAAAAAAGAGCGAGCGATGCGACCTCAGCCGGCTCGGCCATTCTTCCAATCGGTTGAGCGTTGGCAAGCTTGTCGAACATTTCTTTTTCGCGTCCGGGATACGTTCTTTTCAGATAGTCGTCCACGAATGGCGTATGCACTCGCGCCGGCGAAATGCAATTGCAACGAATATTGTGGGCAAGATAATCGCGGGCGACGGAATAGGTCATCGCGATCACCGCGCCCTTGGTTGTGGAGTAAGCAAAGCGGTCCGCAAGGCCGGATGAGCCGGCAATCGACGCCATGTTTAGAATCACTCCGCCGCCGTTGTCCCGCATATGCGCTACGACGGCGTGCATGCAGTTGTAGAAGCCTTTTACGTTGATGCGAAGCAGACGGTCGAAGTCGGCTTCCGTAGTGCTCTCTACGGTGCCGATGTGGGAGACGCCTGCGTTGTTGACGAGAATGTGGACTCGTTCGTTAAGAAAAAGCGCCGAGAGTACCGCGAGCACTTGCGCTTGATCCGTTACGTCGCAATGATGAGCCGATGCATCCCCGCCCGATTTGCGGATCTGTTCGCTGGTTGCGGCGCCAGCAACTTCATTGAGATCAACGACTCGAATCGCCGCTCCATGCATGGCAAGGCATAGGGCGATGGCTTGACCGATACCGCTTCCCGCTCCAGTAACAATGGCTGTCTTGCCATCGAGGCGGAAATCGCCCGCAGCTCTCTCCGGTGCGCTCAGAGGGAAACACCTCGTTTCCAGGGAATGAAATCTTCCTGCGCTTTCAGTTCGGCTTTCGTGTGCACCTCGCCACTTGCCACCTTAATTACGTAATCCAAAATCGTCTCGCCCATTTGCTGAATGGTGCACTCGCCTTCGACGATCGGGCCAGTGTCGACGTCGATGATGTCGTACATGCGTTGTGCCAGCGCAGAATTAGTGGAAAGCTTCACTACCGGCGCGATCGGATTGCCGGTCGGTGTCCCAAGCCCCGTGGTGAACAATACGACGCTGGCTCCGGCTCCGACCTGTGCGGTTACGCATTCGACATCGTTGCCGGGAGTACATTGCAGATTCAGTCCGGGTTCGGTCGAATATTCGGGATAATCCAGCACAGCCGTAACAGGCGAAGTCCCACCTTTTTTGGCAGCGCCTGCAGATTTCATTGCGTCTGTGAGCAGGCCGTCCCGCATGTTGCCGGGTGAGGGATTCATCTCAAATGTCGACCGCACGGCGGCGGCTCGCGCCGCATAATCGCGCATCAGTTGCATGAAGCGATCGCCAACTGCTGAATTTCGGCCACGGTCAATCAAACCCTGCTCCACGCCGCAAAGCTCGGGAAATTCCGACAGGAGGGTGCGACCGCCGAGCGCAGCCAGCAGGTCCGAAGTGTGTCCAATGGCTGGATTGGCCGAGATGCCGGAGAAGCCGTCCGATCCGCCGCATTTCAATCCAATGCACAGTTTTGATAAAGGCGCCGGGGAGCGACGCGCTTTGTCGGATTCGACCAGACCGAGAAACGTTTGGCGGATGGCTTCGCGCATCATAGCGGCTTCGGAACCGCTTTTTTGCTGCTCGAAAATGAATAGTGGCTTGTCGAATGTCGGACTGCACTTGCGTATTTCAGCCTGCAGAATCTCGATCTGCGCGTGCTGGCAACCCAGGCTGAGGACAGTTGCGCCCGCTACATTGGGGTGATGGATGTAACCGGCAATCAACCCGCATAGGTTGCGGGAATCTTCGTGGGTGCCACCGCATCCGCCTTCATGCAGCAGAAAACGGATCCCGTCGACATTATCGAAAAGCCGAGATTGCTTGCCTCCGGTGGGTTCGGCTGTAGCGGCGGCGCTTTGAACGCCTTCGAGTTGACCTTCGCGAAAAAGCTTCGCCAACTCCGCGACCTGCCGCCGATAAAGTTGCGGCGCGGCAAAACCAAGTTCTTCTTCGAACGCCTGCTTCATTACCTGAATGTTCTTGTTCTCGCAAAAGACGAGTGGCACGACCATCCAGTAATTTCTTGTGCCAACCTGGCCGTCGGAGCGCGGATAACCCAGGAAATGGCGTTGCTGCCAACGAGAAATATCTGGCGCAGACCAACGAAACTCGGCCCCCTGTTGATGAAATGGCGCTGCCTGATGCTGGATGTTGGCAGTAGTCAGAAGTTCTCCGGCGGCGATGGGCTTGACGGCTTTGCCAACGAGGACTCCATACATTAGGACCGGGTCTCCGACCAGGAGATCAGTGATCGCGAATTTGTGTTTCGCCGGAATGTCAGTCTGCAACGCCTGCTTCCGACCATCACACGCCGTAATTTCTCCGCGTTTCAGATTGGTTAGCGCGACCCAGACATTGTCGCGGCAATCGAGTTGAAGAACGCGGGAATTCATATTGATCGAGGGGATTGCGACTCCGGAAGTGTAAAGGTTTAGAAGCGCGGCGGCAATCACATGCAAGCGCTGAAAAACACTTCAATTCCCCTGACTCAAGGCCGCAGCCGCCAGAATCGACGCGCATTTCCACCCATGACACCCTCGCGAGCTTCGGGCGAGTACCGGTCGAGATACTTTTTCACGAGTTCGATGACGCGCGTGTAAGACGACGCGACCAGGCACACTGGCCAGTCTGAGCCGAACATCAGCCGTTCCGGTCCGAAACAATCGAACGCCACGTCAAGATAAGGATGAACCTGCTCAGGCTTCCAGTGCTCCCAATCGGCTTCAGTCACCAAGCCGGAGAGCTTACAGAACAAATTCGGAAACGCCGCAATCCGGCGAATGCCTTCTGCCCAACGCTTGATTTCGCCGCTTTTGATCGGCGGCTTGGCCATGTGGTCGAGAAGAAATCGTTGATGAGGAAATCTCTCCACAAACTCGGCTGCCACGTGCAGATGTCTCGTGTAAATCAGAATGTCGTAGGCAAGATCAAATTCCTCCAGGAGCGAAATCCCGCGAAGAAAGTCAGAGCGCATCAGAAAACGATCGTCGGGTTCCCCTTGGACAATGTGGCGAATTCCAACCAGCTTGGGATTTTTGGCGAAAGTATCGAGTTGAGTTCGAAGTTCCGGCGAACACAGATCGACCCAGCCCACAACACCTAAGATCGAACGACCTTCTTGCGCCAATTCGAGCAGCCAGCGTGTTTCTTCCAGAGTCTGCCGAGTCTGGACCGCGACCGACCCGCGAAAGCCGTTGCTGTGGAGTTCGGACTCGAGATGCTTGGGCAGGAAGTCGCGCCGGATCGCGGACATCGACTCGTCGATCCATTCGTATTCGTTCGAGTTATAGCGCCAATAGTGTTGATGGGCGTCGATGAACATAACGAGCCTATTCCTGGGGCAGGACATTATAGAAGCATCCGGCCGCGTCTAGTACTTCGTGGTACTCGAGTACTGATTTTTCCGGTACTCGCCCGTACTACGCCGCTCCCCCGCTTTTAAGCCACTTTTGAACCTTGTCCGTTGTCGCCGTTCAACCTACTCTCGAAAAGGAGGAGAGTCCTTTGAAACGCGTTCGCGTGCTCGTCGCCAACCGCCCTCGCCTGATGCGTGAAATGGTGATCGCGACGATCGCCGATCAATCCGACATCGAGATCGTCGGCGAGGTCACCAATGAAAGAGATCTGAATGACATGGTCGAACAGACACAACCGGACGTTCTCATAGTCGCGCTCGAAGACCCGGAAAGGCCTCTTGGGAAATGTGGATTTCTTCTCGGACGCTATCCTCGCATGAGGATCCTCGCGCTAGCGCCGGAGCAGAACCGCGGAATGTATTACTGGGCCATGATCGATATCCGGAACAAGCCTGTAGAGAGTTCTGAGGCGGGAGTCTTGAATGCGATCAGAGAAAAGCCAGGACTGGTGGGCTTGTCGCGAAGTTAGAGAGACGTGGGAGATCGATTGTCGAACAACAAAGTGGCGCACGATAAAAAAGCGGGAGCAATTGACGGAGCGTTCTGTCTCCGCCGGAGCACTTTTTTGTGTGCCGTCCTCGCGCTCGCCGGCAGCTTTAGCCTGTTTGGTCAAAACTCGCAGCGCCTGCCAGTGTCGCAGTCCGAACTCGCGCGCCAGAACATGGAGCGGGTCTCGGCCTCGGTCGGCCAGCTTGTGGCCATCCTTCACCGGGATCCTGGAATCATGGTCGAGTTGAAGCGTTGGATTGCGAAAGATGCCACCGAACACGGCCAGCTGATTTCCGATTCCGACCTCACCGACGAAGCCATCTTCGATCGTCTGGAAAATGACATTGCGTTTCGATCGGTTGCAACAACACTCGTCCAGCGGTACGGATACTTGCAGCCGGCATATAACCCCGAGTCTCCCGAAGCGCAGCAGCAGCAGTTCTTGATCCGCGAGCGGGCGAAATATATTGCGCAAGATGAGGAGTTCTCGCGGCAAGAAGAGCGGAAAGAGCGCGAACGAGAACTCCAGCAAACGCAGCTCTGCGATCCATCGAGCGGCGCTTGCAAGAACCAAAACGCGGCCCAAACTCCATCGATTCAAGCTTTGCCTTCCGAGCAGCCGAGTATGAATCAAATGCCGGGGAATGCTCCGGAGAGTATGCCGTCTCTTCCGCCCGCTGCTCCATCTGCGCCATCGATGCCTTCGAACGACGTCGCTTCGCTTCTAAGGACGAGCGGCGGAGGCTCACTGAGTGAAGCAGACGGCACGGCCACCGCAATGACGCCTCCCGGGGCGAACGCGCAAGGACAACACCAAGAGAGCCAAATTGATGACTTGTCGCTTGGCTCGGATTTCTCGACAGATGCTTCAACTTCGCATTTGCCAGCGTCGTCATCTTCCGAGTCGGCGCTTCCTTCTAGTTCGGTGTCTGATCCAGAGAGTACGTCGAATTCCGAATCGAATAGCAACTCCCCTGAATCGTGGAAAGCGCGTCAGGATCGAGAAGCTATCAGTCCTACGCAGCGTCTGGTGCGACGAAACGATCCGTACGAGCAGATTCCCTCGCTCTATGACATGTACCTGCAGGCCGCGGCACGTCCGCCTGCCGTAGAGCGATTCGGCATGCAGATCTTCCAGAACGGGACGCGCGACCTGCAGATGATCCCCATGGATCTGCCGGTCGGACCCGACTACGTGTTGGGACCGGGCGACGGCATCTCGATCGATCTGTGGGGCGGAGTAGCGCGCCGCTTCTATCAGGCGGTCGATCGCGAAGGCAGAGTGAGTTTGCCCGAAGTTGGGCCGTTGCTCGTCGCGGGAAAATCTTTGGCGGAAGTGCAACAGGCAGTACAGAAGACGCTTCGTACGCAATTCCGCGATGTGTCGGCTGACGTTTCACTTTCACGTTTGCGAACCATTCGGGTTTACGTGGTCGGAGACGTGGTGAAACCCGGAGCCTATGACATCAGTTCCCTTTCCACCCCACTGAACGCGTTATTCGCTGCAGGCGGTCCGACTGGCAGAGGATCGCTTCGCATTCTCAAGCACTATCGCGGCAATGATCTCGTGCAGGACGTCGACGTCTACGATCTGTTGCTCCACGGTGTGAAGGGCAACATCGAACGCCTGGAGAACGGCGACACAGTCATGGTTCCTCCGCTCGGGCCGCAGATCACCATAGAAGGCATGGTCCGGCGCCCGGCAATTTACGAGCAGAAAGACGAAAAATCCTTGGCCGACATCATTGCGTTAGCCGGAGGATTGCTTCCAACCGCAACTCTACGGCACATCGAAGTGCAGCGGATCATTGCGCACGAGAAGCAAACCATGCTGAACCTTGATGTGCCGGCGAATGAGTCTCCCAACCAAGCGAGCACGCAATTGGATTCATTCCGGGTCCAGGATGCCGACAAGATCCGCATCTTCCCGATCGATCCTTACACGCAGGATGCCGTTTACCTTGAGGGCCACGTCGTTCGGCCGGGGAAATACTCGTTTCATCCCGGAATGCGTGTGACAGATCTGGTCGCGTCTTACAAGGATCTGTTGCCGGAGCCGGCGCTGCAATACGGCGAAATCATCCGCCTGAGTGCGCCTGATTATCACCCGACGGCTCAAAGCTTCAGCGTGGCTGAGGCGCTTGCTGATCCGGCACATGCTCCGGAATTGCAGGCGCTCGATACGGTTCAATTTTTCGGGCGTTATGACTTTGAGAATCCTCCCAGCGTGTCGGTGTGGGGCGATGTGCGCGCTCCCGGAACGTATCGCACATCGGGAGACATTCACATCAGCGACGCGATTCACCTGGCCGGCGGCCTCTCTCCAGATGCAGCGGAAGGCGATGCGCAGGTGTTCCGCTACATGTCTGACAGCACTCTCAAGATTCTGAATGTGAAATTGAGCAGCGCGCTGGATGGCAGTCCGACCGACGACATCATCCTACATGCGCGGGATCGCGTGTTGATCCACAGGAACCCCGCCGCAGTGCAGCCTGCAACCGTTTATGTGAAGGGTGAAGTGGCACGGCCGGGGCGATATCCGCTGACCGCGGAGATGCGTGTTTCCGACCTGATTCACGCCGCGGGAGGCTTGAAACCCAGCGCCGATACCAAGCTCGCCGACCTCACGCAGTACTCGTTGCAGGGAGACAAAGAGGTTACCGGCCAACAGCGGCACATCGTGCTCGCAGAGGCGATGGTCAACAACGCCCAGGCCGACGTTGTACTCAACAATGGAGACGTTCTCACCATTCCTCAGGTTCCGGGTTGGGATGACCTAGGCGCTTCTATTTCGGTGCGCGGAGAGATCGTTCACCCCGGTACGTATGGAATTCGTCCAGGAGAACGGTTGAGTTCGGTTCTGAAGCGCGCTGGCGGTTTCAGTTCCGCAGCGTATCCGTATGGCGCCGTTCTGCTTCGATCTGAGGTTCAAAGGTTGGAGCAGCGGTCGTACGGAGAGTTAATGCAGCGCGTCCGCGAACAGCAGACGTCCGTCCGTTTAACCGCGGCCAGCAGCGCAGATCCCGACCAAAAAGCCTCGGCGGAATCGGCTCTTGTGCAGTGGCAGAGCACGCTCGATAACCTGATGAGCAGTCCCCCCTCGGGCCGAGTCACGATTCAGATTTCTTCCAATCTGAAGGATTGGGAAGATACGTCCCGCGACATCACCGTGCGCGCAGGAGATGTTCTGGTGGTTCCGAAACGTCCCAGCTATGTGCTCGTGCAGGGTCAGGTCTATGGCGCGACCGCCGTGGCGTATCGTCCCGGAAAGAGTGCGAAGTGGTACCTGATGCAGGCAGGCGGCACGACGAACATGGCAAACAAGAAAGCCACGTTCGTGATTCGAGCCAATGGCACCGTCGTCGGGAGTCACAGTTCGTTCTGGGTCTCGGGCGAAGGGCTGAATGTCGCGCTGCAACCGGGAGACATGGTGGTTGTCCCAGAGAAGGCACTCGGCGGACCTCCGGTCTGGAAAGCTGTCTTCCAGAATGCGCAGGTCATGAGTTCGATCGCTACCAGCGCGATTCTCGCAGCTGCTTATTTCTAGGACTATCGAGGACAGCTCGTGAATCGATTTCTGGGAACTTTGCGGCCCTGGGTGATGACGATGTTCCTACTGACAAGCTCGACGTTCATGTTCAGCCAGTCGGGGCAAGTCTCGTCCTCATCGAGCACGATCGGACGCTCAGTTTCGGATGCAGCGAGTCAGCCCAACCCCCCGGATGCGAATGTGGTTCCGGATGCCCCAAATCCCGCTGACACGGAAAATAAAGTCATCGGGCTTCCCCACGCGCTACTGCACGACCAGATCGGCCTCTGGACAAGTCCTTCACGAATTCGATTTTCCGATGCCACCTGGCTCGCGCCCCTCGGAGGCTTTGCTGCTGCGCTATTCGCCACTGACAGCGACTTGAGCCGCCATCTGTCAAACAATCCGAGCACGCTAACCAGTTACCAGCATCTGTCCGACTACGGAACCTATTCGATCGCAGGAGGCGCGGCCGGGCTCTACGCTCTCGGCGTCCTTACGCATAACGATCATGAGCGCGAAACGGGATTTCTGAGCGGCGAGTCTGCGATTGATGCGCTCGCGATAGTCGAAGCCCTCAAGTACGCGAGCGGGCGTGAGCGTCCCTACCAGGATTCGGGCTCAGGACAGTTCTTCAAGGGCGGCGGCTCGTTTCCCTCGGAACATTCTGCGGCAGCGTGGGCCATTGCTGGAACCGTTGCGCACGAGTATCCCAGTCCGTTCATGAAAGTGCTTGCGTATGGGATGGCTACCGTGATCAGCGCATCGCGGATTACGGCCAAGCAGCACTTTCCTTCCGACGTCCTCATCGGAGCAGCCCTGGGATATCTGAGCAGCGAATACGTTTACCGGAAACATCACAATCCGGAATTGATGGGAGGAACCTGGGAACTTCCGGCCGTGCGCCCGGAGAGGCCTGATCATTGGCAATCCAAGAACATGGGATCACCTTACGTTCCGTTGGATAGCTGGATCTATCCGGCAATCGAACGGCTGGCTGCGCTCGGATACATCGACAGTGGGATTCTAGGAATGCGCCCGTGGACGCGCATGGATTGTGCGCGTCAGATAAGCGAGGCCGGAGATCGCATCGCCGACGACCAAGGCTCGAGTGAAGCTGCCACACTGTATCGCCAACTTTCGGAAGAATTCACCAATGAACTGAACTGGCTCGGCGGCGGAGACAATACGGAATTCCGCGTCGAGTCCACTTACGCTCGCGCGACGGAGATTGTAGGCAAGCCGCTTACCGATGGCTATCACTTTGGGCAAACCATCGTCAACGATTTCGGCCGTCCCGAAGAACAGGGGTTCAACAATGTTTCGGGACTTTCCGGCTGGGTCTCCAGCGGTCCCTTTACAGGTTACATTCGCAGCGAATTCGAACACTCGCCCTCGGCCCCGGCTTTGCCCCTCGCTGCCCGCGAAGCAATCTCGATCGCCGACTTCAGCCATTCCATCGTTGCTGCGCCATTTCCCGTTCCACCGGCCACGACGATTCCTGCCGTGAATCGGGCTGAGCTTCTCGACAGCTATGTCGCTATGAATCTCTCGGATTGGCAAATCTCCTACGGAAAGCAAAGTCTGTGGTGGGGACCAAGCGAGGGGGGCGGAATGATGATGAGCGACAACGCCGTCCCACTGACGATGTTCCACATCAATCGCGTCACTCCATTCAAGCTTCCCAGTGTGCTTGGAGTGCTTGGCCCTATGCGCGTTGAGTTCTTTCTCGGGCAGTACACGGGATATCAGTTCATGTTCACACCATTCGGTCTAGTGGGACAGTACGGACAATCCCTTCATCCCCAACCGATTGTCCACGGCGAACGCATTAGCTTTAAGCCAACTCCCAATTTCGAATTCGGGTTATCGCGCACCACAGATTACGGAGGCCCCGGCTATCCGCTTACGTGGCACAACTTCCTGCGAAGCGTGTTTTCCGTCGGCGACACGATCCCCGGCGCTCCGAATAAGCCTGGCGCGCGGCGCTCGGGCATCGATTTCAATTACCGAATTAAGAACGCGCTCAGCTTATATGCGGATGGTTTCACTGAGCACGATGAGATAAGCCCGATTGTCGGCCCCGACGTCGCCGCGTGGCTTGCCGGAATTTACATTCCCCGGCTGCCGCGCCTTTCAAAAATGGACCTGCGCATTGAGGGCGTCTACACCGATCCACCGATTGGCGGCAACGTCGGCTCCGGCTTTTTTTACTACAACCCCACATGGATCTCCGGCTTCACAAATGCGGGGAATTTGATGGGAAATTGGGTGGGGCGGCAAGGACAAGGCGTGCAGGCCTGGACCACGTATTGGTTCACCGCACGCAACAAACTGCAATTTGAGTTCAGGCATCTGAAAGTGAGCCATGAGTTCATTCCGAATGGCGGAACGCTCGCGGATGCAAGCGTGCGCGCCGATCTATGGGTGCATTCCAGTTTCAGCTTGTCAGCAGCCGTTCAATATGAAGCGTGGACGTATCCCGTGATTTCGTCCACGAGGCAGGCGAACGTAAGCTCGATGTTGCAACTGACGTTCTGGCCTAAGGGTCTTTCGCGCAAGAACGATTCAGACCAGTGAAGGGATGAATACGAGGGACGCCAGCGAACATGGCAACCAGACAATTCTCAAAGCGGCAGCCGCAATACCCGCCACCCGCCATCGAGCCGGACTTTATCTCCATTTCGGGTACGTCTCCGGAGGAGGTGAGGACCCCCGTTGAAAGACTGAGAATTCTATGGGATCGTCGCGCGCTCCTCTATCGATGGATTGCGATCGGTCTCGTTACGTCGACGATCATCGCTTTCGTGATTCCAGTTCGCTACACCAGCACAACGCGCCTTATGCCGCCAGATCAGGCTGGACAAGGCCTGGCATCGATGTTTGCGGTCCTGGGCAAGACAAGCGAACTAGGCAATCTCGGCAGCGAGTTGTTCGGAATCAAGACTTCAGGTGACCTCTTCCTTGGAGTGCTGAAAAGCGATACCGTTGAAAACGCGATCATCAACAAATTCGATCTCCGAAAAGTCTACGGCGATCGGCGATACTCCGACACACGCAAGCAACTCGAGAATCGCACCGACCTTTCATCCGACCGTAAGAGCGGAATCATCACGATCAAGGTGAGTGATCGAAGTCCCGAACGCGCCGCTGCGATTAGTCAGGAATACGTGAATCAGCTAGACCGGGTCGTCATTACGCTGGATACATCCGCTGCACATCGCGAAAGAGTCTTTCTCGAAACTCGACTTAAACAGGTTCAACAGGATCTGGAGAGCGCCGAGAAAGACTTCAGTTTGTTTGCCAGCAAGAATACCGCCCTCGATGTGAAGGAACAGGGCCAGGCGATGATCGGCGCCGCTGGACAACTGGAAGGAGAGTTGATTGCCGCTCAGACCGAACTCGAGGGATTGCTGCAGATTTATACGCCGAGTAACGTTCGGGTGCGATCGGTTCAAGCGCGCATAGATGAGTACAAGCGCCAACTGCAGAAATTGGAGGGGCAAGCTCCGGGCTCTCCCGGCAGCGTCGATAGCGGTCCGGGTTCTGGCTCGACAGATTCCAACCAAAGGGGAGATTTATATCCATCGATCCGTCAGTTGCCGATTCTGGGCGTCACTTGGGCTGATCTCTATCGTCGCACTAAAGTCCAGGAGGCCATATTCGAAACTCTGACCAAGCAGTACGAAATTGCGAGAGTTGATGAAGCTCGCGAGGTTCCGAGTGTCAAGGTTCTCGACGTTGCAGCCGTTCCAGAGAGGAAGTCGTTTCCTCCTCGTTTGATCATCATGCTTTTCGGCACTTGCTTTATGGCCGCGCTATGCAGCGTGTACGTCCTGGCCGACGCACGCTGGAAGGAAATGGATCCGGAGGATCCGGCGAAGAAGCTGGGAGAAGAGGTTTTTGAGGCATTCAGAACGGGCACACAACGAGTTGTGGGCAAGCTTAAACGGTCCGCGAATTGAGAGATGTATCCGCAGCTTTGCTGGAATCCGGTTGTCGTAAAGCTTAGAGAAATACTGATGCAAGAAATGCAAAATCCGAAAAGGCAACAGATGCCAGCCATGGCCGACGCGCCGCTCGGTGGGAAAATCATCCGCAACGCGATGTTCGGAGGGCTGCGCTACATCTTCATCGCGCCGATTCCGTTCATTATGACCCCGCTCATTCTTCACGAGATCGGGGTTAAAGGTTACGGTACCTGGGCAATATTCCTGGCCATCAACGGATTAACTTCGCTCGCAGACCTTGGTCTCTTCGGCACGCTCAGCAAATTTGTCGCGGAATACTACGCGCATCGGGATTTCGCTGCGCTTTCCAAAGCGCTGAATTCCGGGCTCGCGGTTTTTCTGCTGTTGACGGCGGCGATTGGCTCCGGTCTCTGGATCGCGACTCCCTGGCTGTCCGTCCAGCTCTTCCATGGCAGCAATATTTCCCGAGAAGAACTGATTGCGCTATTCCGGCTATTCCTGATCGTCATCGCAGCGAACATCGTGAACCTGCTCTTCTCGTCTGTGACGACCGGCCTGCAGCGTCTCGATCTGACAAATATGATGAGCGCCGCGAATGTCATTCTGAATGCGCTTTTCAGCGCTTGCCTGTTGCTCGGCGGCTTTGGCCTGCGTGGGCTGGTTTACGGCTACAGCGCCGCGGGAGTCATCACGGTCATTGCTTACGTGGTCACCGTTCGCCGGTTGCTTCCGCAGATCGCTATCAACCCCAGGCACTTCGACAGGCAGGAAGCGCGGAAGATGTTCGGCTTCAGCTTCCGGCTCTACGTGACACAGGCCGCTGTCGCCGTTCATAACCAGATTGAAAAGGTATTTCTAGCCATGCTGGTCGGAGTAGCGCCCGTCGGCTGGTATGACATCGCCAGTGATGTTGCATTGAAGATTCGCGGCGCGATCGGCTTTATTCTGAGCCCCGTTCTGCCGGCAGCGTCTGAGCTTAGTGCATTGCGCGACGAAACACGGACGCGTGAGCTCTACTATCGTACCCACAAGTATCTCGCCTTGATCGGGGTTCCCGCGATCTGTTTCGTCGTGGCCGTCTCTGGACGTTTCGTTGACCTCTGGATTGGTCCGCAGTTGAAGATCGTCGCTTTCCCGCTAAGCGTGCTGGTCGTTGTCAGCTTTATCAACCTGATCACTGGACCGGGATTCCTGATCTTCGCCGGAAGCGGATATCTGAAGCCGGGAGTCGATTCCGCAATCTTCGGAATCGTGCTCAACGTAATACTCAGTTTTGGGTTGATTTACAAGTTCGGCTTTGCCGGCGCGGTGCTGGGAACCTCTGCGGCTCTGGTGCTTGCGTCGGGATATTTCATCACACTGTTCCATCGCCACACGCATTATCCATTTAGCCGATTGGTGCGCGAGAGCTACTTGAAGCCAGTTTTGTCTTCCGTGTTCGTGCTAGCTCTGATTCTCGAAATTCGTCCGACGAGCGATCTGGGCTGGTTTGGGCTTGTGCTGATGGGGATCGTTTTCGGAACACTTTATTCGATCGTGATTCTATTGAGCCGCTTCTTCGATGCATACGACTGGACCAAGATGGAAGCCTTTGTGCCTGGGGTACGTCACGTTCGGAGGTTGGGCCGGGTCGCATGGTTGCAGCATTAGTTCGGTGGAAATCGATGAGAGGTTTCGGAGCGTGCGGATACAAGTAGTGGAATGGCAAACTTCGTGAGATTGTCGATTTCAGTAGCGATGTGTACTTACAACGGTTCCCGTTTCCTAAAGGAGCAGTTGGACAGCATCGCTTGCCAAAGAAGGCTTCCCGACGAACTCATCATTTGTGATGATCGTTCGGCCGACGACTCCGCGCAAATCGTCACCCAATTCGCGCGCCAGGTCCGCTTCCTGGTTCGCTTTGAAGTAAATGAAGAGACACTCGGTTCAACCAAGAACTTTGAAAAAGCAATTTCGATCAGCGACGGAGCCATCGTCGTCCTCGCCGATCAGGATGACATATGGTACCCAAACAAGCTGGAACAGATTCAAAGAGCTTTTCTGCGCTCGCCGAAGGCCGTAGCGGCCTTTAGCGAGGCCGACGTGATCGATGACAACTCCCTGCCGTTGGGCTACCGGCTCTGGGAATCGTTCTCTTTTCCGCCGGGCGAACAGAAGCGATTTGCCGCCGGACAGGCGTTGAACATTCTGATTAAGCATCCCGTCGTGACAGGAGCCACGATGGCATTCCGGCGTGAGTTCTTTCCTCTTCTCACCCCAATTCCCGCCAATGACATTCACGACCGCTGGATCTCGTTTCTCCTGGCCGCCTGCGGCCCGTACGAGCTTATACCAGAACCACTCATGCGATACCGGCGGCACCACAATCAACAGATCGGCATGGGAGCGCGGACGTTTCGCGATCGATTCGCGCGCGCCCGCATCACTGGTAGCGAGTTGTACGCTTCGGAAATCGCGCGCTTCCGGCAGCTCTACACCAGGCTCGGACTGCATCGAACCGAAATGACCGGAGCGGAGTATGCCATGGGCGAAATCGAAAACAAGATCTCCCATCTGGAGCATCGGCTACAGCTCCGAGAGCAGAGCATCGCGCGAGTGCCGCACATTTTTCGCGAAGTATGCAAGCACAGCTACTGGCGTTACGGCGCGGGCTGGGAGAGCGTCGCCAAAGATTTGTTCATGAACAAACAATGACCGTGGAGACTCAAGCCCGAAAGCCCTTCGTTGCGTGGCTGTTGCAAGCCTTGCTGATGATCGCCGTGTGCCTGCCGACTGGTTCAATCCTCGGGCTAAACGTCAAAATTCCGGCCTTCGTCCTCTTCTCCGTGGCGCTCGCGATGTATGTCGTCTCGCGCTCTTCGAAATGGATCACCACCGACGAATTCATCTTCCTTGCTCTTTTTAGCGCGGGTCTCGCATTCTGGGGACTCGTCGCTATCTTTCGTGGTCAATCGGAAACTCACCAGATATTTCTTCAACTGAAGGACATTGCCTCAACGGTCCTTCTTGCCTGGCTTTGCCTCTTCTTTCTTCGTCGCAACCTCATGCGGCCGGAAGATGTAATCAAGCCGGTCGTTTACGGAATCGTAGCGCTCGGCGTGATGAAAATTGCATTGATCGCCATCACGCTCGCGCTGAAGATCGATCCGATTCAGCTTCTGGGAAACATCTTTGGAGATGACGCTCTAGTCGGGGGCAGCATTGCCTTCGGTCTCAGCAGGATCGAGTTTTCATCGGACATCCTCGGGAGCTTCGTCTTGTTCGCTCTCCTCTGTCCCAGCGTAAGTGGGCTTCGCTTCCGCCGCGTCACGATTGTGCTCTGCGTTCTCGTCCTGTTTGTCTCCGGCTTTCTGGCGTTCGCTCGTTATATCTGGTTCCTTGAGGCATTTGCGGTTCTAGCCGCCTTGATCATCGAGAACCGGATCAAATTGTTCATCCTCGCCACTCTGGCAATGCTCTGCATGGTCTTTGTCTTCTATCAGGAACTGCGACCTATCTTTGAGGCGCGTTTTTTTTCCGATCAGGTGAGCGACTCGGATCTCATCCGCATTGAGCAATTCAAAGCTCTGGTGAGTGCGATCGAAATCCGCCCTTTTATCGGGAAGGGTTTAGGAGCTCACGTAAACGAAGTGATCCGAAATAGCGAAAACCCGTACTCCTATGAGTTGCAATGGCTGTCGCTCACCATGCAATTCGGCTTTGCGGGAATTGTCGCGATCCTTCTGATGATTGCTGCGTCCGCCCGCGATCTGCTGGCGTCACGCCATCGCGCAAAACCGTGGCTACTGTTGCTGTTTCTTCTGTGGCTGCTCAGCGGCTGGGCGAATCCTCATCTCACATCATCATTTGCCGGCGCAACCTTCGGAATGTTCATGGCATTGTTTTTCAAAATCCGAAATCAGCCCCCATTAGCTCAGGAGGCTCCACTGGTATGACGAGCGAGCAAGCAGTGCAGAAACGCATCTCGAACCGGGCATCCGTTGCAAGCGTCACGATTGCGTACAACGGCCAAGCGTTTCTGGAGAGGCACCTGGATGCGTTGCTCGGTCAGAGTCGACCCCTCGACGAAATCATCGTCGTGAACAACGCGTCGACGGACGGAACCTTGCCTCTGCTCACAGAGCGATATCCGCAAGTGACCGTTCTGAATCTACCGACCAACTTGGGAGTCGGCGGCGGCTATGCCGCCGGCCTCGAATATGCACTGGAACGGAAAGGATACGACTGGATCTGGCTCTTCGATCAGGACAGCATTCCGAGAACAGATGCATTGGATCGCTTGCTTGAGGCGATCGACGTCATGGCAGAAAAAGGCTCGGACATAGGGATCGCGGCGCCCCTTTCCGTGCACGTGAAGACACAGCGACATTACCGCGGATTGGTCTGGCACAACGGATGGAGACGGATGCCCGAAGACCCAAGAACTGATGTTTGTTTTGTCGATGCAGTGATTTCCTCAGGAAGTTTAATCCGTCGCACAGCGGTGGAGAAGGCCGGGCCTCCGAGAGCCGACTTCTTTATCGATTACATCGACCTCGAACACTGTCTTCGCGTTCGCCGCAGTGGATACAGGATTGCTGTTGTTCATCGAAGCGTTTTGGAGCACGTCCTCGGCGATCCAAAGATTGTGAGAGTGCCCGGTATGACTTGTGTCTGGGCCGACCACGTCCCGTGGCGCGAGTATTACAAAGCTCGCAACGAGTTTTTCACTGTCTGGACGTTCTATCCCAACTGGCAGTCAAAGCTCTCGGTCGTGCGTCGCTTCGCACGGCACGCGTTAGGAATTCTTCTTTTCGGAAGAGAGAAGCGGGCCTGTCTCCGGATGATGTATCTCGGCATAGTTGACGCCCGGGCGGGAAGATTGGGCATCCGCGGCTTCGAAGAGCCACACACTGGAGCTCAACGCGTCTCAATTTCAACTCCGGGGTCTTCACATGCCTGAAATCAGCGTCATCATCGTGAACTGGAATGGCAGACACTTTCTGCCAGACTGTCTCTCGGCTTTACGGCAGCAGACATTTCACGATTTTGAGACGATCTTCGTGGACAACGGATCGACCGACGGTTCGTTGGAGTTTGTTCGCGCGCATTATCCGGAAGTGAGGATCATCTCGCTCGAAAGCAATCATGGCTTCAGCGAAGGAAACATCGCCGGCTACCGGGAAGCATCCGGCAACACGATCGTTCTTCTGAATAACGATACTGAGGCTCACCCGGATTGGTTGGACGCAATTCACCGCGCCTGCCACGAGTTCCCCTCCGCCGGAAGTTTTGCCTGCAAGATGATGTACTTCAATGACCGTACCAGAATTGAGAACTGCGGCTTCCAGATCGATTCTGCCGGCATTGCCGCAGAGCTGGGCAGAGACCAATTCGACGGCCCGGAATGGGCGGTATCTCGCGAGGTTTTTGGCGCATGCGGCGGAGCAGTCGCCTACCGCCGCAGAATGCTTGAGGCAGTCGGCTTTCTCGATCCAGATTTCTTCATGATCTATGAGGATGTCGATTTAGGTCTCCGCGCACAACTTTCCGGATTTCGATGTGTTTACGTACCCAAAGCGGTCGTCTATCACCACTATCGATCGACGATCAAAAAGCGGCCGGCGCTGCAGATTTACTATTCGCAACGGAATATCGATTTCGTTTACTGGAAGAACCTGCCGCTGGCCTTCATCCTCCGCTCGACGCCACGGCGTTTGCTGTATGAACTCGGGTCAGCGCTGTATTTCTTCAGGTTCGGTGCCGGAGTTCCGTTCCTTAGGGCCAAGCTCGACGTTCTCAGGCGGTTGCCTTCCGTTCTCAAGAAACGGCGGGTAATCCAAAAACAAAGATCTTTGGCGAATTCACAGCTCCGCACTTTGATGTGCGGCTCTGTATTCAACTCCAAATGGAAGAAATTCTTTTCTGCGGGAGTTGCCGTGCCTTCTTCTGCTTCCGACACTGCGCCGGGCAGGAAGCAAGTCACCGCGCCGCTCCCGGGACGCAGTTGATAACACCGTTTGTGGAGGCAACGATGGGACGAGGAAGTTTTGTAACAGCAATCAATCCGTAACTTGCATCTCACGAAGGTGCCAAAACGGCGCCTTAGTCCAATGTTACGTGTCAAAGCAGCTTTTTCGAGGATGTAATGGTTGAACTATCAGTCTTGCTGTTGACCAAGAACGGGCGCCGCGATCTCGAGCGCGTCCTTCCCGCGATCTTCGAGCAGCAGTTCAGCGCGCCATTTGAAGTGATTGCTGTCGACTCGGGCTCGAGCGACGGCACCTTGGATATTCTCCGCCAGTTCAATATCCGTATTGAACAGATTCCTCCTCACGAGTTTCATCACGCTCGCACGCGCAATCTTGCCGCGAGTTTTTCATCGGGGAAAATCCTCCTCTTTCTATCGCAAGATGCCATCCCAGCCTCGAAGAATTGGCTGGCAACGATGCACGCCAATTTCGAAGACCCGGGAGTCGCAGCCGTGTACGGACGTCAGTTTCCCAAGCCCGGCTCGTCTTCCGAGCGCGAAGACGCGCTCGAGGCGGTTTACGGCACCAACAGAATTGTCAAAGATCCGGCACACCGCGACGGCATGGGCTACCGCTTCTATCATTTTTCCGACGTCAACGCTGCGATTCGACGCAGCGTTTGGGAAGCAGAGCATTTCCCCGAGAACCTGCGTGTGTTTGAAGACCTTGGTATAGCCAAACGAATTCTCGATCATGGTTGGAAGATCGTCTACGAGCCGGAAGCAGCTGTGTACCATTCCCACACTCACAGCACCATCGGACTGTTTAAGCGTTACTTCGATATCGGCTATACGCTCAGGCTCTTGAAAATATGGGACGGGCCAGAGACGCGAAACTCGATGTTTCGCGACGGACGGAAACTGCTCCAGGGAAAACTCCGCCGCTTAGGCGATCGGCGGACTCGTGGTGCCGCGGGATACGGACTCCAGCAGGACATCGCGAAGTTGATCGGGCTGTTTCTAGGGGTGAATCAGAGCCGTTTGCCATTGGCACTGAAGCGCCGGCTCAGCGCATTTGGCGTATTCGAATAACCAAGATGGAACATATCGGGCCCCTTCGTCGCTGTTTGCAGCAGAAAGAAAGCTAGTCGCATGATTCGGAGTCGGCTCAATTATGTTCGTTACTACCTGAGAATTCTCACGTTGTTGTTGCCTGCCTGCGCCTACTACTTTGCCATTAAAATACGATTTGGCTTTAACCTGTTCTCGCCCCACTCTGCGCCCTCGAACCTGCCGTCCTACTGGGGTATCGTGCTCCTTACAACCATCGTCTGGGCCATTGCCGCTGAAGAGGCCGGCCTGTTCAGCGTCGAACATATCTATGCCCCTGGGAAGAAAAGCCGGCGACTTCTGGAGGCGCTGGCATTCACTTATGCCGTCGTAATGGCTCTCGGATTCATGTACCGCGAGGCTAGCTACTCGAGACTCGTGATGGCCATCAGCGCTGTCGCTCTTTTCGTTCTCGCGACGATTGCACGCATCGCATTTCGTGTGCTCATCGAGCTGCTTCGCAAGAGCGGGCGAAATGAAGTTCGAATTCTGATGGTGGGCACGGACCGTTTTGCTCGGCGCGTAACAACCTCGCTTATGAATGGCGAAGTCCTTCCCTGCAAAGTGGCCGGATTCGTCCATCTCCCCGGCCAGGAGATCGCCGTCCAGGGGCCGGTCTACGAAGTCGGACAAATTCCAAATTTCTCGAACGGCCACTCGATCGACGACGTGATCATCGCTCTGCCTCCCGGACGCCTCGGTGATGTTCAGCAGATTGCCCCTGCCCTGGAAAAACTGTGCGTGCCCACTCGCCTAGTTATCGATTTGGGGGAAGGCATCGGCATCCGCGATCGCCTGATTGACTTGGGTGGAATTCACATGCTCGACTTGCGTCCGACGCTCGCCGAGACCGGCCCTTATCTCTTCGAGAAGCGCATCTTTGACATTGTCGTCTCTTTATTCATCATTTTGCTCACCTTGCCTCTGAGTCTGGCGATTGCCCTTGCAATCAAACTGACGAGTCAAGGGCCAATTTTCTTTGTTCAAGAGCGCGTGGGGTTGAATGGACGCCTCTTCCGCATGCTGAAATTCCGCACGATGCGCGTGGGAACGCGTGAAGATGGCGACACACTCTGGACATGCGCCAATGATCCACGGCGCACTTCGATCGGAGTTTTTCTTCGTAAAACGAATCTGGATGAACTACCCCAATTTATCAACGTGCTCAAAGGAGATATGAGCATCGTCGGCCCGCGCCCCGAGCGGCCGCACTTTGTCGAGAAATTTCTGGAAGAATTCGACCGCTACAATTTCCGACACACATTCAAAGCGGGAATCACGGGATGGGCACAGGTCAACGGATGGCGCGGCGACACATCGATTGCGAAACGTGTGGAGTACGATCTCTATTACCTTCGCAACTGGAGCCTCACGTTTGATCTCCAGATCATCACAATGACCCTTTTCCAGATCTTTAACAGCAAGAACGCATACTGAGACCAGCTGACATTCGGCGCTTCCCGGAATGGTCCCTCCCGCTTCTTAAATTCACACAGAATTATTTGTCACCGAGGAGCCTCAGGCATACGCTAAGGAAAGGAGTCAATCATGAGCACAATCGATATGCCCGCCGAAATTGCTGAACTCAGCCCTTATGCTCCCACTCGATCCACGATCACGGCGACTCCCCTCAGCCCCGAAGAACTCCGGAAGATTGAAGCGTACTGGCACACCTGCAATTTTCTGAGCCTCGGCATGATCTACTTGCTGGACAATCCGCTCCTCGCCGAACCGCTGCGTCCCGAGCACATAAAGAATCGTCTTCTCGGCCACTGGGGATCCAGCCCCGGCCTCTCGTTCATCTACATTCATCTGAATCGGTTGATCAAGAAGTACGATCTCGACATGATTTTCCTGGCAGGCCCCGGCCATGGCGCGCCCGGCGTCTTAGGCCC
>DATJOA010000238.1:0-17476 GCA_035507635.1 Candidatus Acidiferrales bacterium
AGTTGAGGAAAATGGAGGCCGGGAATTTCACGGGTTTTCCCCAACGGTCGTGCAAGTTCTGGGGGTGGCGGAGGCGCATGGAAATTCAGTTTTTCATTTCGGGAAGAAAGGCATGGGCGAAATTGGGGCGAAAGGCAGGGGGAATATCCACAGGCGCCGCACAGGAAATGCAGAAACGACGGAAACGGTTCCGAGGCGGGCGAGGGGACTAATGCTTCCGAGTGAATTAGGGAGGGGTAACTACAGAATATACCCTAGTGCAGTTGGGGGAGGGAAATTCTAAGATCCCATCACTTTAAGCAAGGGTGCGAGAAGCTGCACCAAAAATACTGAATTGACCCCGGAGCATTTCGCTCGTACATTCACCTTCGCCTCACACAAAAAAAGCTGCTGGTTCCAAGTCCCGCAAGACAAATAGGATCGGCAGCGAAGTTGTTGTCTCAGCAAAAAAGCACCAGGTCATATCGCCATGAAATCCCCTGAATGGAAGACGTACCGCACTCGGTTCCTCGTCAAAGCAAAACAGCTCACCGCGACTCTCAGCTTCACCGATCATCTCGGGCGCCAGCACTGCGGGCGCCGCGGCGACTATCTCGTCGAATCTTTCGACGGCGTGCTCAGCATCGCTCCACGCCAGATCTTTGAGGATATCTACGTATCGATGTTGCCAGCCGAAACCGCCAGCTCCGATTCCAGCCCAAACGAAATCAATTCCCAGCTCAACAACTCTCTTAAGCTTGGCGACCTGCGCATCGAACCGCTGAAGATTGAAACGGTGCGAAGCCGCTTTCACGCCAAGGCCAATTATCCGCTCCAGCCCGAATCCAACGGATCGGTCCGCGTTCGCCGCAAATCGCCGCAACCGGTACGCGAGACTCCTCCGCGGATCAGCCTGATGTAGGCAGAGCCAGTTTCAAGTTTCGAGTTTCAAGTTCAAGCGCGAGGGCCTCTTTCTCGAAACTCGAAACGCGAAACTTGAAACTTTGAGCTGAAACTCGAAACCTGAAACTTGAAACTGTAGTTCTGTGTGGAAAAAAAGGCACCATCCCGGCATCAAGCCCGTCATTGCTAGGGATACAACCTATTGTGTTTCCCTCTTGACAGCTACAATAAGCAGGAGTAATTTTGCAATCCCAAGCAGGAAATTTCACCCCACGGGAATGGGGCTGGAATTCGAGAGGTGATACAAATCCTGTGGGACGGAACGAGCCAGAGGTGACTCGGCCACCGCAGGCGGGAAGGGTGAAGGTGCCCGGGTCTGGATCCGTAAAGCCCGGTGCCCCAAGCCTTTAGAGTTGAGTGAAGTTCAGCCTTCGGTCTTCTGGAAGCCGAACGCCGGAAGACCGAAGCCGACTTAAAAGGTTACTGGAATCTGCATGACCGACGCGAAAGCCCAGTGTCAACCAAGGGTTTTGCGAAAGCTGGAAAGCGGAAGCCAGAAGCCGAAGTAATGCGGTGGCCGTTCCCCGTCCTCCCCCGGGGTACGACAGCAGCGCAGCAGGCCGGCAGTAGCAATCAGTATCTGCCCGACAATCGATGAGGAAACTTCCTTGTCTTTGCCGTGGCAACCGAGTCCAGGAGCCCGAAATGGAAGGTTTAACGAGTCTCGTCTCCGAATCCCTTGCGCGCCATGGGTTCGATCGTCCTCTCGACTATCGTCGCCTCAAGTGGTCCCGCTGGTTCCGCTGCGAATCGCATCACAGTCTTCTATTTGTGCCGAGCAAGCCGGGAGTTTTCGCCGTAGCCGAAGAAATCCTGAGTGCGGGGACGGAGAATCCGGAATCCGAAGCCCGCCGCATGCTAGCGGTTTCCCAATTTTATGAGGCCGATGATATGGCCTATGTACTTGACCGTATGCTGTCGCGCCAGCACCCGATGCGCACCCGCCTCGAGTCCGGACGCTATTTTATTCGCTTTGTCGTTATCGAGGAGGCCTCCCAGCGCCGCAGCATCGCGAGCGCGCTTAATCAATGGATTGCCAACTCCGCCGAGAAGCCAACCGGCATCGGCCCGCACTTCGCCAGTTCGTTGGAACTGACCCCGGCCGCAGAAGAGAATCGTATGGGAACGGCCGCTTTGGCTGTCCAGGGAAGCGAAGCGAGTGTAAACGCCACCCTATCTGCGACTCCGCCCGCAACCTCCGGAGCCGCCACCAACATAAATTGTCCGTCCCCGTTCCCCTCCGGCTTTTAACCCGGACTGGAACGAGGAGCCGCAAGGGGCTGAAAAGCCGGGAATTGGCGAATGATCCGCATCCGACAACGGCTTTAGCCGTGCCGGAAGATTTGAACTGATACTGCGGCTTTAGCCGCTGCAAAGCTCGACCCGATCCCGTGCCAAGCGCTCGAATCGGCCTTGGTTCCATAGAATCTAATTAGGAGAGTCCCCGATGCCCGAACTCAAAACCCAAACCGCTACGACCGCCGCTCCGTCGGTCCCCACGCAGGCTCCTGCGAAGAAGAAGGCCCCAGGCCTTTCCTTCCGCCGCCTCTTTACCAAACCGGGCGTCTCTCCTTATGACGAAGTCGAATGGGAATCCCGCACTGCCGCGATCACCGATACTCACGGCAACGTAATCTTCGAGCAGAAGGACGTTGAAGTCCCGAAAGACTGGTCCATGACGGCGACCAACATCGTCGCCTCGAAATACCTGCATGGCAAGCTCAACACGCCCGATCGAGAGACCGGAGTCCGCCAGCTCGTTTCCCGCGTTGCTGAAACCATCCGCGACTGGGGACATGCCCAGGGCTACTTCCGCACTGCTGATGACGCTGTGACGTTCCACGATGAGCTGGTGCATATCCTCGTTCGCCAGTACGCCGCCTTCAACTCGCCCGTCTGGTTCAACGTCGGATGCGACCGCATCGAGCCCAACTCCGACGGGCAGAGCTGGCACTGGAATGCGGCCAAGCAGCAGGTCGAATTCGGCCTAACCGGATACAGCAAGCCACAGTGTTCCGCCTGCTTCATCAACTCGGTGAAGGATTCGCTCGACTCGATTCTCACGCTCGCCAAGACCGAAGGCATGTTATTCAAGTGGGGCAGCGGCACGGGAACGAATCTTTCTCCTCTGCGCGGATCGACTGAGACTCTTTCCGGCGGAGGCACCGCCAGCGGCCCGCTCAGCTTCATGAAAGGATTCGACGCCTTCGCCGGCGTCATCAAGTCCGGTGGCAAGACGCGTCGCGCCGCGAAGATGGTCATCCTCAACGTCGACCATCCGGACATCATGGACTTCGTCGAGTGCAAGATGAAAGAAGAAGCCAAGGCGCATGCGCTCGTCGCCATGGGATACGACGGCTCGCATCCTGACTCCGACGCCTACAGTTCCATCTTCTTCCAGAACGCGAATAACTCTGTCCGCGTGACCGACGATTTCATGTATGCAGTCGTTCGCGACACCGATTACTCGACGCGCAGCGTGACCGATCATTCCGTCGTGCAGACCTATAAAGCGAAAGATCTTCTGCACAAAATTTCGGAAGCCACCTGGCATTGCGGCGATCCCGGCATGCAGTACGACACGACGGTCAACCGCTGGCACACGTCGAAGAACACCGCCCGCATCAATGCGTCGAATCCTTGCAGCGAATACATGTTCCTCGACGATTCCGCTTGCAACCTCGCGAGCCTGAATCTTCTGAAGTTCGCGCCCAACGGCACGTTCGACGTCGAGGCCTATCGTCACGCGGTCGATATCCTGATCACCGCGCAGGAAATTCTGGTGGACAATGCCGGATATCCCACGCAAGCGATCATGGCCAACTCGCACGACTATCGTCCGCTCGGACTCGGCTATGCGAACCTGGGCGCACTACTGATGGCCGCCGGGCATCCCTACGACAGCGACGCGGGTCGTGACTATGCCGCCTGCGTCACCGCCATCATGTGCGGCGAGGCATATCTGCAAAGTAGCCGCATCGCCGAACAATGCGAGCCACTAGTCCCGGCCACCGAACCAACAAAGAAGACTCTGGCGGAAACGAACCTTGGTTCCAACACCATGCCCGGCGGAGCCTGCCCTGGCTGGTACATCAACCGCGAACCGTTCCTCGATGTAATCCGCATGCACCGCGCCAGCGTGAACGGCATCAATAAAGGAAACGTCCCAACCAATCTCTACGAATCCAGCAAGCAGTGCTGGGACGAAGCCCTGCAGCACGGCGAAAAGCACGGCTACCGTAACAGCCAGGTAACAGTGCTAGCCCCAACTGGAACCATAGGTTTCATGATGGACTGCGACACTACTGGTATCGAGCCGGATTTGGCGTTGGTGAAATATAAGAAGCTGGTCGGCGGCGGGATGATCAAGATCGTGAACAACACCGTGCCTACGGCTCTGTTCAAGCTTGGTTATACGCATGAGCAGACGGACGCGATCGTCAGCTACATCGATGCTACGGGGACGATCGAGGGCGCGCCGCACATTAAAGACGATGATCTTGCGGTGTTCGATTGTTCGTTCAAGCCGGCGAAGGGGACGCGGTCGATCCACTATACCGGGCATCTGCGGATGATGGCGGCGGCGCAGCCGTTTATCTCCGGGGCTATATCGAAGACCGTCAATCTTCCTGAGAACGCGACCATCGATGACATCATGGACGCGTATCTGCAGGCGTGGAAGCTTGGGCTGAAGGCGGTCGCGATTTATCGCGACGGCTGCAAGAAGTCGCAGCCGCTCTCGGCTGCCGGAACGAAGACGGCGCAAGCAGGTAACGCGACGGCAGCTGCTTCGTCTGCTCAGGCGGTTGTCGTGGAGGAAGAAGATCTCAACGCTCCTCCGCGCGCCATGCGGCACAAGCTGCAGGAAGAACGCGCCTCGATCACGCACAAGTTCAAAGTCGGAGATCACGAAGGCTACGTCACGGTCGGGCTCTATCCGAATGGCGATCCTGGCGAACTGTTCGTGAAGATGGCGAAGGAAGGATCAACGGTCAGCGGCTTGATGGACAGCTTTGCGCTCGCCGTTTCGCTCGCATTGCAGTACGGAGTTCCGCTGCGAACGTTCTGCGAGAAGTTCGCTCACACGCGTTTCGAGCCGAGCGGCTGGTCGGGCAATCCGGACATCGGATACGCCAAGTCGATCATGGACTACATCTTCCGCTGGCTGCAGTTGCGGTTTCTGACCGGCCAGCAGCAGATGCTCTTCGAAAATCTCAGACTGAAGGCGAGTCCTGAGTCCCGAGTCCTGAGCCCTGAAACTCCGGAGACCAGCACGCAAGAACCGCTCTCGCCTCGCGACTCATCGCCACGGGCCGGCTCTGTCCACGCCGCCGACGCACTGTCGAGCATCGTGGATCTCGGAGACGCTCCGACTTGCAGCTTCTGCGGCAGCATCATGACCAGAAACGGCAGTTGCTACCGCTGCATGAGCTGCGGCAGCACGAGCGGGTGCTCCTAATCAGGGCGGAATTCGGTAGCACGTGGTGATGATGATCGGTCGTCACCCCTGTAGGAGTATGACGAAGGTGTCCAAGACGAGTTGAGCAATGTCTACTAGTGAGTAACCCGTCATCGAGTGTCGAGGCGAAAACAGATTCCAGGTGGTGAAAATCAGAAGCCCCACCCTCTCACAGGAAGCGTGAGAAGGGTGGGGCGTTTTTGTTTTTTCTGTCCTAGATTCTTCCGTTAGTGGTTCTGGGCGGTCTCCTTGGCGTTTTGGACGGCGTTGACGAAGTCGCGGGCTTCAGCGTTCGGGGCTTTGACATTGCCTTCGAGGATGTCCTTGAAGGAGATCTCGTGGCCGTACCACTCTTTGGTGGCCTTGTTGTCCTGCTGGAGTTCGGCTCCGTTCAGGGAGGCGCCAATGAAAGCGCCTTTGCTGCTGGAGTAAGTGAGAACTCCGGCTTTATATCCGGCATCGGCGGAGGCGGAGCGGCCGACTGGCCCGGCGGCGGCGGAAATGTCGGCGCCAAGCTTAATGTGTCCTTTGAGCAGGTCGGTCATGCCCTGGTCATTCATGATGAACATGACTAGGTCAGTACTCTTGCCGCCGATCTGCGGGCCCCAGCTAACGCCGGAAACCGAGAAGGGGGCTGGAGCGCTCCAGACATTGTCGGCGTTCTTGCAGGTGGCGACGCCGGTCCCGTGCTCGCCTCCAACGATGAAGGCTCCTTTAATGAGTTTGGGAATCACGGCGACACACTTGGCGCCTTCGAGGACGTTGTTGGGCACGCCCTTATCGGGAGCGACACTTGTGATGTTTTGGATAGTTTCGGTGGCGCGCTGAAGTTCGGACGGGTTGCTGCCGTTCTCGTCGGACGATTTCGCTTGAGCGAGCGTGAATGCGCCGAAGCAGAAGAGCAGCAGGGTAACTAGAAATTTCCCTGGGATTCGTGACATTGTTTGCGACCTCCGGGGATTCGATTCGCATTAGGCGCAGAGGGTTTGCGTGGCGACGGAATCGCGGCAGGAGTACAGCATTGGCTGTAAGGGGAAAGCTGCAGAATCCAATGCCTTCAACGCACCAGGCACTAAAGGCGCCGAGGATTGCTGAGTATTCTGTAGGCTATTTTTTCTTCCTCTTGCCAGATTTCGTTGGTGCCGATTCTGTTCGCCTGTCCTTATTAGGAAATACACGGGCGAAGATCTTACCCACGTTTTTCAGCTGGCGCGGGAGATCGAAGGCATATTCGATGGTCTTGCGCGGGACACGGCTAGTGATTTCTTTGTCGGAGAGGACGAGGTCGTGGAAGTTGAGGCCTTCCTTCCATGCGTGCATGGCGTGCGACTGGACCATGCGGTACGCGTCTTCGCGGCTCACGCCGTGTTCGACGAGGTCGAGGAGAAGTTGTCCGCTGAAGATGAGGCCGCGCGTGGACTCGAGATTGGCGCGCATGCGGTCGGGATAAACGAACATCGTGTCGATGATGTTGGCGGTCTTGGTGAGCAGGTAGTCCGTGAGCGTGGTGGAGTCGGGAAGGACGACGCGCTCGACGGAGGAGTGCGAGATGTCGCGCTCGTGCCAGAGGGCGACATTCTCGAATCCGGCCTGGGCGTTGGAGCGGACGACGCGTGCCAGGCCGCTGATCTGCTCGAGGGTGACAGGGTTGCGCTTGTGCGGCATGGCGGAGGATCCCTTCTGCTTTTCGCTGAAGAACTCCTCGGCTTCGCGGACTTCGGTGCGCTGAAGATGGCGGATCTCGGTGGCGATCTTGTCGAGTGTGGAGGCGATGACGGCGAGCGTGGCGAGATAGTGCGCGTGACGATCGCGCTGGATGACTTGGGAAGAGACGGCTGCGGCTTTGAGTCCAAGACGGGCGCAGATTCTTTCTTCGAGTTCGGGCGTGAGATGGGCGAAGATGCCGACGGCTCCGGAGAATTTTCCAACGCGCATGTCTTCGGCGGCGGCGAGGAAGCGGGCGATGTTTCGCTGCGTTTCGGAATACCAGTTCGCGAGCTTGAATCCGAAGGTGATGGGCTCGGCGTGAATGCCGTGCGTGCGTCCGACCATGGGAGTGTCTTTGAACTCCCAGGCGCGGCGTTCGAGAACTTCGGCAAGGCGCTGGAGATCCTGCGCGATGACCTCGTTGGATTGGCGGATCAGAAGGGCCTGCGCCGTGTCGACGACATCGTTGGAGGTGAGTCCATAATGGAACCAGCGGGCGTGCGGGCCGACGATTTCGGCGACTGCGGTGGTGAAGGCGATGACGTCGTGGCGGACCTCGGCCTCGATTTCGTGGATGCGCTCGACGCGGAAGTCAGCGCGTTCCTTGATGGCCCTGGCCGCGTCTTTGGGGACGAGTCCGGCTTCGGCGAGGGTTTCAGTGGCGGCGACTTCGACGGCAAGCCATGTGCGGAAGCGATTTTCGTCGCTCCATATGCGGGCCATCACAGGGCGCGTATAGCGCGGGATCACGGTTGGGCTCCTGTCCGATGTGGACTAAGGATTTTAAATGCTGGGGCGGAAAATCGGCTAGAGCTCGGATTTCATCTCGGAGGCACGGAGGAGGATTCTTGCGGAAAGACACGGCGTCACTTCGCTCCGCCGGACGCGCGAGGCGGTTGTCGCTACCAAAAAACATTCGACCACAGAGGCCATCTTTTTTCCTCTGTGGTCGATTTTTCAGCGCTGGTTTGGGGAACGCTATTTCAGAGCATCGCCCGTCTTTTCGGCGCCCTTCTTGACGTCGTGGCCTGTGTCTTTCACGCCCTTCTTCATGGCGCTGCCAGTCTTTTTTGCCGCAGTGTCTGTTTTGTGCGCGGCCCTCTCGGTATCTTTCGTGGCAGTTTTCGCACCCTTCTTCGTGTCTTTGGCCGCGGTCTTGGTGCCCTTCTCCGTATCCTTCATCGCGGTCTTCGAAGCGTGACCTGTTTTCTTCGCCGCGGTCTTCGTATCTTTGGTCGCGGTCTTGGCGCCCTTCTTGGTATCTTTGGTGGCCGTTTTGGTCGCGTCCTTCATTTCGGTGCCGACGCCTTTTTTGTCGGCGCTGCCCGAGTCCTGCGCGATCATGAGTGGAACGGCCAACAACAAAACGCCCGCAAGTATCCCTGCCAGCTTTGCTTTCATAGGCTTCCTCCTTCGAGTCGACTTAGGGTCATAGGAGTATGGCGCAATCCGGGAGGCGAGTGCAATGTGGAATTGGGACATACTGATTTTGTAATTTGGTAATCGGGGTAATTTTAGAAATTGAGTAATTGGGAAATTGAGTGCTGACGCAGGCTTCGGTCGGTCATTTCTCGGCGCGCCAGGGATTTTCAATTACTCAATTGCCAAATTCCCCAATTACTCAATGATGTCAGCTTTCCCGTTCTTCTTCGAGGGCTGTGAGCATTTCTTCTTCGACGTCCCACTTTTTGAGGATGGCGAAGATTGTCCGCATGGCGAAGCCTGCGCGCGCTAGTTGGCGGAAGATACGGGCCGCTTCTTTCTGATCCTTTGGTTTCTCCAGGCGCTTCTTGCGCAGATATTCACGGGCCTGCTTTTCTTCGTTGACTCCACTGTACGCAGCCTCCACTTCTTTCTCGATGACGGAGGCATGCACGCCGCGCGTCTTGAGTTCGGTGATCACGCGCCCGCGGCCAAATTTCTGTCCGTCGCGGCGCATGCTTGAATAATAGGCCGCGTATTTGGAGTCGTTGAGGTATCCCTGATCTTTCAGACGGCGGATGACGAGTTCGACAAGAGTGACGGCATAATCGGACTCCGGATCTTCGATTCGGGCGCGCATCAGCCGCTTCAACTCAGCTACAGTGCGCATGCGGCGGGCCAAGGCTCCGACGGCGTATTCGTAGAGTTCGTCCTCAGAGTAAGTCTTTCGCTTGGGACGCGAGAAGGACATCAACTAACAATACCAGTTCTCACGAACACACATGAATACCGCCGAGGACGCAGAGTACGCGGAGGAGGATTAGATAGAAAAAGTCCCCTCGCAACAGGTTTTCCTCTTGCATCATTTGATCGGGATTTTCTTTTTTCCTTCTTGCGTACTCTGCGTTTTCGGCGATATTCATTTTTCCAAGAAGAAAGGGCGCGATTGCTCGCGCCCTCATTGAAACCTTGAAACCCTGAAACCCTGAAACCACTTAGCTTCCTATCTTCCGCCGAAGCCTGCGGACTGCATGGATTGGCGGGAGATGTCGGCAGTTGAAGCGATGCCCTGCATACGCAGCTTGAAGTCGTCGGCGTTAGAGGCATTGTCGAGTGCCGTTTCGTAGTTGATTAGGCCGGCCTGGAAGAGATCCCAGAGCGACTGGTCGAAGGTCTGCATGCCGTATTGCGAGGTGCCGGCCGAGATCGCGTCGCGAATGGAGCGCGTCTTTTCCGGAACCAGCACGCATTCGCGGATGTACGCGGTATTGATCATGACTTCGACTGCCGGTACGCGGCCTTCGGCATCGCAGCGGCGGACCAGTCGTTGGCTGACGATGGCGCGCATTACCGCGGCGAGCTGCATACGAATCTGCTTCTGCTCGGGCGGGGGAAAGATGGAAATCACGCGGTTGATGGTCTCGACGGCGTCCAGGGTGTGCAACGTGGAGAAGACCATGTGGCCGGTTTCAGCGGCGTGAAGCGCCGTTGAAATCGTCTCCAGGTCTCGCATTTCGCCGACGAGGATGACGTCGGGATCCTGACGCAAAGAGGCACGGAGCGCAGCTCCGAATGATGGCGTATCGACGCCGACTTCGCGCTGATTGACGTACCCTTTTTTGTCGCGGTGGAGGAATTCGATTGGGTCCTCGATGGTGACGATGTGTTCGGCGCGGGAGGAGTTCACGCGATCGACCATCGCGGCCAGCGTCGTGGACTTACCGGAACCAGTGACGCCGGTGACGAGGACGAGGCCGCGCGGCATGTCGCAAATCTGCTCGACGACCTTGGGCAGAAAGAGTTCGTCGAGGGCGCGAATCTTGGTGGGAATAACGCGGAGGACGAGTCCCACGTTGCCGCGCTGCTGAAAGATGTTGACACGGAAGCGCCCGAGGCCGGCGACGCCATAGGCCATGTCGATTTCGGTGGTCTCTTTGAATTTCTGCTTTTGACGGGCCGACATCATGCTGAAGGCCATGTTCAGCATATCTTCGGCGCTGATGCGGGGCTGATCAGTCAACGGCGCAAGTTCGCCGTCAATGCGGAGGTGGGGATAGTTTCCCACCTTCAGGTGCAAGTCGCTGGCTCGCCGTTCCGTCGCAATTCGCAGGAGATCATCGATATTCATGCGGAGTTGGTCCTCGAAGCCAGTTGTGGCTTCGTCTCTAAGCATGATCGCCGGAATCGTCACCTTACCCAAGATGACCTAGGTAACGGCCTTCCGCAGGAGATCGGGCAGATACCTTGGAGTGCAAGGGTTCGAGGCCGAGGAACAGGGAATAGATTTGTGAGTCGAAGGAACCTGTTCGTTGGGCTGGCGCGCGCCGGTTCGCTGGCGGCTACTTTGGAGTGGCGTGGGACTTGCAGGCGAGACTGGATTCGCGGAGATTGTACTGGCAGGACCAGCGGAATCCGTTTCGATCGTGCTGTCCGTAGCCCCAGATTGTGAGATAGAGGATTGCGTCATCCATGCGCGAGGCTTCGATGAAGACGTGATCGTTCTGGCGAAGGGTGTCGCGGAGTTCAGCGGGGAGCATCTGCACCATGCCGGGCTGATCGAGAACAAAGGGATCCTGGGCGGCGGATACCGGAAATACGAGCACCCGCGATGTTTTCTTACTGAGATACTGCGTGACCAGGATCTGATCGCTGCGCGACCACGCGACGGCGGCGACCCCGACATAGTCACAGAGCTTGCGCGAGCGGTTGGTCGACAGGTCGGTGAGCCAGAGGGAATGGAAGGTCCCCACGAATTCGGACCCGGGGTCGGCGGGGTCTACGTTGCGCACGGTGAACCGGTGGTCGGGTGAAACGAGCTCTCCGGCTTGAGGGAACACGACGAAGGGGCCGCTGGCTATGGCCGGGACGGCCATGGTCGTGAGCAGGACGCCTAATTGGAGGATTCTTCGGATTTCCCGCATTCCCGCATCCTCTGCTTATATTTCACTCATGGAAGCAAGTGATGGCTGTGATGACGTGCACATGTCGAGCGTTACGTTAGTGAGCGATGCGGTGGGTACCTCCGGGTGTGTGAGGTTTCTTGAAGCTGCGCGTGAAACAAAAGGTCTCTCCACTCCGCGTAGTGTTTCGCTTCGCGGAACGCTCGCTCCGGTCGAGATGACAATGATGGGTTGATGACAATGACGACAATGACCGTCGAGGCGACTACGGAGTCTTATCGTGGGCGCCATAATTCTTGTGGAGAATGCCTGCGAGGATGATGAGGAAGGCGAAGAGGCGCACGGTGTAGATCCAGGGACTGCCTTCGTTTGGGTGCTGTGTTAGCAGGGTTGCGATGCGGTTTATTCCTTCGATGAAAAAGGCGATGGAAAAGGCGAGAAAGAGCGAGTCGTGGGTCTTTTTCCAGAACTTCAGAAAAAAGAGGCTGGCGATGAGAGAAGAAATAGAGACGACTCCCAACAGAAATCCCTGCACTTGTGTCATTCGCCCTCCCAAATCAAGCCGTAGACAAGGATCAACATGGCGACGGCCGCAGTGCTCAAGCGCCAGAGGTATAGATCTATATTCGGAAGGAGCACCAAATCCAGAAAAGTGAGTAGATTCGAGAATGCGAGCCCGAAGAAGCAGAGGGCACTCCAGAGGAGCAAGCGCGTGCGGCTGCGGAAATATCCGCGCAGGAGCAAGACGGCGCAGATGAGGGTTGTCAGTGAGCCGAGTATGTAGACCGCTGGACCCATATCACTGTTTCTCCTTGGTGAACCGGAACGCGCGAGCGAAATCCCGCAGAGACGATGGCGCCTTAGCGTGCAGCATTCTCGATATGCGAATCAGTTCACGCCGGTGCGTCGCATCGACTTGCGAGATCAAAGTGTCCTGGTTGAGGGACGCGGAATGATACGCGAATTGGCCCGTATCGGGCGGAATTTCTTGAACCAAGCCGCGCTGGGCGAGGTCGCGCAGGATTCTGGCGGCGAGATCTTTGGGAACGTAGAGCGCCGAGGCCATCTCGCTGGTCGACCAAGCCTTCGGGCGGTGGTTCCAGACGAGGAGTAGCGCCTCGAGATGAGGAACGGTGTCGATCTGTTCGAAAATAAACTGGTCGACTTGCCGGATGAGAGGGTTCTCCTCTGTCATCGGCTTTTGCGTCCTGGTTGAGTCGTCAACTCCACTGTCTCCGCAAGCCTCGAATCGGCGTGATGCTTAGAAGAGAATGAACCGTCCTCTTTGGAGGGCAAATCGCGGGGACTTCGGGCGAATTGCCGGAGTAGCGCTTCCAATCGCCGGGAAATCAAAGACCCAGCATAATTTCAAGGTGGCGTCGAGGATGCCATACAGGATTTTCCTGATTGTGGGGCCGCGGAGCTTCGCTCCGCTGGGCAGCGGAAGGCGGCTGCCCCCACATGCTCTTTTCTTCGCACGAAAAAGCCGCCCTGGACGGGCGGCTTTCCTACTGCAAGATCGCTGACTATGCGGCGGTTTCGGCTGGTTCGGGCATTTGGAAAGGCTCGTCGAAGCTGCCTCCGTAGATCGAGGGAACCTTTGATCCCATCGGGCGAAGGTAAGTGGCGAGCTCTCCGCGATGATGGATGCTGTGATTGTTGAGGAAACTCAGATATACCACTGCCGGAAAATTGAAAATGCCGGCAAAGCTGACCGGAGTCATTAGTTGCTCCGCTGACATCGCGGCTACTCGAGCCAATCCGCGCTTCATGTTCTCGTCATACCAAGCCGCAACTTCCGCACTGGTCTGCGGCTTGGTTTCGGGACTTTCCATCGTGAACTTCATATCGGCGATGCCGTCGAGAAACTGGACGTCGGTATTCGCGATATGCCACGCGAGCTCTTTGGCGGTGCGAGCATGCGGATCAGGGCGGTAATCGGAGCGGTCATCCGGGACCGCGGCAATTACTTTTTTCGTGATGTCTACTTCGCGCTGAATGCCGTCTAGCATCATCGCGCAATATCCAAGAGCAAACTCGGGAGTCATTCCATGGGACATAGGTAGTTCTCCTTCCGTGAAATTGTTTTGTCTGTTTCCGGGCTGAAATGTTGCAAGGGGCGCAGGCCGCGCCCCTCGTAGTGACCTTTTGATCGAACGTCGAGGATTATACGCCGACCGGTTGTTTGCTGCGCACCGGGACGGGAGTCAACCATCCATAGCGGTCGTTCTTTTCGCCGCGGACGATGGCATAGAACTCCTTCTGGAGCGCCTTGGTGATCGGGCCCATGCCGCCTTTGGCGACCTTGATTTTGTCGACAGAACGGATCGGGGTGACTTCGGCGGCCGTGCCGGTGAAGAAGGCTTCGTCGGCGATGTAGAGCATTTCTCGGGGAATCATCTGCTCGACGACCGGGATATTGAGATCGCGGGCGATGGTCAGGATCGAGTCGCGGGTTATGCCGGGCAGGACCGAATTGCCCAGCGGGGCGGTGATCAGCTTCTCGCGATGCACCAGAAAAATATTCTCGCCCGAGCCTTCGCTCACGAATCCATTAGCGTCGAGCGCGATGCCTTCGACGTATCCGTTGGCGAGGGCTTCCATTTTGATGAGCTGGGAGTTCATGTAATTCGCGCCGGCCTTGGCCATAGCCGGGAGCGTGTTCGGAGCGAGACGGGTCCAAGAGGAGACACAGACATCGCAGCCGTCGGTCTCGCCGCCAAGATATTTCCCCCAAGGATAGTTGCAGATATAGACCTCGACTGGGCAGTTCAGGGGATTGACGCCGGCGTCGCCGTATCCGCGGAAAACGACTGGGCGGATGTAGCAGGGCCACGCGCCGTTGTGCCCGACGGTCTCGAGCATTCCTTTGAGTAGTTCGTCGCGGGTGAAAGGAATATCCATACGATAGACCTTGGCTGAGTCGACGAGGCGCTGCATGTGTTCGGTGGCGCGGAAAATAGCCGGCCCGCTGGGTAGTTCGTAGCAGCGTATTCCTTCGAAGACCGAAGAGCCGTAGTGGACGACGTGCGACATGACGTGAATGTGGGCGTCGTCCCAGTTGATGAGTTTGCCGTTATGCCAGATTTTGTCGGTCTTCTGGATTGCCATTCGGACTCCTTCGGAGGTCTAAAAATGCGCAACGAGGCGGATTCGTTTAAGCAAGGGAGCGAGGGTGAACCCAACCCACGTTACAGGACATTATATCGGCTTTCGGCATCCGGCTTTTGGGTTTCGGGAAATCGCATTGGGTTTGCTTCGGCTTCTGGTGCGGGTACCAGGAGGAAACAAAAGCGCCGCGGCGCGGTGAATCTGCGCCGCTGGACAGCCGAGGGCGGCTGTCCCCACATGGATCTTGCCGCGGACGAGCGCGGCGGCGGTCACTGTGTGGATATTGCTGGCTCCAGGCGCGGGCACGCTCGCTCCGCCCGCGGGGCAGACGAATGCATCCGCCGCCACATAGGGATCATTGGGCGAGGGGGAGGCCCATCTTGCGCACTAGCGCCTGATAGCGCGGGTCGGAATGGAGGAAGTCGAAAAGGGGCTCGTCCTGAATGAAGATGAGGTCGGGGTCGTGGTTGCGATAGCTGGCTTCGAGGTACTTCATTGTTTCGTCTTTGTCGCCGGTAAAGGCGATGATGCTGGCGACGAATTCAGTTTCGAAGTACTGCTTGTGGGCCGTCGCCTTGATGTTGGCAACACCCCAACGTTCGACAGCGCGTTCTCCACCAGTCACCCAGGCTTTGTGAGCAGCCGCTTCGCGTGTGAGGTCTCCCTGAATGGAAAGTGCGCGCTCCATCTCGGCTTGGGACTCCTTGTACATCCCCTTCAGCCAATATGCCTTGGATATTGTGTTCGCTATGTCTGAGTCCTGTGGATGGGCGAGGATCTGCATTTTCAGCTCGGAGATGGCGTCATCGAATTTGCGTTCGCCGATGTAGAAGGCGCCAAGTTCCCAAGGATGAATAAAAGGATCAAGCTCGACGCTACGCTTGGCTTCGCTTTCGCCTTCGGAGTAGCGATGCTGCGTCTCCAAGATATAGGACAGAAGATGGTGAGCTTCAGCGGAATTGGGATCGAGTTCGAGGGCGCGTCGCAATTCAATTTCGGCGCGGGCGGGATCCCAAGCGTAGAAGAGGTACCACCCAGCCATTGAGTGGTGAGCTTCGGCGAGCGAAGGGTCGAGTTCGAGGGCCTTGAGCGCCGCGGTGTGGGCCTTATCCGTGACTTCGAGAGGGGAACGATCAGTCATTCCCTCGAGGGCATAAGTATCGGCCAAGCCGCTCCAGGCCGCAGCGTAGTCAGGCTGAAGTCGAATAGCCTTTTCGAAATAGGGAAGAGTGTTCGCCACGTTGAAGGTGAACCAGAAATAGCGGCCACGGAGGTATGCGTCGTGGGCTTCGGGATTGATGGTTTTCGCGGGTTTTGGAGGAGCGGCATCAACTTTGGCTTCGGATGCGATGGTCTGGGAAAGCTCATCGGGCAGAGACATCGCGGTGTTCAGGTTGCGGTCGAAGCTTTGGGCCCAGATGTGGGTGTCGGTTGGAGCGTAGATCAACTGGAGATTGACGTGGACCCGATCGCCAGAGCGGCTCACTGACCCTTCGAGAATGCCGTCGACGCCGAGGGACTGGGCGATCTCCCGCAGAGGCTTGTTGACGGCTTTGTACTGCATGGTGGAGGTTCGCGAGATCACGCGCAGAGAATGATTTTGAGCGAGGGCGGTGATGAGTTCGTCGGTCATGCCGTCAGCGAAGTAGTCCTGAGAAGAGTCTCCCGAAAGATTGGCCAGAGGAAGAACGGCCATGGAGTGAATCGGGCCGACGCTATGAGCGGCGAAGACGCGATCGCGGAATCCGGCCAGGTTGAAGACGACCGTTCCGGCGACGGCAAGCAACACGGTCGCGACGAGGGCCGTGAGCCACCAAAGGTCGCGGCGGCCCGGAGGTGCGGCAGCCTGCTGCGGCGAGGGTTGGGATGCGGAAGCGTCTTGAAGAGAAGGCGCGGCGTTGGGATTCTCTTTCTCGATCAGGGCGACGAAGCGATATCCCTTGCCAGTAACAGTCTGAACGAAGCGGGGCTGGTCGGGGTCGTCGCGCAGCACCTGGCGGACTTTGCGGATGGCAGTGTTGATACCGTGTTCGGTATCGACGAAGACGTCTTTGCCCCAGAGACGGTCGATGATCTCCTGACGGGTGGCAACGTTGCCGTCCTTCTCGAGAAGAAGGATCAGCAATTCCATCGGAATGCGTTCGAGCTTGAGGACACGACCGTTGCGCCGCAGCTCGAAGCGGGAGGCATCGAGGTCGAATTCCGAGAATGTATACACGGATGAGCCCCAGTCCGTGCCCCAAGACGTGGCGGAAACTATATCACTAGTCCCGAAATTTGTCGTGAAGCTGTTGGTTACACAGGGCTTATCGCTTCATCTCGACTTCACCCAATCTTTACCGAGGCTGTATTGTGCGGAGGGGCGATCGCAGGCAGGATACGCGGCGCACGTCCGAAATTTCAGAGGAGATTGAAATGAACACAAGAATTCAGAACATTGCCAAGACTTTTGGGCTGCTGCTGGCAGGAGCGTTGCTAACGGCGACGGCCTTTGCCCAATGCCCGGGAGGTGCGGTACCGAAGGCGAAGTTGCATCGGCAGGCTTGGGAGCCGGGGGGAAATTCGGCGCGGCTGATTGAGACTTCGTCGTCGACGGATCCAATTGTGGGGTTCTGGAGGTTCCAGCTTCTGATGGGAAGCGAGGTATTCGACCAGGGAACAGCCCAATGGCACAGTGACAATACCGAGATGATGAACTCGTCGCGCAATCCCGAGACGCAGAGCTTCTGCATGGGCGTATGGGAGAACGTTGGCGGATCAACATACAAGCTGAACCATTACGCCATCAGCTGGGACCAGAGCACGAGCACGACGAGTCCGCTGGGGCTAGCCAATATTCGCGAGACGCTGACACTGTCGAAAGACGGGAACACGCTTTCAGGAACGTTCATCATCAACCAGTATGACGAGGAGGGAAATACGCTGGCGACGTTTA
>DATJOA010000239.1:0-10506 GCA_035507635.1 Candidatus Acidiferrales bacterium
CGGAACTGGTCGAGCGCAGAGCGGATCGCCTCGACTTCAACGTCGAGACCCAGCCCGACTGCAATCGCGGCGGTGGCATTGAGCACGTTATGTGCGCCCGGAACGTGCAGCGTGAACTCGCCGAGATCGCGTTTCTGATACGTCACATGGAACCGGCTGTATGGACGTGAATCTCCGCTGCCTTCCCTCTTCGTCTCCTCCGACTTGATCAGGAAATCGGAACCACGCTTCGTGCCGTAGGTGACGATGCGGCGCTGCACCTCGGGAATCAGCTTACGCAGCAGTGGATCGTCGTTGCAGGCGACGATCATTCCATAGAACGGGACGCGATCCATGAAGTCGAGAAAGGTGTTCTTCACGTCGCGCATGTTGCGATAGCTGTCCATGTGCTCGCGGTCGATGTTCGTTACGACCGAGAGGATCGGGGAGAGCTTGAGGAAAGAACGGTCGCTCTCATCTGCCTCGGCGACCAGATAGTGTGACTTGCCGAGGCGGGCATTGGAACCCATGGCGTCGACGCGACCTCCGACGACAACGGTCGGGTCGAGGCCTCCGGCGGCGAGTACGGCTGCGACCATCGATGTGGTCGTAGTCTTGCCATGCATACCCGCGATGGCGATGCCGTATTTCAGGCGCATCAGTTCGGCAAGCATCTCGGCGCGCTGGATCACCGGGATGTGCAGTTTGTGTGCCTCGGTAACTTCCGGATTGTCCTTGGCGATTGCCGAACTGGTGACGACCACCTCGGCACCAGCGATGTTTTCGGCGCGGTGGCCTTCGAACGTAGCGGCTCCGAGGCTGGCGAGGCGCTGCGTGACCGCGGAGCCCTTCAGATCGGAGCCGGAGACTTTATAGCCAAGATTCAGCAGGACCTCGGCAATGCCGCTCATGCCGATCCCGCCGATGCCCACGAAATGGATGCGTTGGATTTTTGCGAACATAGAAAAAATTGGGTAATTGGGTAATTTAGTGATTGGGCAATTTTAAAAAATCCCGCCTTCGGAATATTGCAGCAGGGCACACTGTGAGGCCACAACAATTACTCAATTACCAAGTTACCCAATTACTCAATTCCCTCAATTCCTGCGACCCGTGCCGCCATTGCCGCAATATCCCGCGCTGCGTTTGGATGCGACAGGGCTCGCGCCGCTTCGCCCATCTCGCGCAGACGGTGCGGATCCTGCAACAAAACGGCGATCGTCTCGGCCAGCCAGACGCCTTCAAGTTTCGATTCCTCGACGACGACGGCGGCGCCATGCTTCGCGAGCGCTTCCGCGTTGACGCGTTGATGGTCGTCTGCCGCGCGCGGAAATGGAACGAACACGGCCGGCTTCCCTGCGGCTGCGATCTCGGCTACTGTGCTCGCTCCCGAACGGCACACAACCAGGTCGGCTCGGGCGAATGCGCCCGGCATGTCCTCGATGAACCTGAAGACTTCGGCCGACTCGTGGTGCGACTTGTAGGCCGCCAGAGCGTCATTATAGTCACGCTCTCCGGTCTGATGAATGATGTGGATGCCCGGCGCTTCGCGCTGCAAGACGGGCAGGCAGCGGAACACAGCCTCATTGATGGCGTGCGCACCCTGGCTTCCGCCGAAGACAAGAACAGTTGGCGTTCCGCCGCGCTTGGCGGGAATTTCGAAAAATGCTTGACGCACGGGAACGCCCGTAACCTCGGCGTGGCGGAAATATTTCGCGCTCTCTTCGAAATGAACCGCCGCCCCCGATACGAATTTGGCGACCATGCGGTTGGCGAATCCGGGCACGACGTTGGGCTCGAAGGCCAGCGTCGGGATGTGCTTCAACACTGCAGAAAGCATGGTCGGGCCTGATGCATATCCGCCGACGCCAATCACAACGTCAGGCGCGAATTCGTTCAACATGTGACCGGCGTCCCAAACGGCGCGCGGCAGATCGAATGAAGTTTTGAGGCGCGTCATCAGGCTGACGTTCTTGAGCGCGCCTACGCGAACGAGTTGCAGCGGATATCCGGCAGCAGGAACGAGGCGATTCTCGATACCCCGTGCCGTGCCGATGAACATGCATTCCGCGTTGTAGTCTCTTTTGAGCTGGTTGGCGATGGCGAGCGCCGGGATCACGTGCCCGCCCGTGCCTCCGCCCGCCAGGATTGCGCGCATGAGCTGACTATAAACCAGAAACAAGCGGCCAAGGATTCACGCGGATTCTCACTGATAAACCACGAATGACTGCTGAACAATCTGTGTGAATCCGTGTGGATCTGTGGCCGAAGGTCATTCGGTCTGCTTGGTGATGTTCAGCAGCACGCCAATGCAGGCCAGCGTCACGAATAGAGACGATCCGCCATAGGAAACGAGCGGCAGTGGAATACCTTTGGTGGGCATCATCCCGAGCACCACGCTGATGTTGATGAAGGCCTGCAGGACGACCATGCTGGTGATTCCCACGGCGAGGTAGCGGCCGAACAGGTCTCCCGTCCGCCAGGAAACACGCATGCCGCGCCATAGAAAGATGGCGAACAGAGTCACAACGAAAACTGCTCCGACCAGCCCGAGTTCTTCCGCGGTCACGGCAAAAATAAAGTCGGTATGCGGCTCGGGTAGATAAAACAGCTTCTGCTTCCCTTCCATCAGGCCGACGCCGGTGACGCCTCCCGTGCCGACCGCGATCAGCGACTGGATGATGTGGAATCCGCTGCCCTGCCGGTCGGCGTAGGGATTAAGGAACGCAAGGATGCGGTCGCGGCGCCACGCAACATGAAAGATCAGGAAGTAAAGCGGCGGGAGAGCAGCAGCGAAGGCGTATCCGAAGTAGCGCATCCGCATTCCCGCGACATAGAGAATACAGGCGGCGATGCTGGCGCAGGCGATCGCGGTGCCGAGATCCGGCTGCAGGACGATGAGACCGAGGAAGACCAGGACTGGAGCAGCGGCGGGAATGAGCGTGTTGCGGACGTCGTCCATAGTCTTGCCGCGGCTCTCGAGAAAGTAGGCGAGGAACAGGATCAAGACCGGCTTCGCGAGTTCGGAGGGCTGGAACGAGAAACCCCCGGCGTGAATCCAGCGATGCGTGTTATGCGAACGGTCGAGAAAAAAGACCGAAATCAGCAGGAGCGTGGTCACGCCCATGAACGAAAAGACCAGGGCCGGATTCTTATAACGCCGGTAGTCGACGCGCATCGTCACGACCATAGCGGCGAGCCCGGCGACGGCCCAAATCAGTTGCTTGGAGAGAAAGGCGTAGGGCGATCCGAAACGCTCGCGCGCCATGACGGCCGACGCGGAAAAGACCATCACCAGTCCGACGAACACGAGCAGCATCGTGACAGTGAACAGCCAGCGGTCGACACTCACTCGCTTCGCCATGGGACACTTATTTCACCACGGAGCGGTGAGGAAGAATTGTTGATTGTTGGATTTTGATTGTTGATTGTTTTGGTACGCGCCTGGGAATTCACCACGGAGGCACGGAGGAGCCGAGAAATTTCTTAGGTTTGCCCTCTCAGTGTCTTCGTGGCTCCGTCGTGAACAATGCTTAGTTCAACGAGCGAACCACTTCTTTGAAAACCTTCCCGCGATGTTCGTAGCTTTTGAACTGATCGAAGCTGGCGCAAGCCGGGGCCAGAAGAACGATGTCTCCCGGCAGTGCGGCGGCGTTGGCTTTGCGGATGGCGTTGTCGAGGGTTTCAGCGTGGACGAGTTCCGGGCCGCCGTCTTTGGCGGAAACGATCTGCGATTCGATCTTGGCCGCGGCCGCTCCGATCGTATAGACGCGTTTTACACGCTTCCGCAGAAGGTCGTTAAGTACGGTGTAGTCGCTGCCCTTGTCCTTGCCGCCGAGAATCAGATGAATGTTTGCCGGAAATGACTCCAGCGCCTTGATCGTCGCGTCTACATTGGTGGCCTTGGAGTCGTTGTAATAATCGACGCCGCGGATCGACGCGACAAATTCCAGCCGGTGCTCAACCGCTTTGAAATCGCGGACGGCTTTCCGGATTTTTTCGGGAGCGCAGCCCATCAGGGCTCCGGCGCAAACGGCAGCCAGGACATTTTCGAGATTGTGCGCGCCCTTCAGCGGAATATCGGCGACGTCGAGAATTTCGCACTGGCCGTTTGCGTCGCGGAACAGAATCTTGCCGTCGCGCACCCATGCCCCCTGGCGCACTTCCTTATGGCGGCTGAACCAGAAGACCTGGGCCTTCGTCCGCGCGGCTAAGGTGACGCACGTTGGATCATCCTCGTTGAGAACGGCGAAGTCACCCGGCTGCTGATTCTCAAAGATGCGGGCCTTCGCATTTACGTAAGCATCAAGCGTACGATGCCGGTCCAGATGATCAGGGGTGACGTTGAGGACGACGGCGACCTTCGGGCGAAACGTCGCGATGGTTTCAAGCTGGAAGCTGGAGACTTCCAGCACGATGACGGTTTCCTTGGCCGCGTGTTCGGCGAGCGAAATCGCGGGGGTCCCGATATTCCCTCCGACGAGGGTCGGGAACCCGCCGGCTGCCATTATTTCGCCTGCGAGGGTGGTCGTGGTTGTCTTGCCGTTGGATCCGGTGATGGCAACGATCGGACCGGGCAGAAATTGAGCCGCGAGTTCGACCTCTCCGATGACGCTTTCGCCGAGTGAGCGCGCCTGGACGAGCGGTGGAGCATCGACCGGAACTCCGGGCGAAACGACGATCAGATCCTGCCCGCGAAACGTGCGCTCTCCATGGCCTCCAGTCTCGACGCTGATTCCGTGATCGAGCAGCACCGGAATCTCGTTGCGCAGCTCGTCGCCGCTCTTGGTATCAGAAACCGCGACTCTGGCTCCGTGCTTTTTCAGAAAGAGCGCCGAGGCTACCCCGGATTTCCCCAGGCCGACCACCAGCACGCGTTTACCGTTCAGTTCCATTCGATTGTTGAATTTCGATCGTTGATTGGAAATCTTATCGCATCTGAGGCAGGCCGGGCTTTATTCAACAATCAAAAATCGACAATTCTCACCGGAGCTTGAGTGTTGTGAGGGCAAACAATGCGAATACCAACGACGCGATCCAGAAGCGCACGATCACTTTGGATTCGGACCATCCCAGCAATTCGAAATGGTGGTGGATTGGAGCCATCTTGAAGATCCGCTTCTTGCGCAATTTGTACGAGCCGACTTGCAGGATGACGGAGAGCGCTTCGATCACGAAGACTCCTCCGATGAAGGGCAACAACAATTCCTGCTTCACCATGACGGCGACGGTTCCGATGGCTCCGCCGAGAGCGAGCGAACCAACGTCTCCCATGAAGACTTCCGCCGGATGCGCGTTGTACCAGAGAAATCCGATGGAGGCGCCGACCATGGCCCCGCAAAAAACGGTTAACTCCGCGACCTGCGGCATGCGCTGAAGTTCCAGATAGGTTGCGAACGTCGCATGACCGCTGACGTAGGTCAGCACCGTGAGAGCGCCAGCAGCGATCACAGTGCAGCCGATCGCCAGGCCATCCAGGCCATCCGTAAGATTTACCGCGTTGCTGGAGCCAACGATGACAAGCGCTACGAACCCCATGAATGGCAGAAATGCGAGAGGCCAGAGATGCGGATTGCGCTCCAGCGCTCCAACGACCAGATCGGGATGAAACTGCTTGAAGAATGGCACGATCAGCTTGGTCGAGTACATGCCGTAGGTCTGCATGGCAATCAACATGGAGGCAATGATGATGCTGGTCGCGATCTGCAGGCCAAGCTTGGCGCGTCCGGTGAGACCAAGGTTGCGGCGATGCGTCACTTTTGTGTAGTCGTCGGTGAATCCGATGGCCGCATAGGCACAGACGGAAAAAACGGCGATCCAGACGAAGCGATTGCTGAGATCCGCCCACAGCAGCGTGGGAACGACGATGGCGATCACGATCAGCAGGCCGCCCATCGTGGGCGTACCGGCTTTCTTCTGATGCGCCTTGGGACCTTCTTCGCGGATGTATTGGCCGATCTGGAAATCACGCAGTCGCCCGATGACGAGTGGCCCGACGATCAGAGCCGTGAACAAGGCGGTGAGGCTGGCGAAGGCGGTGCGGAAGGTGACGTATCGAAAAATACGGAAGGGCGCAACGTAATGTTGCAGCTTCAGGAATAACAGCCAATAGAGCAATGAGCCTCCGAAACAGCTTTCAGCACTCAGCAGTCAGCAATCAGCTTGTGAGAAGTCGCTTCGCCTGCCAGGTTTCTAACGCTTTTTCCAATTTCACGCCACGCGACGCTTTCAGGAGAACGACGTCACCATCGCGCGTTTCGCGGGCCAGCCATTCGCCTGCTTCCTCCGGAGTAGCAACGAAGATCGACCTTGAGCCTCCAACCCGAGCGCCTTCGACCATCGCCTGAGCCAACCCACGCACCCCAATCAGCAGATCAATGTTCTTCTCGGCAATGTGGCGGCCGGCATCGCGATGCATTTCCTCGCCAGCTGGGCCGAGCTCAAGCATCTCGCCGGCGACGACGAGGCGGCGTTTTGCTTTCATCGAGGCCAAAGCGTCCACCATCGCTTCGAGCGCTTTCGGATTGGAATTGTAGCAATCGTTGATGACTGTGATGTTATCCAGTTGGAGAACCTGCCCACGCTTATCGGCTGGCTTGATCGTAGCGAGGGCGGCGGCGGATTCGTCGACGTTCATCCCGCATGCGAGTCCGACGGAAACCGCCGCGAGCGCATTCAGAATGTTGTGTTCCCCAACGAGGGGAAGCGTGGCATGCACGCGTCCGGCAGGAGTGACAATGTCGAATTCCGAACCCGCCGCGCCGCAGGATTCGACGTTCTCGGCTCGAACTTCGGCTGTGGAACTTCTGCCGTAGTTGATTACGCGCCCTTTGAAGCCGCGTCCGAACTGCGAGACATATTCGTCATCTGCGTTGAGGACGGCAGCTCCGCTGGCGGGGAGAGACTCAATCAGCTCGTATTTTGCTCGAGCGATTCCGGCGATTGAATCGAAGAATTCGAGATGTACCGGAGCCACGTTCGTGACGACGCCGATCTCGGGCTGAGCGACCTTGGCGAGTGCGCGGATCTCCCCGGCGTGCGACATTCCCATCTCAATCACGGCCAGGTCATGCTCCGGCTCGATTTTCAGCAGCATGAGAGGCAATCCAAAATGATTGTTGAAGTTGCCCTCCGACTTTAGCACCCGGAATTTCGAACCGAGCACGTGAGCGATCGCTTCCTTCGTCGTGGTCTTCCCGGCTGAACCGGTCACTCCAATGAGCGGCCTACCCCATAGCTTGCGAACGGCTCTGGCCAGCGCTTGAAGAGCCGCGAGCGTGTCTTCGACAGGCAAGAGCCGGGTCTTATCAGGGAAGCGATTCCATTGATCGGCGCGGACGACGGCCCCGACGGCGCCGCGCTCAAGAGCGGCCGCGACAAAGTCGTGACCGTCAAGACGCTCGCCTTTCACGGCGAAGAAAAGCTCTTTATGCGAGACGGTGCGGGAATCGATGGAGTATCCCTGCGCAATTGATTCAGGATCCAATAGTGCCTCGCCCGGCGCCGAAATGAATTCGGCAATTTTTGCGAGCTTAAGTTTCATGCAGTGCGCTCCGCGGCAGCCTGGCAATCAAATCCGCTGGCTTTTAGAGCCTCACGCGCCACATCGACGTCATCGAAGGGATTCGATCCCTCGCGCGTGACCTGCACCTTCTCGTGTCCTTTGCCCGCGAGCAACACAATGTCGCCAGGGCCCGCTTCATTGATGGCCGATGCAATCGCCTTCCCGCGATCGATCTCTACGGTGTATTTCACGCCGGTTTTTTGAAGCCCCACCAGCGCATCATTGATGATGGCGCGAGGGTCTTCGCTTCGCGGATTATCGGAGGTAAGGATGACGATATCGCTGCCGCGCCCGGCAGCTTCGCCCATCATCGGCCGCTTGGCGCGATCGCGATCTCCGCCGCAGCCGAACACCGTGATCACTCGCGACGAACCACCGTCCCGAGAGACAAATTCGCGAGCAAGTGCAGTCAGATTCCTCAACGCATCGTCGGTATGTGCATAGTCGACGACGACCGTGAAGGGCTGACCGCAGTCGACGCGCTGAAATCTTCCGGGAACGTGGGTAAGGGATGCGATGCCGCGGGCGATCGGTGAAGCGTCGCAACCACGGGCATAACATGCGGCGCTTGCGGCCAGGATGTTGTAGACGTTGACGCGTCCGATCAACGGGGAAAAGACGGCAATCTTTTCCTCCGGAGTAACCAGGTCGAAGCGCGTTCCGCGCGGAGCGATGTCAACGTTCAGCGCGTGAAAATCCCCGCGACCCCATCCATAAGTAAGCACGACAGCGCTGCGCTTGCGGCTGAAGTCCGCGAGTTTCGCTCCGAATTCGTCATCGAGATTCGTGACGGCGGCGCGCGGCGGATCGGTGCCACAGCCTTCGAACAACACTCGCTTCGCGGAGAAGTATTCGTCCATCGTGTGGTGATAGTCGAGATGATCGCGGGTGAGATTGGTAAACACGGCCACATCGAAAGGCACGCCAAAGACACGCTGCTGGGCAAGAGCGTGCGAGGAAACTTCCATAACGGCTTCAGTGGCGCCTTGCCCGAGCGTTTCACTGAACAGGCGCGCCAGTTCGAGGGCTTCCGGCGTGGTGTGCGGAGCGGGATAAACGTGCCCTGCGACGTGATATTCAATCGTCCCAATCAATGCGCTCTTTCGTCCCGCCGCAGATAAAATTGCCTCCACTAGAAATGCGGTCGTACTCTTCCCATTAGTCCCCGTGATGCCGGTAACCGCAATCCGCTCGGCGGGATGTTTGTAGAAATTCTGGCTCAGGCGGGCGAGCGCGCGGCGGCCATGCGGGACGAGCGCCCAAGCAACTTCCTCGCGCGGCTTTTCGGCGGGCGAGTCCGTAACGATCGCAACGGCACCGGCCTGAATCGCCTTATCGATGAAGCGATTGCCGTCGGAACTCTCACCGCGCATAGCGACGAATAAGCTCCCGGGCTTCACGCGGCGCGAGTCGTATTCGACACTGGTGACGTCGGGATTTCCGCTCTGGCTCAGAAACTCCACGCCATCCAGAAGATGTTGGAAAGTCATTGTAGAAATTATATAAGGCAGGGATCAGGGGCCCGGGATGAGGGCATTCGCACGATAGGAATCACGCAGGAATCAACTATTCGCGCACACCGCTGACAAACTTGATACCCCCTTGCCGGTTCTCGCGATTCCCCATTACCTACGTCACGTTTCAGGTTCGCACCGCGCAGGCTAGATTGAGTGCATGAGCACCGGAACAGGAACTGCCAAATACCGCTGCGCGCAATGCGAACAACCCGAGGGCGCATGCGAATGCGAAAAGTATTGCTGCTTGTGCCAGGCCGTGATTGATGTTCGTATCTGCGACGATGGGCTGATGTATTGCGAACCGTGCCGCAAGGCCTGCGATTACAAAACGTCCTCCGAATAGGTTCCAGCGCTTTTCGCAAGAAAGATGTCGCCAAACGAAGCCCGGCGTTCTCTTTCTCCAGCAACATTCTCATCGAAATCAGGTAGGGACCTTCTGCATCTAAACTCAGTGGTTTTGCTCATACACGAAGAATAACGATTCTTCTAGAGTGGCAAGTTGCGTTCCTTGGCAAGGGTCACCTTTTTGAGCGAGAATAGAGCGCTTTTGCCTTGACCTCGGTTTTTTGGGAACATTTAGGAGAGATCCCCCATGGCTACGATGATGCACGTCAGCGACGTCGCCGAGTTGCTGAGTGAAGGCCGCACATATTTCAATCTGCCGCCGGCGATGCTCGTGGAGCATTCCATCCGGCGGGACGAGGCGAAGCTCGCGGCCAATGGCGCCATTGTCGGATATACGAATCGCACTGGCCGGTCCCCGAAGGACAAGTTCATCGTAAAAGACGAGATGACCGAACACTCTGTGGCCTGGGGCGCGGTGAATGCTCCATTTGAGCCGGAAAAATTCGACGCTCTTTATGCGCGGGTGATGGAGCATCTGCGCGGTCGCGAACTCTACGTGCAGGACCTGTTTTGCGGCGCCGATCCCAACTACCGCTTACCCGTGCGCATGGTGAACGAATATGCATGGCACAACCTGTTTGTGCGGCAGTTGTTCCTACGGCCGACTGCACAGGAACTGAGACATCATCATCCGGAATTCACCGTGATCTCGGCTCCCGAATTTAAGGCCGATCCGAAGCGGGACGGCGTGAACTCTGAGGTTTTCATTCTGCTGAACTTCATGCGCCGTACCGTTCTGATCGGCGGCACTTCGTATGCCGGTGAGATGAAAAAGTGCATTTTCAGCGTGATGAATTTCCTGTTGCCTCAGCGCAATGTGTTTCCCATGCACTGCTCGGCCAATGTCGGCCACAACGGCGTGAGCGCGCTCTTCTTCGGACTCTCAGGCACGGGCAAGACAACCCTTTCGGCGGATCCTTCCCGCGACCTGATTGGAGACGACGAGCACGGCTGGAGCGCGGACGGGATCTTCAATTTTGAAGGCGGATGTTACGCCAAGTGCATCAAGCTGTCGAAACAGAATGAACCGCAGATCTGGAA
>DATJOA010000240.1:0-12625 GCA_035507635.1 Candidatus Acidiferrales bacterium
GCCCGCAACCACAGAACTCACGTTCTCACCGATCCAGATGCACTCGCTCCGCAGCTTCTTCGTTCTCCTGATTCCGTGGCCGAACGTGGTACTAATCGCCTACCTCATCGCCTCCATTGCGGTGATCGCCCTCGCGACCTCTATCTGGAAATCTTCTTCTCGACTCGCGATCCGCTTCTCGGCACTCATCCTCGCCGCAGTTCTCGTCAACCCGCACATCTACATCTACGATCTGCTGGCGCTCGCTCCGGCGTTGCTCCTGTTAGCCAACTATGCCGTCGAGAATGCGCACAATCGATCCATCGCATCACTTGGTCCGCTGCTCTATCTTGCCTTCCTGCTGCCGCTCTTCGGCCCGCTCGCCCGATGGACGCACCTCCAACTTTCGGTCCCCGTTTTCGCCGCTCTGCTCTGGCTTCTCTGGCGAATTTCCCGCAATCAGCACGAGACTCCCGGTCACAAACTTGCCTCCACCGAATCCGTCGTTGTATAACGCTTTTTCCCACCGGGGACCCTATGCCAATCCGCATTCCTGTCGTTTTCTCGCTGCTTTTCGTGGCTTGTACTCTCACCGCTCCCGCCCAACAGAAGCCCAAGCTCACGCTCGACGACTTCTTCAACTCCGTCAGCTTCCCATCTGTTGAAATTTCTCCGGACGGCAACTCCGTCGTCATCGAAACCGAGCGCGCCGACTGGGACCAGCAAATCTTCCGTCGCGATCTTTGGCTTTATCGCGACGACGCCAAGTCCGGATCGCTCATCCAACTGACGCAATCCGGCCATGACTCCGAGCCCAAGTGGTCGCCCGACGGAAAATGGATCGCCTTCGTGTCCGAGCGCAAATCCGCATCAGGCAAGAGTGACGACGCCGACTCCGACTCGAAAGACGACGACGCCAGCCAGCTCTACGTGATCTCTCCCAACGGCGGCGAAGCTATCCAGATCACCGAGGGCGCCGAAGACGTCCACTCCTTCGCTTGGTCGGCCGATTCGCAGACAATCTACTTCGCCACGCGCCAGCCCTGGACCAAGCAGCAAAAAGACGACTACAAGCAGGAATGGAAAGACGTCGTCCAATACCGTACGGCCGAGCGGGGCGACACGATCTTCGCTCTCGACCTCGCCACCGCTCTCGCTCATCACGCGACCGAACCGGCAAGCGTCGAGAAAAAGGAAGGACAACCCGCGCCGCAGCCCGACCTCACTCCCGGAGCCCGTGCCCTGGCGACGTTTCCTCTCCGCGCCGATCGCCTGCTCACTTCGCCCGACGGAACAAAACTCGCCATCCTCTCCAATGCCATCAACCAGCGCCAGGAAAAATACGAAGACGTCGAACTCTATTTATTGAATCTGAAGTCTGACTCAGGCTCTTCGACAGCCGAGCCGAAGCGCCTCACCCACAACACCGCCGTCGAGACCCAACCGCGCTGGGCTCCCGATTCCCGCCACATCTTCTTCACAGTCGAGATCGGAGATGTTTCCGGTCCCTACCGCGACCTCCAGCCGCATCTCTACTCGGTTGACACTGAAACCGGCAAAGTCGAGCAGTGGGCGCAAGATTTTATCGGTCCCGTCGAGCGCTATTCCATCGAAGGCGACCACATCCTCGCCGACGCTCGCATTGGCACCGAAGTCCAGATGTACTCCGTCAGCAAGCCTTCCGAATCGCTCCACGAGCTCACAGGATGGAAGGGCACCTACTCCGGCATCTCAACCGCCGCGCACTCGCCAAAAATCGCCTTCGTCTACTCCTCGCTCGACAAGCCTGACGAGGTCTATCTTGCCGACGGTAGCGGCAGCATCGATCACGCCCACGCCATCACCAGCTTCAACCACACGCTCGCCGCAGCCGATCTTCCGCAGGGCAAGCCTTATCAGTGGAAGGCCGACGACGGCACGACCGTCGAAGGTATGTTGATTTATCCTCCGGGCAAGTTCGACGCGAAGCATCTGCCCATGTTCACCCTCATCCACGGAGGTCCCGCCGATGCTGACGGCAATCACTTCGAGGCTGACTGGTATCAGTGGGGATCGCTCGCCGCTACTCACGGATGGCTCGTCTTCGAGCCCAACTACCGCGGTTCAACCGGATACGGCGACAAGTTCCTCATGCAGATCGTTCCGCAGATTGTCTCCAAGCCCGGCCGCGACATTCTCGAAGGCGTCGACGCGCTGGTCAAAGACGGCATCGCCGATCCCGACCACCTGACCATCGGCGGCTACAGCTATGGCGGATACATGACCAACTGGCTCATCACTCAGACCACGCGTTTTAAAGCCGCAGTCACCGGAGCGGGCGCGGTCGAACACGTCGGCAACTGGGGCAACGACGACACCACTTACGACGACGCTTACTTTCTCGGCGGACGTCCTTGGGAAGCGCAGCAGCGCTATCACGACGAAGCTGCCATCTTTCAGATCGACAAAGTGAAAACGCCAACGCACATGGTCGCTGGTGCAGACGACATTCGCGTCGCGGTGCTCGAGGATTATTTGCTCGAGCACGCGCTCTACTCGCTCGCCATTCCGAACGCGCTGCTGGTTTTTCCCGGAGAAGGCCACTCGCTCTCGAAAAATCCGTGGCACGGAAAAATCAAGGTTCGCGAGGAATTAAAGTGGCTCGACAAATACGCCGGCGCACCGGAGTAGCAACTTGAGCGGAAGGCTCATCGTGACGGGAACAACATCAATGAGCCCGACGGTGAGGGTATAAGCTTGCAAGGCGGAGAGTAAGCGCGCTCTGCTCGATGCAGTTCCAACGAGGGGAACTATGGGGCAGTCACGGTGAAGTTGGTCGTGCTGGTGGCTGTGCCGCCCGTCGTGGTCATCTGAATCTTGCCGGTCTTCGCCCCGGAAGGGACAGTCGCGGTGATTTGGGTGTCGGAATTCACGGTGAAACTCTTCGTAGCGACACCCCCGAAAGTGACCTTCGTGGTTTTCGTCAGGCTTACGCCGGTAATTGTGACCGAGGTCCCAACCGTTCCGCTACTCGGCGAGAACGACAGCAACTGCGGAGTAACGCGATAGATCACGTTGCTCTTGAGCGTTCCCGTGGGCAGGGCTACATTGACCATTCCCGTGATCGCCCCCGCTGGAACTGTGGTTGTGATTTCGCTTGCGGAGACGATGGTAAATGTAGACGAAACACCTCCGAAAGTGACACTAGTCGCCCCGGTTAGATCCGTTCCGAGGATCGTGACAACTGCACCAACCTTTCCTGACGTTGTCGTGCTTCGAACAAACGATCCCAACCCGTTCGTAACGTTGAATACGCTGCCGAGATTCGTGGTACCACCATCTAGCGTAGTTCCGTAGAACGAGCCGTCGGTGCCTTGTAGCAGTCCCGCATACGGAATGTCGCCGTCGGTGCCGCTGAAGATGTGAAGGCTTTTCATCTTGTTGGCGGAGGTGAATTCGAAGACGACTCCGTTGTCGTTTGCGCCTGCCGACGTGGTTCCGTAGAAGTTGCCATCTGTGCCCTGCACCAAAGCATCATGCGGCGAACCGCCATCAGTGCAATTCGTCTGGGTACAAAAGTTGTAGAGCGTCGTCAGCACTCCGGCGGGAGTGATCTCGAAAATCGTGCCTGAATTGTTCGCGCCACCGACGGAAGTCGTCCCATAGAAGTTCCCATTGCCAGCGAGCACAAGGGCCGCGCCGGGCATGCAGCCATCGGCATTGTTGAAGCTATGTAGTGTCGTCAGCTTGCCGGCAGTCGTGATTTCGAACACGGTTCCGCAACTGTCCGCTCCGCCCGAGATTGTCGTCCCATAGAACGCGCCGTTCGTGGATTGCACCAACGCTCCCTGCGGGTCAACTCCGTCTAAACAACTTTGCTGCGTGCAGAAGGAGTAGAGCGTAGTCAGTGCTCCCTTGGTGGTGATCTTAAAAAACGTGTTTGTCGTAGTGCCGTAGAGATTTCCGTCCGTCCCCTGCACCAATCCGGCATAGGGACCTTGGCCGTCCGTGCAGCTTGTCTGCGAGCAAAAGCTGTATAGAGTCGTGAAGACTCCGGCGGGAGTAATTTTGTAGACTTCGCCCAGGCCGTGCGCGCCCCCTGCGTTAGTGATTCCATAGAAATTGCCGTCAGTCGCCTGCACAAGAACACCGTACGGAAATTTACCGTCGGTGCAGTTCAGGTGCTCGCAAAAACTGTAGAGCGTCGTCAGTGTGCCCGTGGAGCTGATCTTGAAGACCGTGCCGTCGTTGCTGATGCCGCCGTTGATCGTCACTCCATAGAAGTTGCCGTCGGTGCCCTGGATCAGCGACCCGATCCCGGGATTGGCGCCATTCGTGCCATTCAAGCTAGCCAAACTAGTGAAAGTCTGCGCTGGCGAGGCAATCGTCATTCCAAGAATTGCACATAGAATGAGGCACGCTGATTTCGGCATCCTGAGATTTCTCATATTGTCCTTTCGATCGGAGTCAACGGGCCGGAGTAAATTCGTGATTCCAGTGGATTGAATCCACTCTGATTCCCAGAGCGCGCTTCGAACGTGGACTGGGACAACGCGCGCAGAACGGCCCAAATTGTCGTGGATTATGCCCTTGGGCAAGAGGGCTGTCAACCGTGCAGATATTTGCCTACTTATAATCTTGCCCAGCTAACCTTAACCTATACTTTAACGTGTGGCCACGTTATTCGGACCCTGCGGTTGGGGGACGTCCGGAGGGATGGCAATCGGCACCGAGCTAGGGCTGTTGCTGCCGGGATTCGGAACGTTCTCCTGCGACTCGCCCGGGCGTCTGAGACTCGGAGCATTCGACGGACGATCCTGCTCTTGCTTCTTTGCCTCTTCGTCCTCCGGTTTCGCCAGGATTACTTCTTTTTGCGTGCGGACGATCTTCTGGCCGTCAACTTTCATCGTTTCGACGCGAACGACCTCGTCGCCGATGAAGCGGACGAAATCCACGTCCTGGGGTGGCTGACCATAAATCCACTCTTCGTATTCGGTTCCGGTTTGGTCCTTCTCGCGGTCTTTCTTGGGCGGCTTGCCCATGGCATGAAGCACCATCTCGCTGTTCATTCCCACGAGGACGTGATGGGCCAGAATAGCTTCCTTCACTTTTGGCGGAACGGAGTCAAGATAGGCCTGCTCCTTGCTCCTGGCGTTGAAATCGAGTGCCGGATAGACCAGGGCGCGAAGCTGGGCAGGAGTCATCTCCGGCACGTACTTATCAAAGTAGATATCCAGGTAGCTGCCGTGAGGGTTGTCGACGTTTTGATCGTTAGCTAGCGGAACCGGCTCTCCGTTGGCTCCCGCGATCTCAATGTGCTGATACCACTTCTTGCGACGAATCGCCCCACCGTTCAAATCGAAATGGATGCAGTTGCCCCTAATCCGAACGAATGAAATGTGCGCAGGATCGCCGGGCCGGATCGAGGGTCCGGTGAGAGCCAGAAGCTGATCCAATTCCTGCCCGTTCGGCGTGAGTTGGCCCTGCTTCAGATCAAGACCCTTGGTGCCCATCGGAAACGAGGTTCGCGAGTAAACGAGCTGGGTTTCGAAGTCGCGGATGATTTCGAAGCGCGTCTGCTTCGACATGTGCGGAGCGTTTGCCGGAATTGCCGGTGCGGCCGGCTTGTCCCGGTTATCGGTACTGCTCGCCGGAGTTATTGCCGGAGCCGAACTCGTGTTCTGGGCGGAAACCGCAGTGACCAGAAGGAGGGAAAGGAACAGGGCTGAGGGGACGATAAAGCGTTGCATAAAACACCCCAGGGCAATCTGAACCGAATTATAGCGCGCGGATGAGATGACAAACGGGAATTCTGCGATGATCGCAAAGCTCGAGCCCGCGCTGCCTGCGGTGTTGCACTGCTTTTAGCGTTGACAGCTCAGTAGTTTTGCGACACACTTACTCCCAATCGCGCTTTCGCCAAGTCCATTCGAGGCGGCTTCGTTTCTGGCCAATCTAGCGTTTTTGTGAGTAGTCCCATGGGAGATTTGCCGCTTCCGGCAACCTCAGGCCCTGGTCTATTGAATCGATCGGCGCAAGTGGTTGCATTCCAGACATTTGAATCCGATCCACCGCTTTCCAACGGTTCGTCGCTGCTTGGCGTCCTGCGCCAAAGCCTGGCGACCGGCACGCAATCGACGGACTCCATCCTGAATGCCGTCGCCGGAACGGCCCGCATTGTGAGTGGTGCCGATGGTACAGCTCTGGCAGTCCGCACCAACGGAGTGGTTCTGTGCCGCGCCCGTAATGGCGACATCGCTCCCGAATTCGGAGCCCCCGTGAATGTGGATTCCGGGATTTCAGGCGAGTGCCTGCGCAGCGCGATGACTCTGGTCTGTCACGACTCGGAAGAAGATGAGCGCGTCGATCCGGACGTCTGCCGGAGATTGGGAATCCGTTCGATCGTGGTCGTTCCCTTGCGCGGCTCGACAGGCATGATCGGAATATTGGAAGCTTTCTCAGCGCGACCGGACGCATTTGACGGCGAGCAGATCAGTTCCCTGCGGGCCTTGGCGGAAATCGCCGAGGCGGCCTGCGAACGCGACCGGGACGCCCCGCCTATCGCTCTTGCCGCACCACCAACCATCATTCCCCCAGTCTCAATTGCGGCTCCAAAGCCTGCTCCCAAATTTGAATTCCAAAAGGTACGGCGGCTGCTCGCTGACAAGCGCTACTGGATTCCGGTTGTGGCGGCGATTGTTCTGCTAATGATCGGGCTGGTTGTGCGCTTGAGCTGGAAGCAAACTGGTGATGACATTGCCGCCAGCACCGCATCCCAGCCTCATAGCGTTGCGGAGAACACAGCGACGCCTTCATCGCCGCAGATTGTTCCGCTCAAACCCAACGCGGCGATCGTTGTGCATCAAGTGACACCTTCGACATCGAAGAAAGCGCTCCAGAATGCGGCAGAACTGCAGCCGGACAACGAGACGGCAGAAGCTCCAATTTCGCTGAAGAATCCGTCCATCGACGGGGACGCGAAAGCTCCTCGCCATTCTTCTGGAGCCAACGCGGCCGATGTGCCTCCTCCGTCGATCGAAGTAGCGGAATCATCTGCGCCGAGCGATCTGGTTCGCGCCGTTTCGGGACCGAACGAGATGCCGGCGTTCGGGGCCAGTGTTTCACAGGGGATTGTTGAAGCGAATCTGATTCGGAAAGTGGAACCGAGTTATCCCGCGGATGCCCGGCTTCGCAGACTGAGTGGCCCCGTCACTCTCGATGCGACGATCGGTATCGATGGTTCGGTGAAAACGGTTTCGGTAGTCAGCGGCACCGCGATCCTGGCATCGGCGGCCAAGAGCGCCATTCGCGAATGGCGGTTTTCCCCCGCAAAGCTCGATGGCAAGCCGATTGAAACACAGAAGCGGATTACCGTAGTGTTCCGGCTCCCGCAATAGAGCGCAGCTTAGGTGAGGTTCAGCGCCTTCTTGATCGTTCCGCGCTCTTTCTGGATCTTGTCCTGCAACAACGTGATCGCGTAGATCAATTGCTCGGGACGCGGCGGGCATCCGGGGACATACACATCCACCGGGATGACCTGGTTCACACTCTGCACGAGCGCGTAGTTCTGGAAAACTCCGCCGGAAGTTGCGCAGGCACCCATCGACATCACCCACTTCGGCTCGGGCATCTGCTCCCAGAGCTGGCGGATTACGGGAGCCATCTTGTTCGAGACGCGTCCGGCGATGATCATCAGATCACTTTGCCGAGGCGACGGGCGAAACACTTCAGCGCCGAAGCGAGCGATATCGAAACGCGACGCGCCCATCGACATCATCTCGATGGCGCAACATGCCAGCCCGAATGTCATGGGCCAAATCGAGCTCTTGCGCATCCAGTTGACGGCCGAGTCGAGCGTCGTGAGAATGACGCCCTCAGGCGTGGGATTGCCGAAGGTCAGGTCTTTAACGACCTTCTTGCCGTTTTCGAAGTCGACGTAGGGGCCAAAGTTGAGTTCGCGCGACATTATGAGATTATTTTAAACCAAGATGATGGATTTACCGGTTTCTCTTCACACAGCAGCCCGCAGATTTTGCATGGATCGGCACCGACGCTGGTCAGGGGAACACATGCGCCTCATTGAGGCCGGCGAAGACCGCCTTGGGCCAACATATACAAAGGCAGCCTATGCCCTCTTCCCACGCTACCGACTCGATCAGGCTGTCGAAATTGAGGTCGAAAGATTGAGAACGGAGGACCTTGGTTCGGTTGAACGCGCTCAAGCGCTCATTCTTGAAGCAGGCGACAGCGCATTTTCCTTGTTGTGCGAAGAGTTTAAGGACAAGTCCGAAGCGCTTACGGCATTAGCTGACGAATGCAAGGCCTTCAAGGATTATCTCGTCAGTCTCGATCCGACAGAGATAGCAGGCACCGATCCGCTCCCCTACAGACGCGTCCTGTCGAAATCTGAAAGCGACCGTTTGCGGGGGGAATTGAAAACACTATGGGGAGTGAGCGGTTATTGGTATCCCCTTGCAAAATGCAGTTCGGACTTGAGCGTAATCGCTTTTCACGAGGAACTATGGGAACGGAGGGACGGCAAATCGCAACTGCTTCGAGCATTGCAGGAGCGAGCTGTGGAGAGATGTTTTCTCTTCCTTCAAGGTCCAGTCGATTACGAAATCGAGCGATCTCTCGTCGATGCACGCTACGCAGGTGACGAATCGTTTATCACCAGTGATTTTGAATGGCTCGTGTATAGCTCACACGAATCGTCTATCTCAGTTGCCGGATGGCTGGCCGATTTTTTCCGCAACCAATGGTCGGATTGGGAGAGCGTGGCCTATGGAGGACCCTTTCACACGGCGGATCTGCGCGGCACCTGGGAATGGAAGAAATAACACGGGCCGACGTGGATGTGCTGCACTACAACGTCAGCACGACTTTTCCGAACATCTGGCTCTTCTCCAAATATTCGTGGGCAGCTCGCACTTCGCTTAAAGGGAACGTACGATCCACGACCGGCTTCAAACGGCCCGCGAAGACGTGGCCCAGCACCTCGCGGAGTTCGCCCATCGTCCCCATGTACGAGCCAAGCAGCCGCAACTGCCGCGCGAACAAATGCCTCACATCGATGCTGACATTCGGCCCCGTCGTCGCGCCGCAGGTCACGAGCGTTCCGGCGGTCTTGAGCGAGCGCATACTCTCGTCCCAGGTGGCCGCTCCAACGTGCTCGACCACGATGTCCACCCCTTCTTTGTTCGTCAGCTTGCGGACTTCTTCCGAGATCTTCTGCTTGTAGTGATTAATGCCGTAATCGGCGCCAAGCACTCGAGCCTTTTCGAGCTTCTCTTCGTTTCCCGCGGTCGTGATTACGCGGCAATGAAACATTTTTGCAATCTGGATGGCAGCGATCCCGACGCCGGAACTCGCTCCTAGAATCAGAACGGTCTGCCCGGGGCGAACACCGGCGAGTCCGACGAGCATGTGCCATGCCGTCACAAACACAAGCGGCACGCTGGCCGCCTGCACAAAGTCGAGCGATTCAGGAATCGGAATCACATTGCGGGCTGGAACCGCGACCAGCTCACAGTTGCCTCCATCGACTCCGTTGCCGAGGACGGTGAATTCGCGGCACTGATTCTGCAGGCCGGCGACGCACTTCGCGCAATGCCCGCAATAATGCATAGGCGCGACGATGACGCGCTGGCCAGTGCTGAACCCGGTCACGTATTCCCCGACTTCGGCGATCTCCCCAGCAATGTCGCTGCCGAGAATATGGGGCAGATTCACTCCGGGCAGTCCTTTGCGAACCCACAGGTCTAGATGGTTCAGCGCGCAGGCTTTCACACGTACGAGGACTTGATCTTTGCGCAGCTGCGGACCGGGAATGTCTTCGTACTGCAGGACATCAGGGCCACCGAATTGGTGAATGCGGACGGCTTTCATGGTGCGTTCTCCGAGAGTAAAGGTACTACAGGAGCATCCAGGCGGAGGTAGACTAGAGACGCTTCGAAGAGCGAGGCCTGGAAACTGACCGGGCAGCGACTTAGAATGTGCCTGACAGGCCGTGTTCAGTCCAGTTGGTTTAACGCCAAAAGCCCTGGAGTGATGACCCGGGGCTTTTGCTTTCTGCCCGATTGACTCCCCTTGTTAACCAACCGATAATCATCATGGCGGCTCGGCTTCGCGCATGGACATCTACGAACAAATCGTCGAACTTCGGCGCCAAGGACGGCGGGGTGCCGTGGCCACCATCGTCAATGTCCGCGGATCGATCCCTTCCTTCCAGACCGCCAAAATGCTGGTTCGCGATGATGGATCGATCGTCGGCACGATTGGCGGAGGCTGCGTCGAGGCCGACGTCTGGCAGGCTGCCCGCGAGGTCATGGAATCGGAGACTCCGCGAACCTTAAAGTTCGACTTGAACCAGGATCCGAAGTACGACACCGGGCTGGTCTGCGGAGGAACACTAGAGATCTTCGTCGAGTCGGTTCTACCTCCAGCATTACTTTATCTTTTCGGCGCAGGTCACGTCGCTTCTAACGTTTGCCGAATTGCCGCAAACGCAGGATTTGAGATCACCGTCGTCGACGACCGGTCGTCCTATGCGACCAAAGAACGATTCCCCGCCGCGCACGAGGTCCACGCGCTTGAATTCGACGAGGCCATGAAGAAGTTCGATCCGAACGAATCCTCATTCATCGTGATCGTAACCCGCGGCCATCGCGACGATATGCGCCTGCTGCGTTGGGCGGTGCAGACGCGCGCCCGTTATATCGGCATGATCGGATCGAAGCGGAAGGTGATCGGCATCTTCAAAACTCTGCAGGAAGAAGGAATGCCCACCCATCTGTTCGAGCGCGTGCATGCCCCGATTGGAATCGATATCGGCGCTGTAACGCCGGAGGAGATCGCGGTCTCCATCACCGCCGAACTGATTGCCTCCCGCCGGCACGCGACCTCTGCCCTGCCGCATATGAGTTGGTTCAAGGGCAATCGAGATGCGGCCGAGACCGTGGAAAAGGCGCCTGGCAAGGACGACTGCTGCAGGTAGCCTCGCTCACTGACTTTCTCGTCGGATTCTGCTATCTTCCGCTCATGTTCCGGGCGCCCAGCTTCGGGGGAGTGATTCTCGCCGCCGGCGAGTCGTCGCGCATGGGTACCGACAAAGCCCTGCTGGCGTGGCCTCCTGCCGCCGAAGGGCAAACGTCGTCGGCCGAGACCTTTCTATCTGCCGCAATCCGGTCGCTGGAACAATCGACTGATTTCGTCGTGATCGTTGCAGGAAAGAACGCACCGTCTTTGGCGCCGATCGTCTACGCTCTGGGATCCTCTCTCGCGACGAATCCCGACCCAGGCCAGGGCCAATTCAGCTCGCTGCAGGTAGGGCTTCGGGAAGTGATGAACCGAGGACGCGATGCCGCGATCATCACATTAGTCGATCGCCCGCCTGCGGCCATTGCGACCGTGGAGCATTTACGCCGCGCATTTGAGGCTGCGCCGTCAAATATATGGGCTGTCGTCCCGGAATTCTCGGGAAAGCACGGACACCCCTATGTCGTTGGCCGCGAGATGATCGAGCATTTCCTGCAATCGCCGCCCACCAGCAACGCCCGAGATATCGAGCACCAATACGAGGGCCGCGTTGAATACGTTCCGGTGAATGATCCATTCGTCGCGATGAACATCAACACGCCGGAGGATTATGCGGCGCTAACGGCCAGATCATCTTGAATCGATACTCTTCTTCCACGTTGCGCAATCCGCGCAACCCACGTTATCGTCAAATTGCATGAATCCTGTGAGCGCAAGTAGTCCAACTCTTTCGAGCCGTGACTTTGTCGAATCGGTCTTGCGGATCGCCCCACAGGTAGCGGCGTTTGATTGCGATGGCACGCTGTGGTCGGGTGATGCCGGGGAGACGTTCTTTGACTGGGAAATTCGAACGGGCGTGGTCAGCGCCGAGGTGGCCCGCGCCATGCGTGCCCGCTATGCCGAATATAAAGCAGGCGAAGTCAGCGAAGAGGAGATGTGCGGCGAGATGGTCACGATGCACAAGGGTCTTGCGGACTCGGCGGTGATGAGAGCCGCAACGGAGTTCATGGGATCCGTTTTCTCCGGGCATGTTTTCCCTGAACTTCGGCAACTCGTCGACCGGTTGCACGACAACGGCTGCGAAGTGTGGGCCGTCTCGTCCTCGAATGAATGGGTCATTCGAGCTGGCATGGAGCAATTCGGTATTACGCCGGATCATATCCTCGCGGCCAAAGTAGCGGTTGAGAACGGCGTAGTGACGGATCGATTGCTGCGCGTTCCTTCTGGGCCCGGCAAGCCTGTTGCGCTGCGCGAAGCTGTCAGAAAAGAAATCGACGCAGCCTTCGGCAATTCGCGTTGGGATACCGAAATGTTGGCGATGGCGCGATACGGATTCGCTGTGAACCCAAATCCTGATCTCGAAGCGTTAGCCCTGGAGCGCGGCTGGACTATCTATTTTCCGGACGGAACGAACCGGAAGTAAGCGCACCGGTGCCGGAGGCGAAGGCTCAGCCCTCCCCAACTTGAAACGAGAAACCAGAAACTCGAAACTGCCGTCATGTACTCTCCCCAACTCCTCGATCACTTCCAGAATCCGCGAAACGCTGGAGACATTGCGGAGCCCGATGCTTCAGCCGAAGTCGAGAATCCCGTGTGCGGCGATGTCGTTCGATTGACCCTGAAAGTGCAA
>DATJOA010000241.1:0-11509 GCA_035507635.1 Candidatus Acidiferrales bacterium
CGGGGCAAAATTGAAAGGGCCGTGACATTGGTTATGCTCTAGCCACTAGCTCCTGCGAGAGAGCCCGCAGCGTGGAAGCATGTACCGTCACAGCCCCTTGATGCGATCACTGCTTTCGCAGTTCCGAACCCCAACTAACCCTCGCAGGTCCGTCGGTTTTTTCAGGTCCGGTCACCTTGCGGGTCGCCCCGCCCGGCTGATCACTCAGTCTACTTCGGATTGGCTCGTTTTATTGTGCCAACCTTTCGACCGTCGACGATGCAAAGTTAACAGAGCATTCATAAAAGTCAACGCAAACTATTGGTGCAATCGAAAGTTTCCAAGCTGTGCATAATCGAAAATGCAAATGGTTGTAATAGCAAAAGTTAATTCGGGGCTATTTTGAGCGGGCCTTGTTTTGCACAGAAACTTTCACAGCACGGAAAGCAACTGCAAGACGATGAAAGGGAACCAAATAATCGCCTTGACGATCAGGACGCTTCGGGGCACAGTGCAGAGTACAGCGAGAATACTCGAAGTGGCAGATCTGGTGGCCTATGTGGACGGCGGGTGCCTGGGGAATCCGGGCCCGTCGGGCATTGGAGTGGTGATCAGCGGCGTCGCAAGCGGCCCGGTCCGCATCGCGAAGTGGATTGGCCATCAGGACAACAACGTCGCCGAATACGCCGCGTTGATGGAAGCTCTGCAGTACGCGGTGGCTCTCAAGGCAAAGAAACTCCACGTTTATTCGGACTCTCAAGTCGTCGTGCGTCAGATGACTGGCGAGTATACCTGCCGCAGCCCGCGCCTTTACTCCCTCCACTGGACCTGCCAAAAGCTGGCGCGGTCGCTGAAGTTCTCCATCTCGCACGTGAAGCGTGAGTTCAATGCCGAGGCGAACCGGCTGGCGCAGTCGGCGTTGCGGAAAGAGGGTCGTCGGTCATGGGTCGTTAGTCGTTCGGCGTTCGTCGGAGAGTCATCCGTTTCCCATCGTTAGTTCTCTGGAAAAATAATCCCTGTTCGGCATTCGGTCCTCCGTGGCAGAATGGCGAGTGCTGACGGCTCGCTGCCCCTTACTTTCGTCATCCCCATCCCGCTGGCTAAATTGTTGACACGGCGGGTGCTGCGCGGGAAACTGCTAGCAGGTAAACCCTGACAATCCGGAATTGAAGAGAGCGCGGTTTTCGCTCTCCGGGAGCAAACTCTGCAACAAAACAATTCAACGCGAAATCCGGAAAATGGCCTCCCTCCCGCGATTGCGTCGGCTCGCGCGGCCGCTGCCGCGGTGCGCTTTCCTGGAGAAGACGGAGGACGTTCGCTGGCCGAGATGGCCCAGCGTGATCTTGATGCCGCGCTGCAGTTGCTCGCCGATCGTGCCCAATACATCACTGGCGCGAGCGGGGCGGCGATTGCCCTGCGGCGGGACGGAATGGCGGACATGCTGTGCCGCGCCAGCACGGGCGCGAATGCTCCGGAATTGGGCGCGTTGCTTTCCACGGAGTTTGGACTTTCGGGCGAAAGCGTCCGCACGAAGCGGGCGCTCCGCTGCGACGATGCCGAACGCGATGCCCGGGTGAATCGCGAAGTGTGCCGGCAACTGGGGATTGCATCGGTAATCGTGATGCCCGTCGTGAATGATGACGGAGTGCTCGGGGTTTTCGAACTTTTTTCTCCCAAGGCACATGCGTTCGGCGAGCGCGACCTTACCGCGGTGCAGCGTCTCAGCGGAATGGTCGAGACCGCCGTTCGAATGGCTCAGGCTACGGAAGGGCTGCCGGAACAGTTGAGACAGGAGACTGCCGAGGCTGCGGATTCGAGTGTTGAGGAACATACTGTCAACGTGGAAGTTTTCGACATCCCTCCGATTGATGCTCCAGCGCCGGGGGCTGAAGAGATCGGTGCGAAGCCGGTTCCCCGGGTCGCCGTAAGGGAATCGTCCCCGCCCGCTCCGACGCAAACCGCGGGACTGGTGGCTCCCGTTGTCGCCGCGTCTGAAAATACGCTGCCGAAAAAGAAACTGTTCTGGTCGGCGGCGCAGGATGGAAATGATACGGCGAAGCCCGCGGATGGCGAATTGAGCCACGTCCCTCCCGGATTGCGAGGATTGAAAAAGTGCGAGGCTTGCGGATTTCCGGTGTCGGCCTCGCGCGTTCTGTGCGTGGAGTGCGAGGAGAAGAAATGGCGTGGGCAACTAAGACGGTCGCAGCCGATAGCGAGGGCGACCGCTTCGGCGAGAACCTCCGCACCACAGCCCGAGGCGCAGGCATTTGCCGCGGCCGCTCCCTCCGGTGCCGGGCCGGTTACGGTTATCCCGAAGCAAACTCCGAAGCCTGTAATTCCAGCGCCGGTGCCTGCCCCCAAGCCTGAGCTAGCCAGCAAAGAGCTCGCGCCTCCCCGACCGACTATGCAAGATTTTGCAACTTCCATCGACCCTGCTGCGCAAGCAGCCAAGGCCAAGGCTCCCGAGCTGGTCTTCAGCGCCGCGCTGCCGCCGCAGCAATCGTGGCTGGCGGCGCACAAATACACAGTGATCGTCCTGCTGGCATTGACCTTCCTGATGGCCGCGGTCTTCCTTACACGCTAAAGTCGCTTTGGCCCAGTCTTTATAAGGGCTTGCAACGGCAGATACTTGCACGGCGAGGCTCCTTTCGCCTCGGAAACCCTTGACAACACAGGCAACTCTGCTAAAGTGCGAGAGAAGGTTTAGGAGAAGCGAATTGCCGGCAGGTGGCCTGAATATGAAAAACGTCTACGAAGTCTTGCGGCAGAAAGAGATGGAGCTGACGCGCCTGGAAAAGGAAGTAGAGGCGCTACGTCTGGTCGCCCCACTGCTTAACGAGGAAAAAGAGATTTCGTCCGATATACCGAAACCCGCTTTGGCGACCGCGGTCAACGGACCGCAGCCCACTTCGCGAATCACCATCCCCTCGTCTCCGAGCATTCCCGCCCCTCAGCCGGTGCGCGCCGCGGGATGGGAAGACACGGCGAAGCGCTGGCCCTAAACATCTAATCTCAGGAGTTTTGATCAGCCCGGGACGTGTCCCGGGCTAATTCGTTTTTGGAGATGGGAGTCAGATTGCGTGTCGGCGCGGAGCCGAATTGCGTGCTAGGGTCCCGCGATTTCGCCGAGGGCTGCCAGCAGGCGATCAACTTCTTCGGCGGTGTTGTAATGCACCAGCCCAATCCGCAAGAAGCCGCCGGATCTTTCCACGCCAAGATGTTCGGTCAAGTTAAGCGCGTAGTAGTTGCCGTCCCAGGTGAAGAATCCGCGGTCGCCTAGCTTTGTTGAAAGCTCGAGCGGCGTGTGGCCATCGACTCTAACGGCGAGCGTGCCGCAGCGCTCGTTGAATCGCGCTGGGTCGGCGATGCCATAGATTTTTGCGTCGCGAATTTTCTGCAGGCCCGCGATCAGGCGTTCGGTTAGAGCGCGCTCATGCTCGTGAATGGCGGCATAGGCGGCTTCGATCGCGGCGCGGCGGGTTATGTCATTCCCACACAACGCACCGCGCGTTGGGTGGGGCACCCCTTTTTCGGAATGCGCGCGGCGGCCGAGGTCGGCGAGGTATTCCACGCACTCCGTGATTCCCGCAATGCATTCATGATTGAGCGTGCCCCACTCCCAACAATTGGGAATCGCATTCGTGTTCGGACGAACTTTGTACGGACGAAAGCGTTTGAGATGCTCGCGCTTGCCGTAGAGTACGCCCATGTGCGGACCGAAAAATTTGTAGGTCGAGCAGGCGAGAAAGTCGCAGTCGAGCGCGGCGACATCGATCAACCCATGCGGACCATAGTGAACCGCGTCGATGTAAGCGAGGGCTCCGGCTTCGTGCGCCAGTTGCACGATTTCTTTGACGGGATTGATGGTGCCGACAGCGTTGGAGGCGTATCCGGCGGCGACAAGTTTCGTCTTCGCATTGATCTTCGAGGCGAGGTCGGCCATGTCGAGGGTACAGTCGGCATCGTGAATCTCGGCCCAGCGAACGGTCACTCCTCGATCCTCGGCCATCGCGATCCAGGGCGAAACGTTAGCGTCGTGATCGAGGCGCGTGACGACGATTTCGTCTCCGGGCTTGAGTTCGCGGCCGATGGCGCGGGACATGGCGAAGGTCAGGGTCGTCATGTTGGGTCCGAAGACGACTTCGTCGGCGCCGCTGTGAAAAAAGTCAGCCATGGCCCCGCGGGACTCGGCAATCATCGCGTCGGTGTGGCGGCTGGTGGAGTAGGCTCCGCCGGTGTTGGCATCGTCGCGGCGCAGGTAGTTGCTGATGGCGTCGATGACGCGCTGCGGGACTTGCGTTCCACCTGGGCCGTCAAGAAATGCGGCGGGATGGCCGTTGACGGTTTGGTGGAGCGACGGGAACTGCGAGCGGACGTGGGTGAGGTCCAGAGCTTGAGCACTTTTTTCAGCAGTTGGCATCACGTTATTTTTATCACGTTGCACGCAGCCCCGGACGAATGCGTCCGTGGCTACATTACTTCACGGCCCGCACGAAATCCGCGAGCAGGCCATACGCTGTCGCGTACAGACCGGGATTTTCTTCCGTGATCGCGAGGCCAGGGAAAATATCGGTTTCGAAATAGACATAGGAGGACGTGCCGTTGATGCGGGCCATCGGCTCGCTAGTGCGGACTTTCTCCGGGCCCACGCTGGCTTCGACTCCGTTGGCAGTGCGGCGGGCGCGGCAGACTAGCTTGAGGGGCCAGCCATCGCGCTTGGCGTTGCGGATTGCGCTGTGAGTCAGGTCGCGAATGCCTTCGCGCGCAATTTGATCCAGGCGAATAGGCACGTCCATCAGCACGGTGATCAACGCAGCGGTCTTTACGGCGGCGTCCCATCCGTCGATGTCATGAGTGGCGTCGGTTTCGGCAATGCCGAGTTCTTGCGCCTTCTTCAATGCTTCATCGAAGCTCAGACCTTCTTCCATGTGACTGAGGATAACGTTGGTCGTGGAGTTCAGAATTCCATGGAAGCCTTGCAGGTGAATCGCGGGAAGCTGGTCAAAGAAAGAGAAGATCGGGACGCCGTCCATGACGGTTGATTCGAAGAGAAATCGTCTGCCTTTGCTGGCGGCGAGGTGCCGAAGTTCGCGGTAGGCGTGAACGATCGGGCCTTTATTCGCGGTGATGGCGTGGGCTCCGTGCTCGAGGGCGGCGCGGATGTGTTCGATGGCGGGCCGCCCATCTTGTACATTGAGCGAAGTCGCTTCGAAGAGAACGTCGGCATTTGCGACGGCGAGCCATTGGCGGACGTCGCTCTGTTCGACTGATTGGGACTTCAGATCTTGTATCTCCGAAGAAAACAAGGCCGCGGACTCGAATCCTTCGGGGTTGGCAATCCATCCCAGGCGGCGCGATGCAATGCCGGTCACTTGGAATGTAATTCCGTAGCGATCGCGCAATTCCTGCGCGCGATCAGTCAGTAGCCGAACGAGCGTGCGGTTGACGTTGCCGAAGCCGAGGAAGCAGAGGTTGTAGGAGCGGATGGAGTGATGTCTCCTCTTGTGGGATCTCGCGCGGGCAAGGTGCCCGCGCGACAGCCGGCGAGGACGCCGGCGCTACTTATCCCATGACGGTCGTGTGTTCGGGCTTGATCTTATAGATCACGCGGACCTCGTTGGGTTGCGCGTAGGGATATTTATCAACGCCGAGATATTTTTTCGCCATCTTGTTGATGTGCTCGCCGGCGCCTTCCTCGGTGATTTCGACGACGCGGCCGCGGATTTCAAGATAGCGGTACGGATTTTCCGGATCGATGATGGCCAGCGAAACACGCGGATCGCGGCGCACATTGCGGTCTTTCTGCCTTCCCCGGGCAGAATTGAAGATGACGTGCTCGCCATCGAAATCGACCCATACGGGAGTGACTTGCGGACGGCCGTCCGGCATCAGTGTGCCCAGGCTGGCAAAAGCGCGCTTCTGGAAAAGATCTTTGTATTTGTCGGGGACCGCTTGCGACATAAGTGCCTCCAGGAAAATGAGTTCGACTGCATTATAGCTGTTAGCGGATGGGAGAATCGCCAGCACGGCCGCGGAAAGAGTTCGAGATTCCGCGGGCTGCGATTGGTCCCGAAAAGAAACGTAGCAAGTTACGTCTCTACAGATTGACTGGCAATGTGTGGGAGTACCGCTCGCAATAGCGCTTCGAACGTGCTTTTCACGCGCTCTCCTGTTTCCATGACTTCGGCGTGGGAGAGGGGCTGGTCGAGAATTCCTGCCGCCATGTTGGTAACGCAGGAGATGGCGAGAACATTTAATCCCATGTGTCTTGCCGCAATAACTTCCGCCACGGTCGACATGCCAACGAGATCGGCCCCGATGCGGCGCAAGTATTCGATCTCCGTTGGCGTTTCGTAGCTTGGGCCCAGCAACGCCGCATACACACCTTCGTAAAGATTGATGTTGATCTTCGCGGCGTGTTCCTGGGCGATCGTGCGAAACATTCGCGAGTAAGCGTGCGTCATATCGGGGAAGCGAACGCCAAAGCGGTCGTCATTCGGACCGACCAGAGGATTCGTTCCCTGCAGGTTGATGTGATCGCGGATGAGCACCAGTGCTCCCTGCGAGTACCCGAGGTTGATGCCTCCGGCGGCGTTGGTGAGGATGACGGAGCGAATTCCCATGCGCGCAAATACTCGAATTGGAAAAGTCACTTCCTGCGCGGTGTATCCCTCGTATAGATGGACGCGGCCCTGCATGGCCGCGACCGGAATGTCCCCGGCATTGCCGACTACCATGCGCCCCGCGTGACCGATGGCCGTGGATTGCGGGAATGAGGGAATTTCGGCATAAGGAACGCGAGTGGCGTCAGAGAGCGAGTCGGCGAAGGCGCCGAGCCCGGAGCCAAGGACGAGACCAACCTTCGGGCGAAGAGCAGTGCGGGAAAGAATCAAATGCGCGGCGGAGTCGGCGAGTGCAAATTGATCGGTCATAGATTTGGCTCGCAGTTAATTTGCGTTTGCGTGGCTGTCCATCATACAGAAAGCCTGCGCCCAGTGGCGCGCACGACTCAGGCGGTGGGCAGGCTGAACAGAAATGTGCTGCCGCGAGTGAGTTCACTTTCGGCGCGGATCGAACCGCCGTGGGCGCGCATGATGTGCTTGGCGATCGCGAGACCCAGCCCGGTGCCGCCGGACTCGCGGGAGCGAGCTTTATCGACGCGGTAGAACCGCTCGAAAAGGCGCGGCAAGTGCTCGGAGGAGATTCCCGCACCGTAATCGCGAACATAGAATTCGATGCCGCGTTCGGCGGCGCGGGCTCCCAGTTCGATGCGTCCACCGGCGCGGCCATATTTCATCGCATTATCGATCAGGTTCGAGAACACCTGATGGATCGCCTCGCGGTCTGCGAGCACCTGGGGCAAGGACTCCACGGAATCGTCAACGATCTTTAATTCGACTCCTTGCGTGCGGGCAATCTCTCGGAAACTCTCTTCTGCATCACTCAAGAGCTCGACCGCAGCGACAGGTTCGGTATCGAAGCGGGTCTCGCCGGACTCCACCCGCGCCAGCGTCAACAAGTCCTCAGTCAATCGAGCCATGCGCGCGGCGTTCTTGCGGATAATCTCCAGAAACTCCCGGGTGGAACCGGAGTCGGGAAGAGTGTCGAGAAGAGTTTCGGAATATCCCTGAATCGAGGTCAGCGGCGTGCGCAATTCGTGAGAGACATTGGCGATGAAATCGCGACGCGTTTTTTCGACGCGTTCGGTCTCGGTGAGATCGCGCAGCACGGCGACGGCGCCGCCATCGGGCAAGGGAGCAGCGGTAACGTCGAAGGCGCGCCCAGGCACGACGGAAGTTGCGCGGGCCGTCTTCACTTCTTTGTCGCTCGTAGCGGCTTTCACAGTCGCCAGAAAATCCGGGTCGCGGATGGTTTCGACGACGGGCGCGTTCAACCGCGTGCGCTGGGGAACAAGGCGATCCATCGGCTGGTTGGCCCAGCGCACGAGCCCGTCGGAACTGACCGCAATGACCGCATCCTGCATGCTGTTGAGCAGCGTCTCAAGCTGGCGCTGGCTGGAGCGTACCGCCGCAAAACTGCGTTCAATCTGCTCGGCGGATTTATCGACGGCGGCAGCCACGCGTCCGATCTCGTCCATGGGAGTATCGTCCACCCGAGCGCGAAGGTCGCCGCGCTCGATGCGGGCAGCAACATCGACGATCCGTTGCAGGCGGTGCGAGGTCCAGATCGAAGCGGCGGCGGCGATCAGCAAGGCGACAATGGCCGCAAAGATCGACCCAAGGATCAACCTGCGACGGACCTGCCCCTGAATCGCTTGAAGATCCGAAAGTGGATATGCGAGCCGCACGGCCCCGCCGGAAATGGGAGCAGCGACATAGAGAAAAGGAATGCCGAGCGTGGCGCTCTGGCGTTCGTTCTCGCCGGTCTGCCCGGATAGGGCGCGGGCGAATTCCTTACGCGTCGCATGGTTCTCCATGGTTTCGGGATCGGCCTGCGAATCGGCGAGCACCTTGCCGGAGCCGTCGATGATCGTGGCGCGAGCTCCGGCGGCTTGTGCTTCCTGGGAAGCGATCTCTGTCAGAGAGTGCGTGTGGTCGTTCTCGACTCGATGTGCGAAGAGCAACGTCTTCTGGGTGAGATTGCGCTCGATCTCCGCCCGCACGGACGTCTCCCATGCGTTCCCAATCAGAACATCGAGGATGGAGGCGGTAGCAGCGATGACGATCAGGAATACGGCGAGCAGCTTGAAGAAGATGCGGTTCTTCACCTTTTCCTCGTCCCGGATTCTCGGGTCACTTCGGAGCCTCGAAGCGGTATCCAGCGCCGCGAACGGTCTTCAGATAGCGGGGATTTTCGGGGTCCGGCTCGATTTTCTCGCGAATGCGGCGGACATAAACATCGACGGACCGCGGCGTCACGTAAGCAGTGTCACGCCAGACCGAATCCAGAAGGTGGTCGCGGCTGAAGACGCGTCCCTTGTGGCGGGCGAAATAATCGAGCAGCCGGAATTCGGTAGCTGTGGTCGGAACCATGGCTCCGCGGACGGTGAGGGTCATCGCCGAGGGGTCGATTTCAATTTCTCCGACGGTCATGGGACTCGGCGGCAACGGCCGTTCGAAGCGCCGCAGCACGGCTTTGACACGCGCGACCAGCTCGCGCGGACTGAAGGGCTTTGCGATGTAATCATCGGCCCCAAGCTCAAGACCGAGAACGCGATCGGCCTCACTGCTCTTTGCGGTCAGGAAGATCACTGGGACGGAGGAAAGGCCCGGAGTCTGGCGGATGCTTCGGCAGATTTCAAGGCCGTCCTTGCCCGGGACCATGATGTCGAGGACAAAGAGAGCCGGGCGCTGACGCTCGGCATCGCCGAGGACCGTCGATCCCGAGGGATAGACGCGCACGACGAAGCCTTCGTTCTCCAGATGATGGCGAACAAGGCGGGAGATATCGGGATCGTCTTCCACAACGAATATGTTCGGTTTCACGAGAGTATTGTAGCGAAGGCCGTAGTCAGGACCTAGTGTTCAGCACTGCTTTGGCCTACGGGCGCGCCGATTTTTCATCGAACTTTAACAATTGAGACTGACTTGCAAAGGCTTTCGCAGCGCTAGATGCTGATAATCAGGTTTCCGCTCTTGTCGATGCAGAAGCGCTTCTCTGGAGGGATCACTGTCGTCGCGCTGTACTCGGTAACGATCGCCGGACCTTGGTAGCGCATCCCGGCCGACAATGTTTCGCGGTCGTACATCTTCGCTTTCAGTTTCTTGCTGTCGAACACGACGCTGGATACTCTAGGCTTTACGATACCTCGCTTCGCTCGCGGGCGGTCGAATGCGTCCGCTCCGACGCTCGATGACTTCAGAATCGCTCGGAGGCGCAGCGTCACTAGCTCGATTTCACGGGTGGCGTGGGCGTAGCCGTAGCGGCGGCGATGCTCTTCTTCGAAATCCCGGAGAAGATTCTTCGAGAATGGGAGGTTGAGTTCATAGCCCTGTCCTCGATAGCGGAGATCGACGGTAGAAATGAATTCCGGATTTCCCTTCCAGGACTCGCCGCGGAAATCTTGGGCCGCAGATTTTTCGAGGGCGGAAAATTCCTGATTTAATTTTGCCACGGGCATTTCTCGCGAGACTCTCCACAGAACGGTCCGCGAATAATCTTTAACGACGTCGCTGGCAAGAATCCCGAGAGCCGAGAGAGCTCCGGGATATGCGGGAATGATCACGTGGGGGATGTTCAACGATTCGGCGAGGGCGCAGGCGTGAAGGCCTCCGGCGCCCCCAAAGGCGACCAGGACGAAATGGCGTGGATCGCGTCCGCGCTCGATGGAGACGACGCGAATCGCCTTTTCCATGGTCGCGTTCACGACTCGAATCACGCCCGCGGCGAATTTCTCCAAAGAAAGATTCGTGCCTTGCTTCTTCAGCCACTCCTGGCTGACATGACGAGCGCGCTCGAGATCGAGTGTGAAATCGCCGCCAAGGAAGCGCTTTGCTTGCAGGCGGCCCAAGAGAAGATTCGCGTCAGTAACGGTCGGCTGCAAACCTCGTCCGTAGCAAATCGGGCCGGGATCGGCTCCCGCGGATTCGGGCCCCACGCGGAGAACACCAGCGGCATCGAAGCGGGCAAGCGAGCCTCCTCCGGCGCCGACAGTATGAATGTCCAGCATGGGAACGCTGATCGGAAATCCGGCGATCTGAGCGTCGTTGGCGGTCTTAATTTCTCCTTCAACCAAAGAGACGTCGGTGGAGGTGCCTCCCATGTCGAACGCGATGATTTTTTTGAAACCGCTGCCGCGAGCGGTGGCAGTCGCGCCGACTGTGCCTCCCGCAGGTCCCGAGAGAACCGTGCGGACCGGTTCGCGCGCCGCGGTGGAAAGTGCAGTGATTCCGCCGGACGATTGCATCACGAAGATGCGAGGGCTGCCGGAGTTGGCCTGAGTTCTTTTCGGTCGAACACTCGTCTTCGTGGCTGCAGAGACGTTGCCAGCAACGTACGTGCGGGCGCGGGATTCCAGGTTCTCCAAATACGTTTGCATCACCGGTTGCAGATAGGCGTTGATCACCACCGTCGACGTGCGTTCATACTCGCGGAATTCCGGCAGGATTTCGTGGGAGATAGAGAGCGGGATGTTTAGGTGCTTCAGAGCGTTTGCGATCGCTATCTCATTTGTGGGATTCGCGAATGAGAAAAGCAGCGAGACGGCGACTGATTGTGGTCTGGCAGAAGAAATCTTCTGGAAAAGCATGCGCAGATCCGGTTCAGATGGCGATTCCAGAATTTCGCCCTCGGCTGCGGTGCGTTCATCGATGCCGAAACGAAGATCTTTCGGAACCAGCGGCTCGACACGCTCGAAGAAGAAATCGTAGAGCTTGGGACGAGCCTGGCGTCCGATTTCGATGGCGTCTTCAAAACCATCGGTCGTGACCAGCGCAGTGCGGGCTCCCTTGCGCTCGAGCAGCGTGTTGGTGCCAACGGTTGTCCCGTGGAGCAGAATAAAATCTCGATCGGGAGCAATCCTTGCCAGAGCATCGACAATGGCTCGCGATGGATCGGCCGGAGTCGAGAA
>DATJOA010000242.1:0-2837 GCA_035507635.1 Candidatus Acidiferrales bacterium
TTCAGATCTTCGTCGCCTGTCGTAAAATCCAGCCCGCGAATCGACGGATAGTAGCTCACCGCGCTCTCGTATCTTCTGCCGTTATGTTCGAGGATCCACGTCTGCGCGCCCGCCCCAAAATTCCAGTGGATGGGCACTGTGACGGTCCGCGCTCCATCGCTCACGCTGTAGGTGCTCTCGCCGCCGTGCGTCTCGACCGTGTAGGTGTAAGGGCCCTTCCGAACGGTAAGCTTGGGATTCTCTTCCAACACCGGATTAGATCCCGGCAGCGCCGACGCCCGCCCCATCGGAGTCTCCGGCTGCGTCTCCGCCCGCTCTCGATGACACGACACGCATGCGGTCTCCGTCTTCGGCCGCGGGGCGCTCGTCGAAGACTTGATCCCCGCGAGCACGACCGCGAAAACTGCGAGCGAACTAAGGATGTGTAGCCGGCGCCGTATCATTCTTCGTCATCTCAAGGCACAGCATTCGTTCGCGCCGCGCGTCGTCTTTCTGTCCCAGTTTCGAATACGCTTTCGCCAGCGCGATATGCACTTCCAGATTGTCGGGCTGCATCTGAGCGGTTTTCTCCAGATGCTCCACTCCATCCTTCGGGTCGCCGCTCTCCGTCAGCGCGCGTCCCAGCACAAGCTGTGCGCTCGGCAGCGACGGATCGGCCTCGACAGCCTTCTTCGCGTAAGGCAGAGCTTCGGTCCCGTCATTCGACAACAGCGGAATCCAAGCCAGCATCACCTCGGCCGCCGCGTTCTTCGGATTCACGTCCAGCTCTTTCTTGAATTCCGCAGCCGCTTCTTCCGGCTCGGTCCCGTACAGCAGAAATCCGTATAGATAATGCGCGTTCGCAACCGGCGGAGTTCGCGCGAACAGCTTCTCGAATTCCGCCTGCGCGCCATCCTTATCGCCCCGCATAAAATCAAACGCCGCTTTGCCTGCGCTCCCGAATAATTCCTTCTGATCATCTTTGAGTTCGCGCGGAAGCAGCGGAGTCCGCAGCCCGGCCAGCCCCAGAGCCACCATCAACTCCGGATTCCCGTCGTCGTGCGCGAAGAATCCATAGCTGCGCAACGCATCTTCGAACCGGCCCATGCGCGTCTCAAGCATCGCTTCGTGATATCGCAGGATCTTTTCGTTCTTTGACTGATTCGCCGCGCCCAGCGCCAAAGCCTGCTGAATATCCTTTAGCGACTTCGGATACTCCCCGGTCTCAAACTCGCACAATCCGCGAATCGCCAACGCCGGCGCCGCATTGGGATTCAAATCGAGATAGTGCGACAGTGCCTCCTCAGCCTTGGCGTAGTCTCCCGTCCCATACTCCAGCGACCCGATGAACCACCACCCATCGGCCCACTGCGAATTCAACTTCAACGCCTGCTGATAGAGGTCGATCGCCCGCGGAATGTCATTCACGTCGCGCGCCGCGTTCGCGCTGGCCACCGTGTCTGAAAAGCTGGCTGGATTCGCTTGTCCCATCGCGGACAGGCAGAGTGCAAGAAAAACGCAGGCAGTTGCTATGGCGAGGAGCCTCGGCGTTCGCCCCCGGTACTCGACTTGTGACATTTCCCCAGTTCCCGTGCTTATCGGGCAGTATCAGCCACTATAGCGCAATCCGGCGCGCTTGGATGCCGCAAGTATCAAGGCTATTTCGCAGTTGCTTCTGCCGAAGCCGCAGGCTTTTCAGAAGGGTCACCGCCCGGCCCTTCGGCTTTGAGCGGCAGCTTGATCTCCAGCGCGCCGACATTGTCCGTCGCCACGTCCCTTACCGCGACTCTCACTGACGCCGCGTTCACCGGAACGTCGAACTTCTGCTCGACCCGATAAATCGCTCCGCCCTTCTTTCCGTCCGGAAACTCTCCCTGCTCAATCACGCGCTCAATGGCCGCATTCAGGATCTTCCCATCATCGTCATAGGCCGCCGCGGCAACCTCCAGCATCGGATACCTCGCCGCGATCGTGTAGTCGATCTGATAGGTCTGCAGCGATATCGGCTTTTGCGGTCTTGACGACTCTTTCCCCCGCACATCAATCGAAGCCGCCAGTTTCTCCATCTGCTCCTTCGTGGCCTTCGCTACCGCCGAAACAGGATGAACGTAGGCCCGAAACAGCAACTGATGCGCAATCGGTGCTCCGTGCTGCATGTTGGGATACAGCGAATCCGAAGGCCGGCTCACTTCAATCGGCGCCAGTTCTCCCGCCACGGCACGCTCTCGCGCCGGTTCCATCTTCCTCGAGTCAACTGTCCCGTAATACTCCCGCCGGTACTCGAGTCTGTAACCGCGCTTCGCCAGTTCCACCTTAATGTGCCGCAGTCGTCCGTCATAATTCTGATTGCTCGGCGAATATGTCAGCGTGTAATACCTGCCGCCCGTCTCCGTCGCCGCCGTGAGCGCTCCGGCCAGATCGTTCGTACTGTGATACGCATGTCCTCCCGTTGCCCGTGCGATCTCCTCTTCGGTCATGTAGGTGGCGTTCAACATCGCATCCTCAGCCATGCCCGCACCGGCGTCCGGTTGTCCGTTGGACGGCTGGTTCGGCCCCGCGTTCGGCGACGTCGACACCACTCCCCTGACATCCACCGGATAAACCGCGACTCTGCCCCGCGCCAGACTGTCAGTCGCTTCTTTTATTTGATCATCAACACTCAATGCTTCGACCCTCGGATCAGAAGTTGGCATGATCGCCCACGGAAACGATCCCGAAAACCAGATCAGATTTTTCCTCCCGGGAAAATCCGCCACATATCGTCCAATCTCAGCAAAAATCGCCGGCGTCGAAATATAAGGACGAAAATTATCCGCGTACAAAAAAATCTTCGGAATGCGCGAGTGCGGATTCTTCGG
>DATJOA010000243.1:0-4248 GCA_035507635.1 Candidatus Acidiferrales bacterium
GCTGTCGGGAGCCGCCTTGACCGCGCTCTCGAGCACCGCAACCGCCTCGGGATAACGTTCTTCCCGGTACAGCAGGCCTGCAAGGGACGAAGTCGCGGTGCGATTCCCCGGATCGACTTTCAGCAACTTCCGCCACTCCTCGATCGCCTCGCCGCGCCGGCCGCTCCCGGCAAGAAAGGCCGCCACCACCTGATACGACCGCTCGTTCTCAGGAGATATGCTTTCCTCCTTGCGGAATTCCCCAATGGCATCGTCCATGCGGCTTCGCGCCACCAGAGCGAGCCCAAGATTGAAGTGCGCTCCTTTGTAATTCGGATCTTTCGCGATGATCTTCTCGAATAACTCCTGCGCCTTCTGGAAATCGCGCCGCTGCAGCGCGGCCGAGCCATCTTGGAACAGGGCGAGAACGTCTCCCGTATCCGTGCCCGCACTGGGGCTTCCGGCCCCGCCCTTGTTGCTCGCAGCCGTTCCATTCAGCCGCAGATACTTGTTCTCATCGTCCGAAATTGCCTTCCCGAAGTCGCGGTAATCTTCCCAACTGCTCAGCTCCACTTCCTGCTTTTTCACCACGACCCGCCGCGACGCCGAAAATACCCCGTTCTCGATGCGGTAAGCCGCGTGATACTCCGCATACGGACGCACCAGATCGACATTTGCCGGCGGCGTCGCTGTATAGCCCGGCGGTAGCGTCACCTTTGCCTGATAGGCGACCTCTCCCAGTCCTCCCAACACGACTGGCTCCGGTGGCTTTTTCGAATCCTTGCTCATCTCCACGCCGAGCGGAGGTATCGGCGGCGTGATCTGCCGCTCGTCCCAGTCGCTGTAGTTCTTTCGCACGTAGTCATACGAGAGATGAAACGGCTTGCTGAGATCGTCGGGCTGCGTCATCGTGACGTTGCTGACGTCGCCCATGAAATTCAGCCCGTAAGACACCCGCTGCATCGCCTCTTTCCATTGCGACTCGGGCACCTGCCGGAAGGCGGCCCGCAAAACCATTTCGACATCGCCATGATAAGACTGCTCCACGTGGCCCGTGAACGTTCCATCGGCGCCTAGCTTACCCTCCATCTTGAACGACTGCTCCTGCTCGAAGGGAGCATTCTCGGGCGTCGTCATCAGCTTTGCTGCGCTGTTTGATGGAATCACCAGCGCCTGCTTGCCCCGTAGCCCCAGTAACAGCATTCCATAGGGAGCCACTTCCGGCGTCGTGTCGAGCCACAGATACTTATCGCCCTGCGGCACGACCGTGATGACGTGGTTGAACTGCGCCGGCGACGGAACACTCGGGTCAAGCGTCCGCGTCGCGTGGATCAACGCCGGCCAGGCATCGACTCCCGAGGCCTTCAGCAGCGCCGCCATGAGCGTGTGCTTGTCCTTGCAATCGCCGTAGCCGTTGTCGAGCACGTCGTCAGCAGCGTGCGGCTGGTAGCGCCCAATCCCGAAATCCAGCCCGATATAGTGAAACTTCAACGCGACGAAGTTGTAGATTGCTTCCGTCTTCTCGTCGTCGGTCTTCAGCCCCTTGGTCAGCTCGTTGGCCTTCAGTTGGATCGCCGGCGTCACCTCCAGCGAGTCTTTCTGCAGATCGCCGTACCAGCGCCCAACTTCCTCCCAGCTGCGGAATGTGGTGATCTGAATGTCAGGATTCGGCGGAATGCGCCGCGGAATCTCTCCCGGCTCCTTCTCCTTTACGGCGAGATTGGAATGCGTCCAGCGGTAAATCTTCCTGTCATTCCTTTCCGAAATCTGCGGCTTGAATTCAGGGCTGACGATATTCACGTACTTGCCGACCGGGAAACTGAATTCGAATGCCTCCTCTTTCGCAATGGCACTTTTGGTAAAGGAATATTCATTCCAGAACTGTCCCGGCACCTGCGGCTTCACCACGCGCACCCGGACGAGGTACTCCAGCACGTCTCCGACCGCGAGTCCTTTCACCGCAACATGTTTTTCATGGATGTCGCTGTAAAGCGGCGCAACGCGCGTCACCTCGCCCGGCATGTCCTGAATGTTGTAGTCCGGAGTTTTGACAACGGTCCCGTCCGGCTTCCGCACCCGGACATAATCGATCTCGACGTTCTCATTCGCGCTGGTGTAAGTGAAGTTCAGGACTGCGAACGCTTTCACGCCCGCATCGGCCAGCACCCGAATCTGCGCCGTCATTTCGCGCGTACCGGTGCCGTCGTCCTGCTCGTCGATCCGGCGATCGAGGCTCTCGATGACGTAGGCTTCTTTGGAAAAATCCAGCGTGGACGCAGCAGGCTTCGCGGCCTGTGCCTGGGCAAAAGCGCACGAAAGCGCAACTCCGGCATACAGCAGAACGGAGAACCACCGTTTTGAGGACATCTTTAAATTGGGACCGCGAACTACAAACCCGAGCGCAGCATTACTTCTTTCCGCTTACTGCCCCCAGGCAGCGGCCGTAGAGCTCAAGCAGCTTGTCGGCATAATCCTCGGGCTTGGCGGCCGAGCCGGAGCCGGTAAATCCTACCCCACCGGACGCCGTCCGTCCATAGCCCGTCGTCATGGCGACGAACTTCATCAGATCGAGTGCGATGTCTTCATTGCGGCGCGCGTGCCCCGAACCTGTGGCGGGAACTTCCTCCATGATTCCTTCTCCTCTACCGGAAATGACAGGGATGTCGTCGTCTTCTTCTTCGAAGTCTTGCAGTTTGCAGACAAAACTCATGACGACTTAAATGACTCCGATAGCGATGATAGCAGAGCGTCAGGGCGCTCGGCGTTCCGGAATCCCGAGTCCACCATCGGCTGTTTTCTACCAATCACCCCAGTGCGAAGCCGTCATCTGCAGAAACTTCATCTTCCACGCATCGCCCTGCTTCACCCACACCGTGCTGAAGTGCTGATAACGCGGCGGAGGCCCCTGATCCTCGGCCGCCGGAACTCGCAGCACGACGTCATACGTCACGATCGCCGTGCCGTCCCCCGCCATCACGACCTTCATGTCATACGGCAGAATGTCAGTCCCTGGATCGCTGAACTGATCCAGCATGTCCTGGCGCTCGTAGAGTTGGCCGTCAAACGCGACGAAAGAAAAATCATCGGTGAGCGTCCGCTTGAAAAAGCCGACGTCTCCTTTCTTAGCCGCGGCGATAAAGCTCTTTTCGCCGTCCATCAGCGTCTGCTCCAGCGGAGACGGAGGCTTGTCCGGCGCATTCGATTGCGCCGGTTTTGCATAACTCACGAGGCTATAAAGAAGGATGGATAAAACCGCAAAAGAACGTTTCATGCTTGGCCCTCCCCGATGCCAGTTTCCACACTCTCGCTCAAAGCCGGCAGTCCGTCGATGCTCTCTCGGTTTTTCTCCCTGCGGTACGTCTTCAGTCCCTCGGCGCCTTTCTTTCGCGCCCACGCAAAATATTGCTCGCGCTCTCCTTCATATTTCAAGAGCGGAACAGCATATCCGCAGGAAGTAGAAATCCGCTCGATCTGTACGACGATCACGGCGCGCTTCGCTTCATACTCCGGAAACCGCGCCGCAAGATCTTCAAATTCGTCGCAGCCCGGTTCGAGGACGCGGCCACATCCATGCAGCCGCAGCACCATCGGAGGCCCTTGAAACGCACAGAACATCAACACGATTCGGCCGTTCTCCTTCAAGTGCGCAACCGTTTCCACGCCGCTGCCAATCAGGTCAAGGTAAGCAACCGTTTTGGAATCCAGAATGCGAAGTGTGTCGAGGCCCTTTGGAGAAAGATTAAGGTGCCCTTCAGGATCGTCCGGCGCGGTAGCCACAAAAAACACCGACTGCCCCCGGATGAACTTGGCGAGTCCTTCATCGATTTCCGAATAGCTTTTGCCCAATTTAGTTCACTGTCATCTCGACCGGAGCGTTGCCGGAGCGAAGCGAAAGGCAACGCGGAGCGGAGAGACCTTATGTTCAGATTTCGCGTCGCGAAGCCGCTCTAACTCTCCCGAATTCTCGCCGCCAATTGGCCGCGCGCCACGGAAACCTGCTCGCCGGTCGCAAGATTCTTCAGCGCAAACGCGTCAGCCTTCACCTCATTCTCGCCCACGATCAGAATATATTTCGCCCCAACTCTCGTTGCCGCTTCAAATGATTTCTTTAGCCGGAAGCTGTCATCTCCGAGCTCGATCACGAGATCGTGCCGCCGCAGTTCCCGCGCCAACCGCGCCGCCTCCCCATTCATCCCGGCCATGGGCGCAACATACACGTCCGGCTTGCGCATCACGCTTTCGGCGGACGCCTTCTCCTGCAATGACATC
>DATJOA010000244.1:0-7773 GCA_035507635.1 Candidatus Acidiferrales bacterium
GAGATGCCTGGGACTTCGTATTTCTCGAGCGCGGATTCGTTTGCGATGATCCGGGGCGGGCACATCGATTTGAGCGTGCTGGGCGCGATGGAAGTGGATGAGACGGGGAGTATTGCGAACTGGATGATTCCCGGAAAGATGGTTAAGGGCATGGGCGGCGCGATGGATCTGGTGGCTGGAGCGCGGCGCGTTGTGGTGGCGATGGAGCATACGACGCGCGAGGGAGCTCCGAAGATCTTGAAGAGATGTACCCTGCCGCTGACTGGAGTGCGGGTGGTCGACACGATTGCGACCGAGATGGCGTATATCCGCGTGACTCGCGATGGGTTGGTGCTGGAGGAGATTGCTCCTGGATTGAAGGTGGAGGATGTCCAGCACGCGACTGAGGCGCGTTTGATGGTGAGTTCGGGATTGAAGGTAATGGAGGGATAGTCTTTCTTCTTACGGATATTCTTTCGCCGCTTTCGCGGTAGTCGCTAGGCAAGTCAAAATCACAGTCAAAGTCAAAAGCCCCACCCTGTCGCAAAGAGCGCGACAAGGGAGGTGCAACCAGTGCAATAGCACACTGTCTTTTACATTTCCAACTCTCTGGTTTCAAACTCAGGCGGCGGCGATTCTTCGGATCAGGTCTTCTTGTTCCTGCTTGCTTTCGGCCCCGATGGTGAAGGCATCGAGAATACCCAGCGACAGCGCGGACTTGATAGCTTCGTCCTGGCGGTTGCGCAATGTGCCCTGGCCCAGGATTTTCATCCCCACGACCGCCTTGCCTGCCGCCTTCATTTCTTTCAGAACACTGATGACCGTTGCGGGATCGGCGTCCATGTAGGCGCCGATGGGATTCACGCGGGCGAAATCGACTTCAACCCAGGGAGATTTCGCCGCGGCGCGCAGCGCTTCGATCGTGTGGCACGAGCAGCCGTGCGCGCGGATGATTCCCTTCTGCTTGGCTTCAGAGAGGACGTCCATGACGCCTTTGTAGCGATCGGTCCAGTCAGCCTCGGTGAGGCAGTGCATCAGGCAGATATCGAGATAGTCGGTGCCGAGTTCGCGGCGGAAGCGGTCGAGATCGGAGCGCATTTCGGCGGGATCGCGCGCCCAAGATTTGCTGAGGACGGTGACTTTGTCGCGAGGCACATGCTTCAACGCTTCGGCGACGTGCGGATGGCTTCCGTAGGAGTCAGCGGCGTCGAAGAAGCGGAGACCGTGATCGTATCCGTTGAGGAGAAGGTCGGAGAGGCCTTTGATGCCGAGGGCGGTCTGGTGCGAATGATGTCCGGAGCCGACTGTGCCGGTGCCCATCGCGAGCCGGCTGGTCTTGATGCCGGTGTGGCCGAGAGTGACGGTGTCGGAGGCGGAGAATTTTTGCGAAAGAGTTTGCTCGGCGAGAGCGGTCAGGATCGATTTCGAAGAGAGCCAGGCAACTCCGGCGGCGGTGGCGGTGCGGATGAGGAATTCGCGGCGACGCATTCAAGCCTCCTGAGGACGGCGGCGTTCTTTGAGGCTACACCAACTTGCTCTGGTGGAAAAGGTGGGGACCTGTCTTAGAGTCTGCGACGGCGTAGGGATCCTTCGCTTCGCTCAGGATGACAAAACGCGAATCTTAACGCGGTCTAGATCCGGAACGGGGCGGCTAACAAACGGAAGGGGAGTGTTATGCCTAGATAGATGACTTCAAGAACGCCGTGGACTGCGACTCCCACGATGCGGAAGGGCAGCAAGAACAGCCAGATGAACGGGTAGGCGATGAGAGCAAGCAGGGCCAGAGGCCAGCACAGAACGAACAGAAGGCACCAAAGAAGAAACGTGAACATGGCGGAGACCTCCTTCTAATTCATTGTACGTGCGGCTTTAGCGGAAGGTTCCGTGGTCTTGGTGCGGCGGAGGATCTCCTGCACAAACTGCGTTTTGGCGTGCGTGTAGGCGTCGCGATCGAGGGGAAATCTTTGGGCGAGACTGCGCTTCAGGCTGGAGTAGACGTTCGCGTCCTTGGGATGAGCGCGCAGATGGTTGCGGAAGGCGATGTGACGGGAATACTCCTCGGCGCTCGGGAGGCAAACATAAAGATGGTGCTGTACGTCGTGGGAGGGGGCTTTGAACGCATGGCGGCCGGAGACGCCGAGATCGCCCCGATGTTCGTATCCGAGAGCTCCGAGCTTGGAGATCGCGGCCGGAAGGTCGGCATCGGATCTCAACAGTACGTCGAGATCGATGATGGGTTTGGAGGCGAGTCCGGGGACGGCAGTGCTGCCGATGTGTTCGATGGCTGCGGCGATCGGTCCCAAGGCGGGAGCGATACGGTCGCGGATGGATTCGAATCGCTCGGGCCAGCGCAGATTGTAGTCGTCGATTGCGATGGGAGCATTCATTCGAACTGTCTCCGGAATGCGGCCAGTTGTTGTTGGACTTCTGTGAGTTCTGTCCGCAGACGAGCGACTTCTTCTTCAAGGTTCGATATGCGGTCTGCGGATGAGGGAGCGTCGGGCGAGGATGCTCGCGCAATTGGGGATGCAGGCTGCTCGGGCGGTTCTCCTGAGAACAGATGTGTGTAGCGGGATTCTTTTGTCCCGGGCTGGCGAGGAAGGATGCTGGCGAGCGACGGCTCGCGCTGAGCGAGACGATCGAGCGTGGAGATGACATCCTCGAGAGCTTCGAAGCGATACATGCGGTCGGTGCGGCTGCGAAGTTCTCCCGGAGTCTGCGGGCCGCGAAGAAGCAGGACGCACACGATGGCGATTTCGCGGCGGTCGAAATTGAAGACTTCCTGCAGGCGATGCTCGTATTTCGTGACGCGGCTATCGGCGCCGCTGGCTGGTCCGGCTAGACGCTTCTCCTGCAACGTGCTGAGAGCATCGCGGACTGCGCTTTCGTCGAGCGACATCACGGGGTCGCGGTTATTCTTCTGGTTGCAGGCATTGACAAGAGCGTTCAGCGATAGCGGGTAGTAATCGGGGGTGGTGATGTCTTTTTCAATCAGAGATCCGAGGACGCGGGCTTCTATTTCGGTCAGAAATTGCATGGGGGAGTTTTGATTTTACTTGAAGGACGGAAGGAAGGTAACACAGAGGTCTTGAATCGAGGGACGAAAAAAATTCCCACCCTACGAAAAGCACGTAGGGTGGGCCACCCACCACGAATCTCTTTTCTAAAAGAGCGCGGTGGAACGGCGCTTCCAGTTCTTTCCTTTTTCTTTGGCGATGTTTTCCATGTCGGCGACGTAGGCTCCCGCTTGGGTGAGGACGTGATGCAGATCGTTGCCGATGCTGATGAAGGTAAATCCCTTTTCGAGAAATTCTCCGACGCGCGAAGTACCGAAGAGAAACAGACCGAGGATGACGTTGTTCTTGCGGGCGTGGTCGATGAGCTTTTTGGTGGCGGCGTCGAGTTCGGGCGAGGTATACATGTGCGGGAACTCGTACTTGTTGTAGAGACCCATCGACATGCAGAGATCGTTTTGCCCGAGGAAGAGGATGTCGACGCCGGGAACGGCGGCGATTTCGGCAATATTTTCGATGCAGGAAGCGGTCTCGACCTGCAGGGCAACAATGCCCTCGTTGTTCCAGCTGCCAGCGTAGCCGAGGAGTCCGGCTCGGTTCATGCTGCGCTGCGGGAAGTAAACCGAGCGCGTGCCGACCGTGGGATACTTTGTGCAGCTGATGGCTTGGCGTGCTTCTTCGGCGGTGTTGATGTATGGGATGAGGACGCCGTCAGCGCCCATGTCGAGCGCCTGCTGGATGCCGGGGCGGTCGTCGTATCCGCCAACGCGCACGAGCGATTTCGCGCCCCCGTTCGAGATGCCGCTGAGCATGGCGGAAAGTTTTTCGTAGCCCATTGGGCCGTGTTGCGTATCGACGAGCAGCCAGTCGTATCCGCTGTAGGCGAGTTGTTCGGCGACGGTGGGGCTGTGCGCGTTCAGGAACAGGCCCATCTTGGGCTGTCCGGCGCGCAGTTGCTTTTTGAATTCGGATCCGCTGAGTGCGGGATCGGGCATTGAGTCTCCTCCTTGAAGTCGGATTGCGTAGTTTACAGTAGGAGCGCGACGAGCCGCGACACGTCGGCGAAAATTTTATTGTGTGTGACCTGGGGGCAGATTCGGTTGTGGAAGGAACTATTGTCAGGAATCACCAAACGCCCCACCCTACGAAAATCGCGTAGGGTGGGCCACCCGGATTCATGAGTCACCCGGGGTTCGCGCTCGAATGACAAGTTTGAGCTTAGGGCTTATAGTTTGACGGACAGCGAGGAACCAATATGCGGCTGCTTTTGAACTGGGTATTGAGCGCGCTGGCGGTTTGGATCGTGGCGCAACTCGGGATCGGGATCACCGTGCATGGCGCGGTTGCGGCGCTGGTCGCGGCGCTCGTGATCGGGTTCATCAACGCGACCATTGGATTCGTGCTGAAGGTCGTCACGTTTCCGCTAACGCTGATCACGCTGGGCATATTCTGGTTCGTGATTAACGCGCTGATGCTGGAGCTGGCTTCGGCGCTGCTGTCTCCTGGATTCCACGTGAGCACATTCTTCGCCGCGTTCATCGGAGCGATCGTCTTGAGCCTGGTAAACATGCTGCTCAAGGCGATTGTGATGCCGGCAAAAGATCGCAAGTGATTGCGAGAATCTCTCTCGAAGATCTTTCACTTACTGGCAACTGGAATTTGAGTGGCGATGAGTTGGAGATCGCCGACAATCTTTCCCAGAGTTTTGTCCCATCCTTGCGGCGACATTGCAAGAGTCTCGTAGAATGCCCAGAGCTCGACCTTGGACCTAGGATCGAGCACGCGCAAGTGCAGAATTGGATTGACTCGCGGCGTGTCGTGGACTGAAATCTCAAGCACCAGATCGGCGTCTGCGGGAGCGGAGACCAACTGATAGCGTCCCCAGTTCTTCACGGCGTCATAGAACTGGTCGTAGATGCCGTTTGGGTCTCCGCCGGCAAACTTCGGCACTTGTAACGAGGTGTAGGGATCGTCAATTCCAGCGTATGAAATGAAAACAGATTTCGCGGAGAGGATTTGCGCAGGAATGTGAGATGGAGGAGGCGCTGGCTTCGCTGTTTTGGCTGTTTTGGCGATGAGAAAGCTAGACGCAAACAGAACGATCGCAATCGTAAAGAGAGCACATCTCGTCCGCATAACGCCCTCCGAGCGGTTCAATTGCAGTGTCAGTTCATAGGAAAAAAACTCGGCTGGGCAGGGAAAGTTGCTGCCCGAGCCGATCTGCTGAGTAAAGTTCGGTAAAGTCCTATCAAGAAAACTACTTCCTGAAAGTTTGCGAGGGCGAGGTACCCTGCCCCTTGCGAGGTTTCAGTGACTCCCAGTCCTCGTCGGTTAGAACTTTCCCGAGATTGCTGAACTCGCCCGCTCCTTGGAGGAATTCTCCGCCGTCCATGCGGATGACCTCACCGTTGATGTAGCCGGAGTTGTCACTCACAAGAAACGCCGCGAGATTGGCCAACTCGTCGACGGTACCGAAGCGGTGGAGAGGATTGCGGTGGAGTGCGAGCTGCTCAAGACCGGGATGCGGGAGCACACGGGAGAACGCTCCTTGCGTGGGGATCGGGCCGGGCGCGATCGCGTTCATGCGGATGCCGCGGTCTCCCCACTCGACGGCGAGACTGCGCATGAGAGCTTCGACACCGGCTTTGGAAACGGCCGAAGGAACTACATAAGCAGAGCCGACAGGGGCGTAGGTCGCCGAGATGCTGAGGACGGTGGCTTTGTGCTTGGAGTTGAGCCAGCGGCGGCCGCAGGCCATGGTGCAATTGAGAGTGCCCATGAGAACGATATTGATGACGGATTGCCACGCGTTGGGGGAAAGATCTTCGGTGCGGGAGATGAAGTTCCCCGCGGCATTGTTGACGAGGATGTCGAGTGGGCCGGCATCCCAGATTTCATCAATCATGTGTTCGACTGCGTCGAGACTGCGGACGTCGCAGGAGATCGCGTGGATCGGACCTTTGACGGCGAGTTCGGCGACGGCAGCTTTGAGAACTTCTTCGCGGCGGCCACAGATGTAGACGGTGGCTCCGAGTTCGAGGAAACGGGCAGCCATGCCTTTGCCGAGACCGGTGCCTCCGCCGGTGATGAGGATGCGCTTTGAGTGGAGAAGATCGGGAGCGAACATAGAATTGAGCGATTGTGAAATTGAGTAATTGAGTAATTGAAAAACCGGACCATCCGCCGTTCCAATTACTCAATTACCAAATTACTCAATTACCAAATTACACAATTACTGAATCGCACGCGACTCTGAATCCGTAGTCCGCGTATTGGAAATCTGGGGGGATGCTGGAGCGGGCCGAGCAGCGGGCAACTTTGATGTGGTGGCGCCAAGAGCCTCCGCGGGAGGATTTGCGGGCGGGCTTCGACGGACATTGCTGCGGGCCTTGCGGGTTGCGGTTGGGCGAGACCGCGTAATAGTTCGGGTCGTACCAGTCGCTGCACCATTCGTGGACATTGTCGCCGATGTCGTACAGGCCAAAACTGTTTGGAGCATAGCGCGCGACGGGCTCCGGGCCGGTTTGCCACCGCGTGAAGTAGTCCGGCAGAGATTGCGGCGGATCGTCTCCCCAGGGGAACTGCTTTTGTTCGAGGCCGCCACGGGCGGCGTATTCCCATTCAGCTTCGGTGGGCAGGCGGAAGCGGTGTCTTTTTTGATGGCTCAGCCATTCACAATAGCGAACGGCTTCGTGCCAGGAAGGTCCAGCGACTGGCTGCTCGGGATGATTGAAGTTGGGATCTTCCCAGAACGGCGGAGGATGCGTTCCGGTTGCGCGGAGAAATTCTCCGTACTGCGCGTTCGTGACTTGCGTGGCAGCCATAAAGAAGGAATCGACCCAGACACGGTGGACAGGGCGTTCACAGTCCTGGCCGGAGTCGGAACCCATGAGGAACCACCCGGCGGGGATCTCGACGAGCTTGGGCTCGAGGGCGAGCGAGGAAGGCTCGGTTGTGGTGGAAGGTGACATCATCGATAAGTTGAGTCTATCAGCGGTTGTGCGAGTGGTTAGCGAGTAGGGGCTAGTAAAGCACGGGAGCCGCTCCGAGGGTCGAAAGCCCGGGCTGTTCGTTTAGTGCAGCGAATCGACAATCTCGGCGATGTTATTTTCCTGAAACAGGCGGATGGCGGCGATGCCGGCGGCTCCGGCTTCGAAGCAGGAAGAGGAGTTTGCCAGGGTGATCCCGCCCAGGGCGAGAACTGGGATATCGATTTTGCAGGCTTCGCAGAGTTGGGCCAGACCAGCCGGCAGCGTGTCAGGGACGCCTTTCTTTTCAAATACGGGGGCGAAGACGGCGAATCTGGCTCCGCTGGTTTTTGCTGCGGCAACTTCTTCTGGTTTGTGGCAGGAGACGCCGATCACTGGTTGATCGTTCAGAGCATGCCTTTGAGGGAACTCAGCTGTCCCCGCATAAACCTTTCTCCAAATCCCATGGACGTCTTCGGGAGAAATATCGTCGGAACGGAGATGAACGCCATCCGCGGAGACACTCAGCGCAATGTCGGTGCGGGAATTGATTAACAGGCGAGTTCTCAGTTGTCGGTTCTCGGTTCTCAGTTTGCCTACAATACGCACGGCATCGCGGGCAAGAGACTCCAGTTCGCGCGCGGAGAGATCTTTCTCGCGGATTTGGATGTAGTCGACGTTTGCGCGGGCCGCTTCGGCGATTTTTTTTAGGAGACGACTACGGCGCGTGGGTTCGTCTGGGGCGAATGCGGTTCGGTCGGTGATGTAGTAGAGAAGCGAGCTTTCAGCCATCAGCGTTCAGCTCTCAGAAT
>DATJOA010000245.1:0-9493 GCA_035507635.1 Candidatus Acidiferrales bacterium
CCAAAATGGCTGCGGTAGAGCGAAAATGTGCGGTCGAGCAGTTCCCCGGTCGTTAGCGGCCTTAAGGCGGTCGTCATAACTCCCTCCCAAGCAGTTCCAGTTTGCCGGGCATAGTAGCACAACATGGGCGTATCCGCCGTAAAAGGGGACACAGTGCATTGACGATCACGATGCCGGGGTGTCGGGGTGGATGTCGGTGGCTTTGCCGTTATGAAAAGTCACGGCCAGAGGCTTCCCACCATTCGGATAGCGGACAGTTTTTTCGTAGCTGTCGCCGCCGGAGTCGGGGATGCCCATCCCCACAGCGAAGTCAGTCTGGAGTTCGCTCATCCCGGGCTTGACCTGATGCTGGTCGATCGCCTGCCACACATCCGCCGGCCAATGTTTGTAGAGATCGCGCGGGTCTTCGATGAAGAAGATGTCATCGGAATAGATTTTGTATTCGCCGTCGGATTCAACGCCGATGGGAACGGCATAGCTCTTGCCGTCCTTCTCGAATATCGCCATAACCTGCCGGTCTTCACCGGGATGTGGCGGGGGCGATGCAATCACGTCGGTAATGTGCAGCTTCTCGATGGGGCCGAGCAAGCCGGCATCGTGGGCGAAGTCCACGTGTTTTGTGGCAGTGTCGTAGGGGTAGTAAGTGTAGTGATAGCCCTCGCGGACCCATACCGGCTGCTGCGTGAGTTGCTTCGCGCTCTTTATATCATAGGGATAGAGCTTCTTGGGGCTGACGTAGTAGTCCGCGTTCGAGTAGCCGAGATCGCGCTTCTTCTGTGCCTCCAGAGCGGCGATGCGATCTTCGTGTCGGTTGTAGAAGATAATTCCTGTGCGGATGGCGGCGATGACGAACAACGCCAGCAGCAGGAGATGGATCCTTTTTCGGTATTCAGGAGTCATCAGAAAGAGACTAGCAGACAGACAAGTTGCGGGTGAATCGGGTAGCTGGGGTTTGCCGTTTTTCGAAGCTCATTCCCGCACCCCGCGGTGTGCGGACGCGCGGGATGAGTCTCTTGTACACTGAGGTAGCGTGGGCTGGGAGCCCGCGCGACAGCCGGCGGGACGCCGGCGCTACCTTGGAGGAATCCAGCTCATGCCTGTGACGGAACAAGACGTTTTGGGCGCTCTGAGGAGCTGCTACGATCCGGAGATCCCGGTCAACATCGTAGATCTGGGACTGATCTACAAAGTGAATTTCTCGCCTGCCGATGATGAGAAACAGGATGTCACGGTCGATATGACGCTGACGGCGCAGGGCTGTCCCGAGCACGTCAACATCAGCATGCAGGTGAAGTCGCGACTGGAACAGCTTCCGGGCATCCGGAACGCTGCGGTCAATGTGGTATGGACTCCGCCGTGGACGCCGGAACGTCTTAGTCCGGATGCTCGGAAACAGCTCGGAATCGACTAGGAAGCTAGCGATCCATTTGAGGTATCCCGAACGGCGCCGCGGAGCGTCGCTCCGCCGGACAGCCGAGGCGGCTGTCCCCAACATAACCTTTAGCCGCCGATGTCGTCCCAAATATTTGCAGCGCTTCGGCCTGCGGCGTCGGTAATTCGCTTTCCGGCCTTGGATGCCATTTCCATGACCTGCATGCCGCGGTCGAAGTAGTCGGGCAAAGCGCGCTGCACCTTCTCGAATTTCTCCGGATATTCCGAGGCAAGCACGGCCAGTCCGGCTCCCGTGGCCAAAACACCCGCCGCATAGCGTCGCTTCATAAACAGGATGGCCGCAGCCGCAATCGAACCGAGCACCGCCGCTTTCTTCCAACTATCCATCTCAACCCCCAGGGGATGTCTCTTGATGCGATTGTACTCCAGACGAATTCGGCAGCCGGGAGTACCAGAGCGCACAATTCAGATGCAGTTGAGATCCTTTATACTGCCTGCTTTGTGGAGGGCTCATGTTTTTCATGCACGCGCGCCGGTTCGCGATGGCTGTTGCCATCCTGTCTTCATCACTCATTGCCTTCGCCCAGACCAAGCCGCGCGCCCGCGATCTTGGCGTTCCGTTCGATGGAACTCCGGGAACTTATAACGCGATTACGGATGTGCAAGGAGTCGAGGTTGGCGAGACGACGCTGATTTCCGGCGAGGGCAAGCTGGAAATCGGCAAAGGCCCGGTGCGTACCGGCGTGACCGCCATTCATCCACGGGGGAAAAATTCCAACGATGCCGTCTTCGCAGCGTGGTTCACGCTGAACGGCAATGGGGAGATGACGGGCACCACCTGGGTCGAGGATTCGGGATTTCTGAATGGCCCTGTCATGATCACGAACACGCACAGCGTGGGGGTAGTGCGCGACGCTGTGATCGCGTGGAAGGTGAAACATGGCTCACCAGATATGGAAGGGTACTGGTGGTCGCTGCCGGTGGTGGCGGAAACATGGGATGGCTATCTGAACGACATCAACGGATTCCACGTGAAGCCCGAGGATGCCTGGCATGCCCTCGATACCGCGCACTCCGGCCCGATCGAGGAAGGCAACGTCGGCGGTGGCACCGGAATGATCTGCAATGAGTTCAAGGGCGGAATCGGGACCAGTTCGCGCGTGCTCGACTCGAAAGCTGGAGGATATACCGTCGGAGTCCTGGTGCAGTGCAATTACGGATCGCGCGAGCAGTTGCGGATCGCAGGAGTCAACGTAGGGCGCGAGATTCCAGAGCACACGGTCTGGCAAAAGGATGTGGGCTCGATCATCGTCGTGGTGGCAACAGATGCGCCTCTGATTCCGACGCAATTGAAGCGTGTGGCCAGGAAAGTTTCTTTAGGGCTTGGACGAGACGGAAGTTATTCGGGCGACGGGTCGGGCGATATCTTTATTGCATTTTCGACGGCGAATCCGGGGGCGGTGGGCTCAAAGGGACTGCATCAGCTGACGATGCTTCCCAACGATGATCTGGATCCGATTTTTCTGGCGACGGTGCAGGCAACGGAGGAGGCGGTCGTGAATGCCATGGTGGCGGCGGAAACCATGACCGGAATCGACGGCCATACGGTGATTGCTCTTCCGCATGAGCGGTTGCGGGAAGTGCTGAAAAAATACAACCGGCTGGCGAAGTAGCTTGGCACAAGGTCCTAGACCTCGTAGGCTCCGTTTCCTCCGCGGCGGTAGTCCTGCAGTTGAATATTGAAGCGCTTCAGCATGGATTGCAGAGTAGTGCGTTTCAGCCCGAGCCGGTTGGCCGCGCCTTCGTTTCCAGACAGCACGCCGTTGGTCTCGCGCAAAACACGGATGATATGTTCGCGTTCCATGATTGTGAGGCTGTCGAAAGAGGCATCGGGTGCGACCCGCAATTCTGTGGGGGGCGGGGCCAGCATCCGGCCTTTGGTCATGATGACCATGCGTTCAATCACGTTTTCGAGTTCGCGTACGTTTCCGGGCCAGTTCCAGTTGGCCAGAATCTCCAATGTTTCGTCGGGGACAGTGACCAGGTGTTTTCCCATGCGTGCCGCGTACTTCTCCACAAAGTGCCCGACGAGAATAGGAATATCTCCCGGGCGGTCGCGCAAGGGGGGCAACTCGATGGGAAAAACGTTCAGCCGATAGAAGAGATCCTCGCGGAATTTTTTATTGGCCACGTCCTGGCGCAGGTCACGGTTGGTGGCTGCGATGATTCTGACGTCGACACGAAGGGTGCGGACGCTGCCCAGGCGCTCGAATTCGCGGTCCTGCAAGACGCGCAACAGTTTCGGCTGGAGTTCGAGAGGCATCTCGCCGATTTCGTCGAGAAATAGCGTACCTTTGTCGGCCAGCTCGAGGCGCCCAAGCTTCTGGCTGACGGCTCCCGTAAATGCGCCTTTCTCGTGGCCGAATAACTCGCTTTCCAGCAATCCGGAGGGAACTGCGGCGCAGTTGAGCTTGACGAAGGTTCGATCGTGTCGCGAGCTGAGCCGGTGAACCGAGCGCGCAACCAGTTCCTTCCCGGTGCCCGTTTCTCCCAGCAAAAGAACGGTGGAATCAGTGGGGGCGACGATGCGAGCTTTCTGTAGAACTTCTTTTAGCGGGGCACTCTGTCCCTTGAGATGTTCGAAGCCAAGTTCGTTCTCGATTTCGGACTCGAGATATTGCTTTTCCTGCTCGAGCTTGTCGTGAGCCTCCTGCAGGCTGTCAGCCAGGGCGCGGAGTTTCGCGATGTTCACGCCGGCGCCGGTGATTCCGATGATGTTCCGGCCCGCATCGAACAGAGGCTCAATGGAAAGGTCATAGGGATAGCTTTTTCCATGTGCATGGACTGCCACTTCTTCGCGTACCGGACACCCTGTCTCGAGAACCTGGCGTTTCAACTGCACTAATCGTTTTGCGCCCTTTGATCCGGGAAGCTCCTCGTCCGTTTTGCCGATCATTTCTTCTGGCCGGTAGAGCTGCGAATTGTAGACCCATGTGAAGCGTAGATCGCGATCCTGATTGAACACGAAGATGGGAGAATCTTTCAGGGCGACACGGAAGCGCTCTTCTCGGCGGCGTATTTCCTCCTCAGCCAGCTTACGCTCGGTCATATCGCGCACGATGCCCTGCAATCTTCCATCGGGCAGTTGCTTGCCGCATACCTCGCCGGGAAAGCAGGAGCCGTCTTTGCGGAGGAAGGTCCAGTCACTGCGGACAGTGGCGCCTCCGGCAAAACGGGCAACCTCCTCGGGAATGCGGCGAAGATCTTCGGGAGTGACGATATCGGCGATCGATCGTTGAAGAATCTCCTCGCGCGTGTAGCCGAGCATCTCGGCGCCGGCGGAATTGACGTCGATGTAGTGGCCATGTGGATCCGCGATGAAGATGCCGTCGCTGGCTTGTTCGACGAGGGCGCGGAAGTGCTGTTCGCGGTCGCGCAACGCTTCCTCGGCGCGAACATGGCTGGTGATGTCGATGGCAGCGAAGATGGAGCCGCGTACCCTGCCGGTCGCGTCGAATAACGGAGCGGCGTCGCCGAGTTCATACTTCTCTGTCCCATCCTCGAGCAGGAGTTTCGTGGCGACATTGTGAACCGCCGTTCCCGTGGCGGCGGCGACTTGCATGGGAAGTTGATCCGAACCGATCTCCACGTCGTTGCGAAAGAAACGAAGAGGCTTGGAAGCACCCGACGAAGAGGTGGCGGAAATATTCGTTTCCGGCCCGACCCCCAGAAATTCCTGGCCAGCGCGGTTGGCGGTCACTCTCTGGCAGCCCGGATCGTGGGCGGTGAGGACGGGAATGGGGAGAGTATCGAGGAGGGTTTGCAATTCTTCGGCCCTCTGCCTCTCGCGCTGCTCGCTTTCGCACAGGGCAGCCTGGGTTCGCTTCTCATCGGTCTGATCCTGCATAACAAGGACGACGCGGTCGATGCCTCCCGGCCCCTCGACCGGCAGATGAGACACGAACAATTCGCGGTCGCCGCGGGATGGATGGAAACACCGCAATTCAAATCGAACGACATTGCCTTGAAAACACTCTTCGATTTTTCCCTGGACGCGGGCTGCGCAATCTGCGGGAACCACAACCTCCGACAGGCAACGGCCGATGAGATCGTCTTTCCTGACGTTCCAGTAATTCAGGAAAGCGCGATTGGCCGTCACGAACCGATTGCGGCGGTCAACCACAGCGAGCATCTCTTCCAGTCCGCCGAACGCCTTCTGAAAATCCTGGAGGCGATGGGCACGGCGGCGGAACTGATCACATATTGCGCTGATCGTGACTGCCATCAACACGAACAGTCCCAGCCCAACCATGTCGCGTGTATTCGTTACTTTCGGTGAGTTCAAGGGCTCCAGGAACAAAACGGCGGAGGTCATGGCCGACAGCGCGGTAGCAAACAGCCCTGGACCCATCCCGCCGAGAAGGGCGGACACCGTGATCGCCGGATAGAAAAGCACGAACGGTTGAGTGAAGCCCAGTTCGACGTCGAGGCGGTAACGTACCAAAGTGGCGATAGCGACTGCGACGAACGCAAGAGCGTAATTCTGAGAGGTCTTGCGCGTAAACCATTTTGCGGACAATGCAATGCACTCCCAGATCGGCAGAGTTCATGGCCCGACCTGAATTCGTTCTTATTTCCCTGGGGACAAACCGCGCGCTCTCGCAGGATGGAACAATGACTGCGTGGCGCCACAGCTTTGCGGCAACCTCCCTCCGCACGGGAGCGTTTCCGCCTTGCGATGGCCGCAGGCCCCGGAGAGGGGCGGCGAGCCATTGACGGGATTCTTGCCGGGAGGTGCTTTCGCCGTCTGTGATTTAAGTCACAAGCAACCGAATTTTTCCCAAAATGGTCCGATTTTTTTCAGGCGGGGTGGCGAGGATAAAAAGTACTGCAAAACGAAAGGGCGAGCCGTTTGGCTCGCCCCGTCTCCTGTTTTTGTATTGGGATTAGTGTTGCGCAGAGCTGACCAGATTATTTTGCAGCACGTTGACTTCGACGCGCGCCATGGTGGCGTGCTTGGCTCCCATCGATTCACCCGATGCGGCAGAGTTCCCCATGCTGAGTTCGTAGATGCGGTACACAGGGATATTGTGCGTCAGCACCAGATAGCGGACCACGGAATCGGCCATCTTCTGCGAGCTCGCGATCGCGGTCTGGCCATGGCCGGGAGAGAATCCGCGGACTTCGATAATGTAGCTGCGCTGATCTTTGAGCGAGACGGCCATCTGGTCCAGCGCATCTTTCGCACTCTTGCTCAGAACGGTCTGGCCGGGGCGGAAACGGATCTCGGTCTGGGCGCTGCCCTTATATTGATCGATGCCGTTGACCATCTGCTCGGCGCTTGAGACTTTCGTCGTGGCGTCGTTGGCCGCGGTCTGGGCGAGTTGAGCTTTATTGACCGCGTCGCCGGCATGCTGATCGGCGAGGCTCGATTTTTCCGAGGCCATCTGCAGGCCTTGCTGAGAGCGCGAGTCCACATCTTTGATCTGGCGGGCGTTCTCGCTGGTCAACTCATCGAGCTCATTGATGCGGTCGCGAATGGGCTGGGTGTGACGCTGCACGTATTTCTTGGTGGCAAACGGGTGGATGACCAGATTGACAAGGTTCGGATCATCGCCATCCCAGAAGTTCTTGGAAGCGGGTTCCTGGAGCGGCTCCCGCGTGCTGAGGTTCTGGTTGGCGGCTTGTGAGGCAGAAGAATCGGAATTCCCTTGCTGCGCGAGACCTGGGACGGCAAGCGCACTGGACAGACACACCGCAATAAGTATGCGATTTTTCATGTTGGACTTCCCCTGAAAGAACCTGGACTCGGGGCCTGGGAGTAGGCCCATTTGGGACGGTTAAATTGTGCCCCGAGATTGACGGTTGCGCAAGCAAGAATCGATGTTCGCCCCCGCTTTTTATGGGGCCGGCATGCGCATTGGTGACTAAAGTCACTGCCCGGCGACCGGATGTGACATAAATTTGCAAACATCTTCGGGACAAAGGAGGAACTATGCCGGCCTACGCCCGTTCACTCGACGCGATTGAGGACTTCCTCGGTCATAAGCGGTTCGCGATGGTGGGAATTTCACGCGATCCGAAAGATTTCAGCGTGTCCCTTTTTGAAGAACTTTGCCGGCGCGGATACGATGTCGTGCCGGTGAATCCGAAGACGCCAAACGTTCTGGGGAAGAGTTGTTATGCGCGCGTGCAGGACATTCAACCCCCGGTGGAAGCTGCGCTGCTGATGACGTCGCCGGCGCATACGGAGACGGTGGTGGCGGATTGCGCCGCGGCAGGAATCCGCAAGATATGGATGTACCGGGCAGCAGGCAGCGGAGCCGTGAGCGAGAAGGCGGTGGAGTTCTGCCGCGAACATGGGATGGAAGTGATCCCGGGAGAATGCCCGTTCATGTTCCTGCCGCAGGCCGGCGGAGTGCATCGGCTGCACGCATTCTTGCGGAAGATTACGGGGAGATTTCCGAAGAGAACTGCGGGCTAGCAAACTTACGTGTAGAGAAAAATTGGGCACGGCCTGACTTTCAAGGTCGTGCCGCTCAATCGACAAATGTGTCTGTGCTGGTGACTACGAGAATTTCACGTTCAGCGAGCACTGAGCTTGCGTGCCCGTCTTGCCACATGAGAGAGCGCTGGTCACGAAGACCTTTTCGAAGCGGAAGCCTGGCTTCTCGTAAGGCTTCTTACCCGTGGTCTGCTGCTTTTCCGTGGATGAATTTTCGATCGACATGATTTCTTGCTCTCCCTAATTTAGTCCGGTTTGTGAGGCTTGAATGGCGCAACCGCCAGTGCCATGGGGAGCACAGCCGCCCCCTAACGTTGAGAAGTACACCTGCGACCCGCCGGGAGTGTTCACGGTGTTGTCAATGATAATACCGCTTGTGCCGCCCACAGCGGGAAGGCCGGCGGATGGATTCGCGCCAAGGTTGTACCAGATAATACCGTTGTCGTTGGTAATCGAGCCTTCTCCTGTCGCCCAAGCCGGCGGCGTCGCACCCGAAGTGCCCCCCGGTGGCGTCGAGATCTCGATGTTGTTGTTGCCATCGATAACCTCGAAAGAGCCGCTATAAAGGGTACCGGGCGTCCAGACCGGGTCTGCAGGAGACGACAAGACTGGGCCCTGGTTGCGCCAATGCACTCCATTATCGTTGGTCGTGGCAAATGTGCCCATGGGCCATGCGGGTGGGTTAGTTCCAGACATTTGTCCGCTATTCTCGCAGACCTCGATGTTCAGGTTACTGTCGAGAACCTCCTGGCCAAGGTTATATTGGAACGACGGCTGCCACTGTGTCACCTTGAAGCTCATGATGCAGGCGACGCCGGTACAACCGGCATTTGTTCCCTCCGCCTGCACGCTCGCGAACACCCATTCCTGTGGCAGGCCTTGCCCGGTTTCGATGGAGTTGTAGACGTCGGTGAGCGGAGAGCACGGAGTTCCCCCGGCTGTCGAAAGGATTGGGCCCGCAATGGGTGTTCCCATCGCTCCGCTTGTGATCGGGATCTGATACAACGTCGGATTCGCTCCGGGATTACCGCAAACGTATAGATTGCCGGTCGTAGTCGCCGAGTAAAGATAAGTGTGATCGAATGCGCCGTCGTATTGCGGCGTCGTGCCGGCTGTTGCGGCTCCCACCGTTACCTCGGTCCCAGTGTCGCCAGCGATGAAGCCGGTGCTAAGTTGAAAAACGCCCGCGTTTGTGCCGCCAGCATCTGCTGAAGAAAAGGCATACACGGAACCGGCGACCGTATCGATAATCGGACCTTCTGTCAGTCCAGTGCCAAAATCTAGTTGTCCAGAAGCTACGGCGCCTCCGCCGCTGCTGACGTTATAAAGGAAACCGGCGCTGTCCCCGACATAGGTGTTGCCCGAGGATGCATGAACGGCGCTGGTCAAACTGCTAGTGCTCACCGCCGCGGGCCACCCGCCTCCAGTCACTTCAGCCGGAGGAGTAGTGGGAGTCCATTTGAAAACGGAAGTGAACTGATGAAGCTTTCCAGAATCATCACCCACAAAAGCGGTATCAGAGCCGTAATCGTAATATACGGAGGAGCTTGTGTCCGTGGCCCCGAGCGGGAACTCCGTCATGCACGGAGCCGAGCA
>DATJOA010000246.1:0-15692 GCA_035507635.1 Candidatus Acidiferrales bacterium
ATGTCCAAACTGCGCCACATGTACCAGCAGGCCACACTGCGGTACGGTTCCCATGCGCGCGCAATTCTTTCCATGTCCTTCGGTTTGGGCAGTTTTCGCTTGCGATAATGCTTCTTGACCGCCATCTGCACGCCGTAGTCGCCGGTGGGCAACACGTTCGGACGCCGCAACGAAAACATAAGAAACATGTGCGCCGTCCATTCGCCGATACCCTTCACTTGCGTCAGGTGCTTGATCACTTCGTCGTCGGGCAAGTCGGGCAGCCGCGCGAAATCGAGTTCTCCAGACGCCGTCTTCGCGGCGAGATCCTTCAGGTACGCGGATTTTTGCTTTGATAAACCCACGCCGCGGAGTTGTTGGTCGCTAAGTTTGAGGATTCCCTCCGGCGTCAGCGGATCGCCCGCCAACTCCGCAAACCGGTTGAATATCGTCACCGCAGCCTTGCCATTCAATTGCTGATACACAATCGCTTCGGCCAGGCTCGAAAATTCAGCCGGCCCGTATTCCATTTTGAACGGTCCCACGCGCTCAATGATCGCGCGCAAGACCGGATCGGCCTTCTTCAGATGGTTCAATGCTTTTCGCATGCTTTATACATTTAGCACGAAAATGGTCGCCAAGGCGAAGAAAAAACGAATACCGCGACGATGTATCAACCATGCGCGATCAGCAGGAAGATCAGGCACATGAGCATCGCGAAATCCGCTCGCGCATCGCTCACCATAAACCAGAATCCCTGGCCGGCCCTCATCAGTTCGGGGATCTTCGTCGTCGCGATCGCAGTACAGATAATGATTAACAGGGGGATGGCCGCGATCCGTGTGAACACGCCGATCAGGACCAGCACTCCGCAGACAATTTCAAAAGCGCCGACGAAATGCGCCGTGAATGCGGGATGCGGAAAGCCGATTCGCGTGAACCGGTCCACGCCCATGTGCGGATCGGTGCATTTCAGAATCCCTTGTGAAAAGAAAATCAGCCCGACAGCCAAGCGGATGAAAATCGTTCCTTTCGGTAGCGCGCCGCGGAAGGCCATGTGGTCGATCGCCTCTATGCCGCCTTGTGATCTCCCCGCCGGAAGTTGTTGATGAGGTGTTCGGACGTCCGCAGGGAAAACGCAAGAATGCTGATGGTCGTCGTTTTGTCCGTGCAGTTCAGAAACACGCTGGCATCGCACACATAAAGATTGGGTACATCGTGGGTCTGGCCGAAGCGGTTGGTGACGAAATTCTTCGGATCATTCCCCATCCGGCATGTGCCTGTCTCATGCAGGCTCCAGCCTGGAATTTGCGGCGCGTCTCCCACGCCTTCCACTACACCGCCGGCAGCACGAATCACTTCGGCGCAGACTTCTTTCGAGTGCTCCCACATTTTCAGCACGTTCTCGTCCCACTCGAAATGAATGCGGGCAACCGGAATTCCGTAGGGATCCTTTACGTCAGGATCGAGATCCACAAAATTCTTGTCGGAACGCAATGTCGGAGCCTGCACTTCGAAACTCACAGGTGACGGATAGTGCCGCTTGATCTCGCGCTTGAACGAAGAACCGAAACCGTCAAGATCGCTGGCGAACCATGGGAACTCAGTGCAGCCGCCATCGGGATAGACCGAATATCCGCGGATGAACTTTTCTTCGTGCGGATCTTTCAGATTTTGCCAGCGCGGCATCCATGCGATGGTGCTGTCGGCGACGTGGTCGGGAAAGCTTGGCTGGCCCACGAGTTGTGGCAGGTATCCATGAGCTGAATCGCCGTACAGGTGATCGCAGAGATTCTTTCCCAGTTGCCCGCTGGAGTTCGCAATACCGTTGGGCCAGTGCCGCGACTTCGAGTTCAGCATGATGCGGGCGGATTCGATGCACGAAGCAGCCACAACAACCGCCTTGCCATAGACCTCGACTTCCTGTTTTGTCTTGCGATCGATATAGGCAACGCCGTTAACCTGTCCGTTTTCGTCGACCAGAATGTTTTTAGCCAGCGCGTCCGTGCGAAGTTCCAGGTTCTGCGTCGCCTCGGCCTTCGGCAGCAGGAAGTATGGCGTCGAGAAAAACGCTCCCACGTCACATCCCGTCGTGCATTCTCCGCAGAAGTGGCACATCGGATGCCCTTCGTATGGCACGGTGAGCTGCGCGCATCGATCCGGCAGGTAGGGGATCCCGAGCTTGTTGCAGCCGGCTTCCAGAATGTAATCGAGGCACCGGAAATTGAATGGAGGGAGATACGTGCCATCCGGATTGCTCGGCCGGTGCTGCACCGTGCTGGCGACGCCAATCATCTTCTCGACACGCGTATAGAAGGGGCTGATCTCGTCGTATGTTATGGGCCAGTCGATGTCATAGCCGTCAAGCGACGCAGCTCGAAAATCGATATCGCCGAAGCGCGCCGAACTGCGGCCCCAGAAATTCGTCTTTCCGCCAACGGCGTTGCAGCGCGGCCACATCCATTTCGATCCTGGGGCAACCGTGAAGGGAATCTCATGGTCCCATGCGGCCTTGGTGTACTCGTTATCCATATAGCCGAACGAAATTGCACGATGCTTGGGATCGTCGAGTCCGCGAAATTTCATATCCCACGGCATACGGTGATAGCGAAAGTCCTTCTCCGGATCGAGCCTTCGCCCGGCGTTCAACGCGCAAACTTTCAGCCCAGCCTCGCAGAGCGTCTTGATGGCCATTCCGCCGCCGGCGCCAGTTCCAATCACGATTACGTCGTAAATCTTCGCCGCCATGTTTGTTCGCTGATTCCCCTAGGAAGCTTGTGAAAGGTGCTTGTGCTCGTGGTCGTTTTCGTGCGGACACTTCGGCGATTCTGAATAAAACTTCAGCGCCGGATTGTCCAGTTCTTTGAATCCAATCTGGCTGGTATAGAAACCCATGACGGTGTACTCGCGCATCATTGCGAAGAATCTCTGACCGTCTTCCTCGCCCAGACGTTTCTTGTCCTTGAATCCAAGTGGCTCGAGCAGGGAAATTTGCTGCTCCGGTGAGAGATCCGCGAATTTCTTGCCGTACGTCCGTTCCGAGTGCGCGTTGGTCCACGACAATCCAGTGCGGAAACTGTATTGCACATCGGAATCGCTCGCGACCATGAAGTCGATGAACTCGGCAACGCCCGCTTCTTTGGCACCGGGAGTTGCGTCGCTCGGAATGATGATGTCTGTTAGCCGCTCCACCAGGGAGTACTCCGCGGGTGTGAAGAACTGTGGATGATACTCAGCCGGCTTGATCTGAAGAGCGGCGTTACCGATGTGGCCGCACGCGAATCCCCATTTACTGAATCCGGGAAAATGCGCTGCCGCCGCCGCCGTTCCCAGAATGCGCAGCATCTCCCGTCGCTGAATGCCCTGTCCTGCCATGATTTCCCCAAGTCCCGGTAGCCCGAGACTTCCCACACTTGCAACGAGCTAAATTCCGTCGCTATGAAAGGTACTTGATCGTCTCTTCGACCAGTGTCGCCGTTGGTTTGTACGGATCACCCGGCGCGTCGTATTCGATCGAGCAGTATCCCTTGTAATCGTGCTTCCTGAGAATCGCAAACGTCTTCGCGAGGTCGACATGAGAGGCCTTGCCTTGCTCGTCGACTTCGCCGTCCTTCACATGGCAGATGCCATACGCATAGTTGAACATTGCGTCCAGCGCGCGATCGGAGAACTCCTCTCCATGCGCTGCCAGCGAGTTTCCGAAATCCGGCAGCGCGCGCAGCCACGGACTGTTCACCTTCTCGATGATCTGCACGATAAAAAATGGGTCCTCACTGACCGGATTGTCGTTCTCAAGATTGACTACGACATTCTTCTTTGACCCGTATTCGGCGACGCGGGCCAACGTATCGGCGGCGCGGCCGACATCGGGCTTGGAGTCCTTTGCGCCATCAATATGCGTGCGAATGCTAGGAGAGCCCAGCGCGGCTCCGATATCGATCCACTTATTGCTCGCGATAACGGCGTTTTTGCGTACAGTCGGATCCAAGGCATACTGGCTGTAGCCGCCGTCCACTGCGATGTCTACTACAGCGGAGTGAGCCTTCTCGACCGCGGCCCGAAATTGTTCGATGTACTCTGCATCGGTCGAAGGGAAGATCGGGCTCCAGGGCTCGATCTTATGCACGTTGAACTTTTCGGCGACGTGCGCCGCGAAATCCTTCAGTTCCATCTGCTGTGACGCTGGGACCGTGCTCGGCGTCTTGCCGTCCCAGCCTTTCCATCCCACGATGAATTCGCGAAATGGATACGCTGCGACTGAAACGCGTTCTCGCGGATCGGTTGGAAATTTGAAATCAGGTTTCCTGCTCGCTGCTCCACGAGCCACTTCCGGCAAGAGCCACGCTGCTGCGCCTACACACGCACATTGACCGATGAATTCCCGACGCGTTTTCCCGTTCATGCGGCCAAGTGTAACAGAGAAGAGCCCGTCAGGTCGGTGCGTAAAAACAAGTGGGACACGGTTTGCGCCGTGCCCCTGCGAAAGTTTCAGCGACTACTCGTTATCCTTTTTGCGAGGCCATTTTATTGTGAGAGAAGACCAGTGCTTCTTTCTGGTGGTGGAAGTCGATCTCCTTCAGGCGCTCACCTTTGCTGGCCGTTTTGTCCATGATGACGTCGTTCTGTGTTACTTGCGCATCGTTTGTTTGAAGCGTTGCGGGTGCCGTTGCCACGACTTTTCCGTCATGCATGAAATTGACCTGCACTGCCGGACCCGTTCCTTCCCACTCCACTTTGTAGTTGCCTGGCTTCAAGTGCGTAGTGCCAATGACCACTGAATCTCCGATGTTTACGTTCCGCGATGTCTTTGTCGCTGCAAACACCGCAAGGGGAGACAACATCGCAACCGTTCCCACGATTGCCAAATAATTCACGTACTTCATTTCCGAATCCTCCTTTTGACCAACAAAATTACGCGAGCGGAGAAAAATCACAGTTTCAACCTCCCCAAGCCAATGCAGCAGAACTCAAACTTAGCGGCCATGGAACCCGCCGCCACCGCCATGAAATCCACCGCCGCCTCCAAACCCACCGAAGCCGCCGTGGAATCCGCCGACCGCACCATGGAACCCGCCTGTACCGTGGTATCCGCCGAACCCACGCGCTACGCCAACCGGACCCGAATGCATCCGCGCACCGGGACCACGGTAGATCCCGTGTGCATAGTTGCCGGCCACGTAGTGCGACCCCGGACCCCAGTGGTGGTAGTTGTCGCTAAAATGGTGATATCCGTAACCGTATCCATAGAGGGGCGCGCCATATACCATCCATGGCGAATAGAATCCCCATCCGAACGGGCTATAGAAAATTCCATCCCCAGGGATGAAAGTAAAAGCGTCAAAATAAGGATCCCAGTACCAGCCGGTGCCCCACCAACCCGGACCCGGGCCCCACGCGGAATTCATGTAATTGGACGCCTCATCGACGTTGGCTTCGGCGAGGTACGAGGAACGCAGGCTGCTCCATCGATAAAGATCTCCTTCTTCATATTCTTTCTTGTCGAACTTGTGGGACTTGTTTTTCTCATTCGGGGCAAGCATGATTTCGTGGCTGCCCTTTACTTTGACGTCTTCGCGTCCGTTCTCGACGTTCGCCTGTCCGTCAAAAACGCGAAGCTCGTCCTGTCTCATGTTGAAGTCATAGAGTCCGGTCTTGAGCAAGCGCGTAGTTGTTCCGGCGGCGGTTACGCGGATATCGTTTTCTGGATGGATTTCCGCCACCTCGATCATCGCGTTTCCGCGCTCGACCTGAACTTCGGTGTTCGTCAGGCTTGGCGAAACCATCTTTACTTCACTGTTGTCTCCTAGGCGGAGAAACACGCCCGGAGTAAGTAAGACCTCGGCTTTCCCTTGTGCCGTCGTGAGAGACTGTCCGGGTTGTAATTCGGCAGAGCCGATCGATTTGGAATTCAGGTCCTGGGATCCAATCGAAGCGTTGCCTTCCACGTAGTTCAAGGTTCCGGGGACGGCCGAATTCGTATTGGGCACGCTAGCCCACGCAGCCCCACAGAACAATACGGCGAGGGGGAAGCTCACAAAGGCGTTAAACCATCGCATTCTCATGCGCCCCCATCTCCTTCCAGCCTACATTCCATTGGATGTCGCAACGGTGGCGCACGATGCCCAAACAGACTCAGGTAAACATCGTAATACGATACAACTAGGGATGAGCAAGTAGACACGCGGGGGCATGCGGCGTCGTTATGTCTTGCGGATTTCCGAAAAAACTCTATTTCACTTCGAAGTCGTGCGATCCCGATCCGATCTGGATGACGTAGTCCCCACCCCGCGGTTGAGCATCCACGGATTTTCCATCTTCCATGATTTGAGCCCCACTGATTGCAGGCAAGAAGACCTTGGCGGAAGTATTCGCGGGGATCGCGACATGCAGCGAAAATGGACCCTTTGGTGTGCCGTGCCAGTCGCTGACAATCTTGCCGTAAATTGAGTCGTACTCAGCGCGAGCGGAAGTCATGCGCGAATCGAGGTGTGGATGAATAATGATTTCCTTGAATCCGGGAGAATCGACGGTCGTGTCAATTCCTGCTGCATAGCGATACACCCAAGCCATCACTGATCCGAAGGCGTAGTGATTGTAGGAATTCATCGCCGGATCGCCGGTATCGCCGTTCCACCGCTCCCACCACGTCGTCGCTCCTTTGGATAGCATGTATCCCCAGGAAGGATAGGTGTCGTTCAGCAGCAGTCGATACGCGACATCGGTGCGGCCATGATTCGCGAGAGTGAAGAGCAGAAAAGGAGTGCCCAGAAATCCGGTCGTCAGGTGCCAGTTGTGGGCTTCGATGTTGCTGACCAGGTTTTGCATCAGCTTCGGCTCGAGCGATTCCGGGGCCATCTTCGTGTAAAGGGCGACTACATAAGACGTCTGAGTGCCCGTCCCCACCTGACCATCGGCTTTGATGTAGGCCTTCTGGAATGCGGTGCGGATGTTTTGCAGAAGATCCTGATATTTCCTCGCGTCCGCCTCGTCGCCGATCGCGTGCGCCATTTCAGACATCATGTTCGCAGTCAGCGCCCAATAGGCAGTCGCGAGGAGCTCCTTGTTCGTGTTCGGGTCGGGCGCGAGCCAGTCGGCAAAGTTGGGGCCGACCCCATTCTTCCGCAAGAAATCAGGATTGTGGCTCTGGATAAAATCCATCCAGCGCTTCATCGCGTCCCAGTGCCGCTCGATGATTGCGGTGTCTCCGTATTGAAGCCATGTCGTCCAAGGTACGATGACGCCGGCATCGCCCCAGCCGGGAGCACCGACCATGTCGAGCGTCCAGACTTTGGGATCAAACATTACGCCGTTACCACGGGGAAGCGTGTTGGGCGAGACGTTCGAGAACGCTCCGTCAATCTGCGCATCGTCGATGTCTTGCATAAACTTCTGCGAGAAGGCTGCGACATCGAAGTTGTAGGTTCCTGTGCGCCAGAAAACGCCGGCGTCTCCCATCCATCCCAGCCGTTCGTCGCGCTGCGGACAGTCCGTCGGAATGCTCAGGAAATTTCCGCGCTGGCCCCAGATTCCGATCGTCCACATCTTGTTCACGAGATCGCTCGATGTGTTCAAGTCGATCTCAGGTTTGCCGCGAACGCTGCTAACAACATCGCCTTCAATCGAATCGATCCTTGGCGTGCCTGGATAGCCCCTCATCTCGACGTAACGGAAGCCGTGAAACGTGAAATGGGGCGCGAACGTTTCTTCCCCGCCCCCACGAAGAACGTACGTGTCGGTCGCTTCGGCATTGCGGAGATTTGCAGTGTAGATGCTTCCATCGGGATTCAAGATCTCGGCGAAACGCAGCCGGACGTGGCTTCCGGCCGGCCCATTCACTTTCAACCGCACCCATCCGACCATGTTTTGTCCCATATCGAAGATGTAGGAGCCATCGGCGCGGCGGTCGATGTGCGTCGGCTTGATGGTGTCGATAATTTCAGGGGATGCGTCCTCCTGCGCCGACAACGCGATTGCAGGAGCGGGCGCGACGGTGGCATGACTCCAGTGGGCATCGTCGAATCCCGTTTTCTGCCAGCCAGCCTGCTCTAGACGGGCATCATATGTTTCGCCATCGTAGATCGTGGACTTCACAATGGGAGATTCGCCTGCTTTCCACGAATCGTCGCTTATGAAAGTCTGATGAGTGCCGTCGTCGAATTCCACTTCGAGTTGAGCGAGAAAGCGAAGCGGCGGAGGAAAGAAGTGCATTCCAATCCAGGTGAGCGGGCTTCCATACCAGCCATCGCCAAGCAGCGCTCCGAATGTGTTCTGGCCCTTGTGCAACAGATCGGTCACATCGTAAGTCTGATATTGCACGCGTTTTCGGTAATCGGTGAATCCGGGAGTCAGGATGTCGTGGCCGACGCGATTTCCATTTAGATACGCGCGATAACTTCCAAGCGCTGTAACGTACAGCCGCGCGCTCTGAATTCCTTTCAAGACGTTGATCTCTTTGCGCAGGTTAGCGGCGCGGTCGGGCATCGGGCCCGGATCGCCGATGCGGCCGTCGCTCAGATCGCCTACGACAGAAACAGGCTGCGGTTGCTGATTGTCGCCGGCAATTGCCTTCCAGCGATTTCCTGTCGGAACGCGCAATATAGATCCGTTCCCCTGCTGGATTTTCACTAATGCTGCCAGCGCCGCTTTCGTTGTTTTTGAATTCGGGGAGTCCGGCTCGTCGGGGGCGATTACCTTTATTTCGATCAGATTCCTCCCGACCGTGAGCTCATCGGTGACGTCGCGCTGGTCGAACGTTCTCCAATTTCTTTTTGTCCCAACCTCATGCCCATTCACTTTCGCCGCGAAACTGCCGTGAACTGCGAGCAATAGTGACCCGTCGAGCGGTTTCTCTTTGAGGTCGAGGCTCAGTTGGAATGTTGCGGAGCTGCCCGGCGCGACCGCAAGCGCATCCTGTCCTTTAATCCATATCCAACGCATTTCGTCGCGGTCGGTCTGAGCTTCGGGATCGTTCCATGTGATCCACTTTGCCTTCCAATCCGAAGGCTGAAGCAATCCCATTTCCCACCATGCAGCTTCCGCCGGCTCAGAGACGTTCCCGGCAGCATCCCAAACGCGAACCGTCCAGTAGTATTTCCGCCGCGATTGAAGAGCCGGCCCGCGATAGGGAATGTTTACCGAATCATCCGAGTTCGTCCTGCCACTGTCCCAAATGTCGACTTTGCCAGCCGCGAGTCTTTCCATGCTCGTCGCCACCAGAATCTCGTAGGCGGACTGCTTCCAATTCCTCGCCGTGCTGTCGCTCTGCCAGGAGAGCCGCGGCGCAGCTTGATCGATGCCTAATGGATTCGTTCGATATTCGCAGCGAAGGTTTACCGGTGTGGCGGAAGCGATGGTGGCCACTACAGCCATTCCAATTAGGGCAAAGGACGAACGCAGGTTGGTCAAAGCTCGTCTCCTCGGAAGAAACGTACGCCTCACGATGCCGCGCATGCAACTGGCTGCGCGCTGGACTCTCGCAACGAGAGTGATAGTCTATTCCACGGCAACGCGGATGTCTTTGCTTCTACCCGCGAACAGAGTTTTTGAGCTCCGAAGATGGCTGGCGCGCACCGCAGATTGAAATCATCAAAAGTCGTCAATATTGAAGATCTCCGCCGAATCGCGCAACGACGCCTTCCGCGTGCTGTCTTTGATTATCTCGATGGCGGAGCTGAAGCGGAGATCACGCTTGCCGAGAATTGCCGCGCATTTCGTGATGTGACGTTTCGCCCGCGCGGCGCGGTCGCCGTGCATGATTGCAGTCTGAAAACGACAGTCCTGGGCCACGAAATTTCACTTCCGATGATGCTCGCGCCGGTTGGCTATAGCCGCATGATGCATCCCGAGGGAGAAGTCGCCGCCGCGCGCGCTGCGGGCAAGGCCGGCACAGGCTACATTCTCTCGACAATTTCTGCCCACAAGCTCGAAGACGTGAAGGCGGCCTCGGCTGGCCCGGTCTGGTATCAACTCTATTTGCTGGGAGGTCGCGAAGCGGCGGAGGGCTCCCTTGAACGCGCCCGTAGAGCCGGTTTCTCCGCGCTGGTCCTCACCGTGGACACGCCGGTGGCCGGGATGCGCGAGCGCGATCCAAGGAATGGAATGAAAGAGCTGCTGGGCAGGTCCTTGTTTGCTCGCATTCCTTTCCTTCCGAATATCCTTGCCCATCCTTCGTGGGTGGTGTCGTTTCTGCTAGACGGCGGAGTTCCACAGCTCGAAAACATTGTGATTCCCGGCCAGGGGCCGATGAAATTGCTCGATGTTGGAGCGGCTCTGGCGGAATCGACGGTGACCTGGGCAGATTTGAAATGGATTCGCGAGTTATGGAAGGGCCCCATCGTCGTGAAGGGCCTTTTGGTCGGTGACGACGCGCGGCGGGCCATCGACCAAGGCGCGGCCGCTGTCGTCGTTTCAAACCATGGAGGAAGGCAACTCGATTCCGTCTCTCCTACCTTGCGAGCGCTTCCCGAGATCGTTGCGGCGGTGGATGGACGGATCGAAGTGCTTATGGATGGCGGCATCCGCCGCGGCGGCGACATCGTGAAAGCGCTTTGCCTGGGAGCAAGAGCGGTGCTTGTCGGACGCGCGTATGCCTACGGATTGGCGGCAGCCGGAGAGCCGGGCGTAACTCGCGCCATCGAAATTCTTCGCGCGGATCTCGAACGAACCATTCGTCTGTTGGGCTGCCCATCCCTCGCGGCGCTCGACCGTTCCTATCTCGATGTTCCCGCCGCGTGGCAGGCCTCGGTTGAACGAGATACTAAAAACTGAGATCGGTTTACAGCAGTTTTGCTTTTCCCCGTATAATGGCCGGAATTGAAGTAAGTTTCGGCAATGGGTTGTTGGGGGAAGTCGAATCACCGCTCGGCCTCGGCCAGGAACCATCGCGCTTTTTTATGCCCGTTGACTGTACGAATCCAAAGCCCGGAATCGAAGCCGCGGGCCTGACCGACGTCGGCCTGCAGCGCACCAATAATGAAGACTCCTATCTCTACTGGGAGCCCGATTCCGAGGCCGAGTTTCGCCGCAAAGGCCGCCTCGCTGTGGTGGCGGACGGAATGGGCGGATACGAGGGCGGCCAGGAGGCCAGCCGACTCGCTGTCGAGAGTGTGCGTCATATTTACGATCGCGATTTTAACGGCGATCCGCGGCAGACTCTTATTTCAGCCTTCGGGTCTGCGCACGACAACATTCTGCGTTACGCCATGGACCACCCCGAATTCCACGGGATGGGCACAACCTGTACCGCGATCGCGATCATCGACGACCAGCTTTACTTCGCGCACGTCGGCGACAGTCGCCTCTATCTGATCCGCAATGACACCGTCACCCGGCTTACTCGCGATCATTCCTATGTCGGGCGCCTGGTCGAGAATGGGATCGTGCGCTCCGAAGACGCGGAGTCGCATCCGCAGCGCCACATCCTGACGGCAGCTCTGGGATCCGGCCGCGATGTTGTTCCCCACACTCCCGAGCACCCGATCTCTCTGAAACAGGGCGATATCCTGATCCTCTGCACAGATGGCTTGTGGAGTCTGCTGAGCGAGGGCGAACTCTCGCGCGTCGCTCAGGCCAACTCCCCCGCCGACGCATGTGCCCGGCTCATCCGGATTGCGCTTGAACGCGGAGGCCCGGATAACATCACCGCTCTCGTGCTGCGCGTTTCGCCGCGTTGATGGCGGAGATCCGCGGAGTATGCAAGAACCTGCAAACCCTCGTGTTTTCCACAGCCTGCGTGTGATCCTGATGTGCGCCAAACTGCAACCCGGTGCACATGCGAGGATTTCGGCCTCCGGCCCCAACTCCGCAAACTGCTGAATTTAAAGCCTGTCCTCCCGCAAGGTTCCTTGCGAGAAATGGAATTTCGTTTGCTAAGTCTGTAATGATAATTATGTCTAGTATTAAGATAGAGTTTATGGAATACTGCCTCCGATGAAAATCTCACAGAAAGGTCTTTACGCTCTGCAGGCCATGATGATGCTTGCCCGTCATCAGGAGCGCGGCGCAATCAAGATTCGCGAGATTGCTTACGAAGAAGGCCTGCCCGAGAAATTTCTGGAACTCATCCTGCTCGAGCTGAAGAACGCTCGCATGGTGGAGAGCGTTCGCGGAGCCAAGGGAGGCTATCGATTGCGCCGCGATTCCGCCGATCTCGCTTTAAGCGAAATTATCCGCCTGATTGACGGCCCGCTCGCTCCCTTTGGCGACGCCGAGCATCTCAGGGAGTTGATCGACCGCGATCTTGCTCACCGCACGCTGTATCAGGTCTTTCTCGACGTGAGAGACGCGGCGGCGCGCATTCTCGACGATACGACTCTTGCCGACCTGATTTCCGACGGCCACTCCCCTAATAAAAGTTCGCGCTCGCGAAACCACAAGAAAGAACCCGCCACTATCCTCCCCATGGTGATAGGAGCACAGAAGCGTGATTAAGGGCCTTGCGGTAACGGTGGCGTTGTTTTTCGGCAGCGTCAGCGCATTGGGACAGGCAGGTATCACCACGATCCGCGTGGGTGCGTTCCCCAACATGACGCACGCCCAGGCGATGGTTGGAAAGGCGAACGGCTGGTTCGAAAAAGCGATGGGACCCAAGGTCAAGATTCAGTGGACCAGCTTCAACGCCGGACCGGCCGCGATCGAGGCCTTATTTGCGGGCGCCATCGACATGACCTACGTGGGTCCGAATCCCGCTATCAACGGTTACGTGCGCTCGAATGGCGAAGCTCTTCGGGTCGTCTCGGGAGCCGCGAGCGGTGGGGCCTCGCTGGTTGTCCGCAATGATGCGGGAATCAACAAGCCCGAAGACTTCCATGGCAAGCGCGTCGCTTCTCCGCAATTTGGAAATACGCAGGATGTCGCACTTCGCAACTGGCTTCGCAGCCACGGTCTCAAGACGACGGACAAGGGCGGTGACGTGCAGATCGTGCCAATGGCCAATCCCGACCAGTTAACGCTGTTCCTGAAAAAGCAGCTCGATGCCGCGTGGGCTCCTGAGCCCTGGGCTACGCGTCTCATTCAGGAAGGGAATGCTCGCCGGTTCGTTGACGAGCGTACGCTCTGGCCCGGCGGCCAGTTCGTGATCACATTGTTCGTGGTGAACACGAAGTTTCTGCAAGCGCATCCGGATCTCGTCAAGGACTGGATTGGCGCGAACATCGACCTCACGGACTGGATCAACACTCATCCTGCCGAGGCGAAGAAGCTTTTGAACGAGCAGATTCAACGCGAAACTGGCAAGGCCCTCCCCTCCTCCGTTCTCGACGAATCCTTCTCGCGGATGCAGGTGACTTACGATCCACTGCACGCCGCTCTGAATACAGCCGCACAACAAGCGTTCGCCGACGGATTCCTCGGCCGCCAGATGCCTGACCTCTCTCGTCTTTACGACCTAACTCTTCTTAACCAGGCGCTTGCCGAGAAAAATCGAAAGGCGGTTCAATGAGCACGCAGAGCATTCCTCACCAGTTCCCGATTGCCGATCCGCGCATCTCGAGCCGCGCCAACGGGCGTTACGAATCCCTCGGATTGGTGGCGCCGGGCCCCTCGACCAGGGATGTTTCTCTGGAGGTCCCCAAGCTTTCGCTGAGCGACATTTCTCTGAGTTATCGCACCCAGACCGGAGAACGCCTGCTCGCTCTCGACCACATCAACCTGCAAGTACGCGCCGGGGAGTTCATTTGTATCGTTGGCCCGTCGGGCTGCGGAAAGTCCACGCTACTGCACCTGATTGCCGGACTGCATTCGCAGACTGTCGGACAGGTTCTGGTCGAAGGCAAACCCGTGCAAGGACCAGGCACCGATCGCATCATGATCTTCCAGGAGCACGGACTATTTCCCTGGCTCACCGTCGGCGAAAACGTCGAATTCGGAATGAAGATGAAAGGCGTGCCCAAGGCTGAGCGGGAAGAGAAGACGCGCTATTACCTGCGCCTCGTGCATCTCGCGAAATTCGAGAAGAGTTACATCCATCAACTCTCCGGCGGAATGCGGCAGCGCGTCGCCATCGCCCGTGCGCTTGCCACCGAGCCAGACATTCTCCTGATGGACGAACCGTTCGCTGCTCTCGATGCGCAGACCCGCGATCTTCTGCACGACGAGCTGGAACGCATATGGAACGACACAGGCCGTACCATCGTCTTCGTCACCCACAACGTGCGCGAAGCGGTTCGCCTCGGCGATCGCGTTGTGCTGCTGACGTTTCGTCCCGGGCGCGTCAAGACCGAGTTTCCTGTCGAACTGCCTCGCCCGCGACACCTCGAAGATCCTGATGTCGCCCGCGCCGCTGGCGAGGTCCTGGAGCAACTGCGGGAGGAGATTAACCAATCTCTTGAAGCGGAATACGAGGAAGGTAGCAAGCCGCGTATTCCGGCAGGAGGTTCGTTATGAAGCGGTTCGCTCGTTACATTGTTTTCTACGCTGGACTGTTCGGCCTGTGGGCGCTTCTTGCCGAACTGAAGATTTGGCCACCATATTTGTTTCCCGCGCCGTGGGGAGTCGGGCGGGCTCTGTATGCCGGATTCGCGGATCACACCTATTGGATCGCCATCCGCGTCAGCATGGAGCGTGTGCTGATCGGTTACGGCATCTCTGTCGTGCTGGGCATGATTCTCGGCCTCGGTGTCGCCAGCAACAAGTTCCTCGAAGAAACCATGGGAGGCCTACTGGTCAGCCTCCAGAGCCTTCCCAGTATTTGCTGGTGGCCCCTGGCGCTGCTCTGGTTCGGGCTGAATCAGAACGCGATTCTTTTCGTTGTTGTCATGGGATCTCTCTTGTCCGTCACCCTCGCGATGGAAGATGGCCGCAAGCAGATGCCCAAGATTTTCGGCCAGGCGGGGCGCAACCTCGGCGCTAAGGGATTCAAGCTGTTCTGGTATGTGCTGCTGCCGGCGAGTTTGCCTTTCATCGTCAGCGGCCTGAAGCAGGGATGGGCGTTCGCCTGGCGCTCGCTCATCAGCGCCGAAATGCTTTATCTGAGTCTTGGCCTCGGCCAGGTGTTGATGATGGGGCGCGACCTCAATGACATGAGCGCCGTCATCTCAGTCATGCTGTTGATCATTGCCCTTGGATTTCTCGTGGACGGAGTCGTGTTCCGCGGCGTCGAGCGTCATCTCCACAATCGGTGGGGGTTAACGCCCGCGAGCTAGGGTCGGAGAGAAATCCCAGGTTCCCCTTCGCAGTTTCAGCATTGCTTGCGGTTTGTCTATAATGTCTACTAATATGATTGTAATAATGATACAAATAGAAGTAAGCGGCAAGCTCCCAGGCTGTCGATGCCGCGTTGATTGCAGGAGAAGGTGCGCCTCGCAATAGGCGGCGCAATTTCCTCCATCTGTCTCCCCCTGTGCGAAAACAACACTTCCAAAAAGGAGAGGACCGCATTTCCATGAAAGCACTGAAAAGAGGAATATTCACCGCCATCACTCTCGCCGCCCTGACGGCCGGAGGCTGGGCGCAAACCCAGACTGCTTCCAACGTTTCCCCCCTAACTGACCCAGCCGCCGCCCCGGCAGCCACACACGCAGCTGCGCCTGCCGCGAAATCCGCCGCGCCATCGTCAGACTCCGACCTCCGCTTGGAACTGGAACAGTTGAAGGCCCTGCTTCACGAGCAGCAGCAACGAATCGATGCACTCGAGGCGGGCCGTGGCGAGAAATCCGCAACTCCGGCGCCGGGCACTCCGGCGGTAACTGAAACGCCGGCGACAACCGTGACAACGG
>DATJOA010000247.1:0-8063 GCA_035507635.1 Candidatus Acidiferrales bacterium
CGATCCAGATGCGCGTGGAGGGACCTTTTGTTTCGCGGTTCGTATCGATGGAAGGACGGGCCGCAGCCGCGAAGCGGCGAAATAAAACACTGCGGCAAATCCACGGCGCCTCTGTCGTATCATCTCCCCATGTCCGCCCCGCCCACGGTTTCTACCGTTCTCAGTTTTGAAGACGCGCGCCACACGGTCGAGCAGCACGCCGCGCAATTAAGCCCGCGCGGAATGGAAACCGTCGACCTGCTCGCTGCGGAAGGCCGAGTTCTCGCCGAATCCGTCGTCGCAGACCGCAACATCCCGCCGTTTCCCCGCTCCACGCGCGACGGCTTCGCTGTCCGCTCTGAAGATCTGTCCCATCTACCGGCCCATCTGGAGGTGGTTGCAGAAATCCGGGCCGGAGAAAAATCCGAAAACCTGCCCGAGCTGATCACTCCCGGCGAAACCGCCTCGATCATGACCGGAGCTCCAGTTCCACCGGGAGCCGACGCCGTCGTAATGGTCGAATACACTTCGGTTCAGGGAAGCACAGTCGAGATCACCAGAGGCGTCGCACCGGGCGAAAACTTCGTGCCCACCGGCGCCGAGGCCAAGCAAGGCGCCACACTTATCGAACGCGGAACGCGTCTCGCCGAGGCCAGCATCGCGCTCGCGGCCTCTGCGGGAAATTCGCTCCTGCTCGTTCATCAAAAGCCGCGCGTTGCTTTGCTCACCACCGGAGACGAGATCGTCGACATCGACGCCCGCCCCGGCCCCACCCAGATTCGCAACTCGAATAGCTACTCGCTCGCCGTACAAGTTCGAAAAGCTTGCGGCGAGCCCGTTCTGCTCCCGATCGCTCCCGATGAGCCGAGGCAGTTGCGCGTCCTGATCGAAGAAGGCCTGAGATCTGATCTCTTGCTGATGACCGGTGGCGTTTCCATGGGCCGCTACGATCTGGTCGAACAGGTTCTTTCCGAAATGCATGCCGAATTCTTTTTTACCGGAGCGAAGATCCAGCCGGGCCGCCCGGTCGTCTTCGGCAGAGTCGCGCCGGAAACCGGTTCTGAGCCGTGCAAGTACTTCTTCGGCCTTCCGGGAAATCCGGTTTCGACCATGGTGACTTTTGAACTTTTTGCCCGCCCGCTGCTCGAAGCGCTGGCCGGAATGTCGCCCCGCCCGCTTCGATTTGTCTATGCAAGGCTGAAGACGGAAATCCGCGTCAAGCCCGGCCTGAAGCGCTTTCTCCCCGCGAATCTCACCGGCGAATTTGAAGACGCACAGGTGGAACTCGTCCCTTGGCAAGGCTCCGGAGACATTGCCGCCACCGCGCGCGCGAATTGCTACGCGGTCATCGCTGCGGACCGCGAACTCATCTCCGCCGGGGAGATGATCCCGATCCTTCCGCGCTGACGCCAGGCAGCGTCCTCGTTCTCAGGCGCTCCATGTAAGATAGGAAGTAACGTTAATCCCTGAATGCCGAAAAAGCTCTCGCACTACGACAGCTCTGGCCGGGCCCGCATGGTCAACGTCTCCGCCAAGTCTGCGACGAAGCGCGAGGCTGAAGCCAGCGCATTTGTCGCGATCAAGCCCGAGGTTCTCGCATCGCTGCCGTCAAATCCGAAGGGCGATCCGCTGGAAGTTGCGCGCATTGCCGGCATCATGGCGGCGAAACGCACGTCCGAGCTAATCCCGATGTGTCATCCCTTGCCGCTATCGTTCGTTGATGTAGCGGTGCGCCTGTGCGAGAATGGCCTCGCTGTTACCTCCAAAGTCACCACCACCGCCGAAACCGGCGTCGAGATGGAGGCTCTGGTGGCGGCGAGTGTTTGCGCGCTCACTTTGTATGACATGCTGAAGGCAGCGGACAAAGGAATCGAAATCCGCGAGGTCGTGCTGGAGCGCAAGAGCGGCGGCAAGAGCGGGGAGTACCGGCGGCAGAAATAGTCGAACATGCCTGATCAGGTCAAACTACTTGTGGTCGACGACAATCCGATGGTGCTGGGAATGCTCCAGCAGGCGTTGTCACCGCTCGCCCGCGTGACCACCGCGACCGATGCTGCCGACGCCTTGCTTAAGGCTGTCGATGACGCGCCCGATCTGCTCGTCTGCGACTACCGCATGCCCGGCATGGACGGACGCCAGCTCGTCGAGAAGCTCAAGAGCCGTCCCGCGACCGCGAATTTTTCGACCGTCCTCATGGCCAGCAAGGCCGACATCGCCGAGCGCCTTTCGCCGCAGGACGCCGCCGACGACTATCTCGAAAAGCCGTTCTTCCTCAAAGATGCCACGCGCCGCATCAAGCGCACGATCGACCGCATCTCGCTCGAAAAGATGGCCAAGACCGCTCCGAAAGACGGAGTCGTGCGCGGCAATCTCTCGCAGATGAACGTGATCGATCTGATGCAGTCGCTCGAAATGGGCCGCAAGAGTTGCCAGCTGAGTCTCAGCAATGAAGGCGACAAGTGCGAAGTTTTCTTTGCCGAAGGACAGGTGAAGCACGCGACCTATGGATCGCTCGTCGGCGACGAAGCCGTCTTCAAAGTTTTGCGCTGGACCGGCGGAAGCTTCCAGCTCGATTTCGAAGGCAAGACCGACAAGGAAACCACGCAGCTCAACACGCAGGGACTTCTGATGGAAGGTCTGCGCCTGCTCGACGAATCTTCGCGCGATGGTGGTGGCGAGCCCGAGGCCGCGCCGGCAGCCGCGGAACCTGCCCCAGTCGCTTCTCCTTCTCCGGGCGCGCATCATGCCAAGCGCGAAGAAGAGGAAGACGTTCTCCTCGACGGCTGACCTCATGCCCGACCTCACAGCCGCAATCGTGACCGTCAGCGATTCCTGCGCTCGCGGCGAACGCGAAGACAAATCCGGACCCGCGGTCGCTCACCTGCTCGAGTCGCTGCATTTTTCTGTCGCGGTTCGCGAAGTCGTTCCCGACGATTCCATCAAGATTCAGAATCTGCTGATTCGCCTCGCCCGCGAAGTGCGGTTCATCGTCACGACGGGAGGAACAGGCATCGCCGCCCGCGACGTCACGCCCGATGCGACGATGGCGGTCTGCGACCGCATTCTCGATGGCGTCGCTGAACGCATGCGCCAGGAAGGGTCGAACAAGACTCCGTTCGCCGCCCTGAGCCGCGGAATCTGTGGCACCAGAGGGAAAGCCCTGATCCTGAACGTTCCCGGAAGCCCCGCAGGAGCAGTTGAATCGCTGCAAGCGGTAGCCGGTCTAATTCCCCACGCGATAGATCTTCTAAGCGGCAAAACCGAACATTAACAAGAATGATGCGGGGATAGAGAAGAATTGTGTGGGGACAGCCGCCTCGGTTGTCCAGCCGCGACGGTTTGTGTGGCGGCAGGGCTTTACTTCCCGGGACGTCCCGCCTTCCCCGGTCCCACCAGCGCCTTGCCGGGAAACACATCCGGCACCATCTTCGAATCGTCAATCAATACCGTTCCGCCCACCAGCAAATAGTGAACTCCAACGCTGGGCTCCATCGGCTTCTCAAACGTCGCGCGGTCGGCAATCGTCTGCGGATCGAATACAACGATGTCCGCGTCCGCGCCCTCTTGCATCCGGCCCTTGTATTTCGCCGCCGGAGTCGAGCGCTCGAGCATCTGCGCCGGCATCAGCGTCATCTTCTTCAGTGCGTCCATCAGCGTGAGCGTCTTTTTCTCGCGGACATACTGCGCCAGCACGCGCGAATACGTCCCCGCGTTGCGCGGATGCCCCTCCACCCCATCGCTTGCAATCATGATCAGCGGATTCGGAATGAGTTCATCCACGACCTGCTGCGTGTTTGCGTATACAAGAACCCACTGCTGCTTGCTGGAATTGTGCAACTCCTCGAAGCGCTCTTTCGTGAGGTGCTCGCCGGTGTTCGGAATGACGAGATCGCCGTAGTCGATGCCCAGCTTCTCGCGCCATCCAGGGTTAAACAGCGCCGAATTCACCGCCGTCATGCCCGCAATATACGGATACGCTTCGGTCGTGATATCCAGTCCGCGGGCGCGCGCTCCCTCAATCAGCGAAAGGCATTCCATTGAGTCTTGCAGGCACGTGCTGTTGATGTGAACAATGTGCAACGGCGCTCCGGTAATGGCTGCCGCGCCGATCACCTCTTCGACCGCCTCAATTGCCGAGCCCGGTTCGATTCGTCCCACGCTGCGCATGTGCGTATACACCGGCAGCTTCCGCTCCGCGGCGACGCGGAACATGTCGATCACTTCCAGCCGCGTCGCGCCCGGCACATATTGAATGCCCATGCCAACGCCGAGCGCTCCGGCATCGATTTCTTCGCGCAAGCGGTTTTGAATCTGACGGATCTGCTCCGGACTCGCGGCCATGTCGGTGGCTGGCCCGCTCTTCGGCAGGATTGCGCCTTCCGGCAGCGGAGCGCCAAACACGAGGGCGCGCGCGGCAACGTGGCTGGCCGTCGTGCCGTAGTCGATCAGCGAGTGTCCTTCCTTGGCCCTCAGGAATTTCGCGACATCGGGAGCGCCAATCTCCATTTCGAGCGCGGTCGTGACTCCGTCGAATGCCTTCACGCGCCCGCTGGCCAGGTCTTGCCCGTGCTGATGCAGGTCGATGAATCCCGGCGCAACCACCAGGTTTCCCGCGTAAATCACGCGTTGCCCTTTGAGCGTCTTCGTGGAAATCCTGGCGATTTTTCCGTCGCGAATGCCGACATTGCGGACCGCGTCCAACCCGGTCTCCGGATCCATGACGCGTCCGCCTTCAATCACCAGATCGTATTGCTGGGCGGCGAGCAGGGTACTGCTGAATAACAGAAGGAAAAGCCAAAAAGTTCGCATGAGGGCTCCGGAACCACGATCGCTTAAGCAATGATCTCCAAAACCACGATGATAGCAGCGCCCGGCGTCTCTGCCCATGCAACACGCGTTTCTGACAGCCTTATTTGGCATCACGTACACTAAGTAGTTTTGAAGACGATCAATCACATACTCAGGCGGTACACGATATGGATTCTGGCTCTGATGAAGGCGCTGGGACTCTGGGGTGTGTTCGTGATCTCGTTTGCCGACAGCGCCCTGTTCGGTATGCCGGTGGATTTCATCGTCGCTACCTACGTCTACCAGGATCGGCACCGTCTCTTTTTTTATGTGGCGATGGCGTCGCTGGGATCGGCGCTGGGCAGCATCCCGCTGTACATCATCGGCTATGTCGGCGGCGAGAAAGTTCTCCGCAAGCGCATTTCGGAAGAACGCTTCCTGAAAATTCACCGCTCGTTCGAGCAGCATGAATTCTGGGCGCTGATGTTTCCCGGAATGCTGCCGCCGCCCATGCCCTTCAAAATTTTCGTGCTCGGCGCATCCATCTTTGAGATGAACTTCCTGCACTTCCTGGGCGCGATTTTCGCCGGAAGGTTTGTCCGCTTCCTCGTGCTTTCGGTGCTGGTCCTGAAATTCGGCCCGCAGATCCTCGACCTGGCCGGCGTCATTTTCAAACGCCACTGGATGTGGGTTGTGTGCGCGATCGCCACCGCAGTGTGCGCGTGGGTAATTTTGCGGAAGCGCAAATCGAATCAGGCGAAGAACGGCGCATAGACCGACCGCAATTTCTCACCACGGAGACACAGAGACAGGGAAGAAGATTTGCAGTTCTCCGTGACTCAGTGCTCTGTGGCGAGAAACAAGAGTTAGGCCGCCGCAGCGCCGCCGGACCCCTGCATTTTCTGCGCCAGCATGTGCGCCAGCGCCGGCGCGCCAAACATCACACTAGTGAAGAGCAGATCGCCGACAACGGCATGGCGGAAGAACGGCAGACCCGCCGCGTAGCAGGCCATCAGCCCAGAACCGGTGCGCGGATACATATCCCAGGCGACCCAGACGGCGAGGTTGCTGATCAGGAAGAAGGAAACCGAGCCGGCCAGCGCCGTCGCCAGAATGCGAATCGCGCCCGCATTTTTCGCCAAAGTCGTGCCGGCCCACAGCATCGCGGCATACCACGCCCACGTCACGAAATGATCCCAGCTGAATGGATACTTGTAGACCATCGTCGTGAGGACCACGTCCGAGGCCGCGAGCAGCGCCAGAGGGATCCACATCTGCCGGCGGGACGACTTCGCGCCAAAGTAGAGCAGAGCCGCTCCCACCGGCGTGAACGCCATCGGATGCGGCAGGAACCGGAATGCCAACGCAAACACGATAAAGATATAGGCCAGCATGGATCACCTCGCGGAACGAATTCTTATTCTGGTCGCTATCGAGCCTGCGCGTCAAGCGACGGAGCGAAACTGAATCCAGAAGAGCGTTTGTCATTCCAACGACGCGCGCCAGCAACAGATCTTTGTCATTCCGACGACTCGCGAAGCGAGAAGGAGGAATCTGCTTCTGGTTCCTGCGCGAAGAGTCGCTACTTCTGCCCCGGTTCCGGCACGACCACTTCTTTCTCCGGCGTGCCGAAAACATCTCCCACGATGTGCAGATTCTCGTCGAGTTCGACCGCCGCGCCCAGCACATCGCGCCGCCGTCCTGCGCCGAATAGGTCCGGCATGTTCGCATACCGCAAATCCTGAAAGTGGACGATGTATCCTTCGCGCGGCGCCTCCAGCGCCTCCGTCTCGGTGATCGGATACTGCGCCCAATCCAGAAAGATTCGTCCCATATACGATTTCTTCGCCGCCAGCGTTACCGGCGTCTCTTCCGGCTTGTAGCGAATCTGCATCTGCCCTTCGGGATCGACCTCGGGCGTCAGCGAATTAACGTCCGCCAGCGCAAAGAAGTCGGCCGTCTCGACAACTCCATCCCAATGAAATGGGTCAATCCGCTCGGGGTAGGCCGATACGCGCACCGGATCTGCATCCCGGTACGTTCTCGCTTCAAGCGCATTGACGGCCCGCCGGTGCTCGTAGTCGCGCACGCCCCACATCAGCACCACGCCGATCAGAGCCAGGCTCGCCGCGAGACGTCCGCGCGGCCCGCGCCGCTTCGCGCCAATCTCTTTATCGATCAGGCTGAAGATCGACGGAACGGCCAGCCCGAGAATTAGAAGCGCCAGCATCACCGGCTCGTAGATGAAAACGATGTCCCACGAATACCATTTCTCGGAAAACGGCCAGAACGGCCGCACGCCGTAGTTGTTCGTGAAATCGAGGAGGATGTGACTCAGCCCGGCAAGACATCCGAGTAGAAACAGCACTCCCCACCGCGGCGGGAGGTTCGGATCGTTGGTCTTGCGTCCGCGCAGCCGCCATATCAGATAAACGAACGCGACCACGACTGCGGCTACGATCGGAACGCCCAGAAATGAATGCGTGAATCCGCGATGATGCGCAAAGCCGAAGGCGCGTCCGTGAAGGCTTGCTAATACGTCGAGGTCGGGCGCTTCGGCCGCGAGCGTGAGGGTAAGCGTGGCGAGACCCGTCATGCGGTTGAGTCCGGAGCGCCCCATGCATGCGCCAGTCAGAAAGTGAGTGACGGGTTCCAAGAGAGAAGATCTTATCTTACCTTGAGATGCCCAGAGATCGCAGTATCCACCGGACTGTCGATTGATCCTGATCCGACAATTGCGGCAGAGCTGACTTCAACGCTTCGGTCAGTTCCTCTCCAAGAAACTCCGCACGTGGAGATTCTCCGCTCATTTCGAACAGCTCACGATATGCACGGGCGAACGCCCCGGCTCCTCCACTATCCTTCAGCGCAGCCGCACCGAATGTTTCGACGACGTCTCTTCCGCTTCTCAAGTCACGGCCGTTCGAACTTCCCAGGGCCGCCCAATAGCGGGACGCAATTTCCAAATTCGCCGGATCGCGCGTTAGACTCTCGCGTAAAGCATCGATTTGGGCAGTCGTTGGCATCTTGCTATGACCGCCGCGGTGCCAGCAGCGTCAACGCATCCGGCACCACACTGATCTCGGCCGGCAGGCGTCCGATCAACTCTCCGTCGGCCTCAACATAAATTCGCCGCGGAACAGATTCGCCAGACGACAGCGCACTGCACGAAGCCTTGGTTGAATAAGCGAGTTCGACCCCCGGAATCTTCCATTTGGCGCCAAGCAGGCCGCGCGTCACGTACGCCAGATAAGCCGCCCGGCTGGCTGTACGGGCGAAGACCAGCCGAATGTCGT
>DATJOA010000248.1:0-9214 GCA_035507635.1 Candidatus Acidiferrales bacterium
ATCCCGTACGATCATTGGAACAAGTTCGCTCCAGCTGAAAAGTGCGAGCGGACCTGAATTTCATGCAGAGTGGCTGAGGGACGAGCCCTGAGACGCCACGGCAACCGATTCGGGATCATATATCCCGGAATGCTGGTGCCAACTCTCTCCTGGAAACAGGGAACATGAGATTCGGCTGCGAGCTGTATCTGCATCCGATAGCCTCTTTTCCTTTTCCTGGAAAAAGAGGCCATTATTTTTATGGCCGCTTTTTCCGGCTCGTCCTCAGCTATTCGCAGAAGTGCAGGTTTCAAAGTGGCAAAGTTGCAAGGTTTCAAAGTCTTGCCGGATCTCAAGGACCTTGAAACTTTGAAACCTCCGAAACCTTGAAACTTCAAAGAAAGCGAGTAGCACATGTCTCACTACGAATTGCGGTGCCGCGAATGCGGACGGACTTGGGGAAACCAGCCCCGCTCCATCTGCGACGATTGTTTCTCCCCTCTGGAAGTCGCTTACGACTACGACGCGCTCAAGCCAGCCGTCAGCCGTGAGCGCATCTCTCAGCGGCCGCCGAACATGTGGCGCTACTCCGAACTTTTGCCCCTCCCCCAAAGCTTTACTCCGCGCTTGCCCGTCGGATTCACTCCGCTGTTCAACGCGCCGCAGCTCGCGCAGAAGTTGAGCGGAACCGCCGCGGCCGGAAATCTGTTCATCAAGAACGACGCCGTCTGCCTTCCGACGCTGAGTTTCAAAGACCGCGTTGTCGCAGTCGCGCTCGCCAACGCGCGCGAGTTCGGCTTCGAAACGGTTTCGTGCTCGTCGACCGGCAATCTCGCGAATGCCGTTGCCGCGCACGCCGCCCGCGAAGGCCTCAAAGCCTGGATTTTCATTCCTTCCGATCTCGAACCTGCCAAGATTCTCGGTACAAATGTCTTCGGCGCCAAGGTCGTCCGCATTGCCGGCAACTACGATCAGGTCAACCGCCTTTGCTCGCAGATCGCCGACGAGCATCGCTGGGGATTCGTCAACGTCAACTTGCGTCCGTACTACGCCGAAGGATCGAAGACCGTCGGATTCGAAATCGCCGAACAACTCGGCTGGCGCTTGCCCGACAACATCGTCTGCCCGATGGCCGGCGGATCGCTCATCACTAAGATCCGCAAAGCCTTCGACGAACTCGTCAAGCTGGGGCTGGTCGAGCCGAAAGAAGTGAAGTTCTTCGGCGCCCAAGCCACCGGATGCTCGCCGATTTCGACTGCGGTGAAAACCGGCAGCTCCGAGATCGAGCCGCAGAAGCCGAACACCATCGCGCGCTCGCTGGCCATCGGCAATCCCGCCGACGGACACTACGCGATCAAGACCATCAAGAATAGCGGCGGCTGGAGCGAAGACGTCAGCGATCCCGAAGTCGTCGATTCAATTCGCCTGCTGGCTGAGACCGAAGGCATTTTCACCGAGACCGCAGGCGGTGTGACCGTTGGTTGCGCCGCGAAGTTGTATCGTCAGGACCGCATTCTGCCGGAGGAAACCACAGTTCTCTGTGTGACTGGCAACGGCCTCAAGACGACCGATGTTCTTGCCGGCGTCTATCGCACCGAGCGCCCAATCGCTCCGAAGCTCACCGAGTTCGAGACGTACCTGCAGCAGACGCTGGACCTCGATGAAGTTCCCGGTGTAGTCGCCGCCGCGCACGAAGTCGAGGCAATAGGAGCCTAACCATGCCGATCACCGTAAGCATTCCGACTGCGTTGCGGCGTCACACCGACGGCGTCGGCTCGATCACGTGCGCCGCCTCGAATCTCCCTGAGTTGTTCTCGGTGCTGGACGAAAAGTTTCCTCAACTTAAGCCCCACCTGCGCGACGACAAAGGCGAGATTCGCCGCTTCCTCAACATCTACGTCAACGAAGAAGACATCCGCTTCCTCGGCGGGCCGTCTTACGCATTCCAGGAAGGCGACGAGGTCCTCCTCGTACCGTCCATCGCCGGCGGAATGAACTGATCTTGATCCCGAGCGAAAGCGAATCGCAACCGTTGTCCGTTGATTTGTGATACTGGGTCCTTCGCGCTTTGACTCTCTCACCACAAAATCATCCTCACACTAGTGTCATTCCCGTCTGTGTAGTGATGTCAGTGTTCTGCAACTGTCATTCCTGAAATTCTCGTCTTCGGATGGCTACCCATTTTTTCTTCGTTGCGTCTCAATGTCGACGCCGGTACACGAATCCACGTGCATCGCTGATTTGCCGCGGTCTTCGTAGGCGCGTTGGAGTGCTCCATGACGAGATCGTTGCTTTTCTTTGTCATTCTGCCGGCATGTCTTCTGATGGTCCGTTTGGCTACGGCGCAAGGCGGACCCGAAAACGTCGACACGTCTCCATCGGGAGTCCCCGAGAGCCTTGCGCGAAGCTACTCGGTCGCGTCGATCTCGGCTGCCGATCTCTCCATTCCTCCGCGCGCGCGAAAGGAATTTGCGAAAGCCAATGCGCTGCTGGAAAGAAGAGAATTCACGAAGGCGCTGCAGCACCTGAATCACGTCGTGCTGCTCGATCCGGATTTCGCCGGAGCGTACAACAATCTGGGAGTCATCTATTCCCAGCTCGGCGATTCCGTGAACGAGCGCAAAGTGCTGGAGAAAGCCATTGTATTGAACGATCATTTCGCGCTGGCTTACTTGAATCTCGGCCGGATGGATGTCGCGAGTGCCGATTTCTCGGACGCTGACACCGCGCTGAGTAAGGCGTCGAGCTTCGATCGCTCGGATCCCGTCAGTTTAATCCTGCTCACGTATTCAGAGCTGATGCAGAAGCATTTCGACGACGCAATTGTGACCAGCCAAAGAGCCCACGCTCTAAGCCAGCCACATGCCTTCGCGCATCGACTTGCGGCTCGAGCCTTCGAGCAAGAGCATCAATTCACTCGGGCTGTTGCCGAGTTGAAGCAGTGTCTACAAGAAGAACCCACCGGAGCCAGAGCCGACTCAGCCCGCCGCGAACTCGAGATCGTGCAAAACCTGCAACGCGCTCAGTAGCTCGACACTTGCCCATTCGGAAGCTTCAACGCGTTCGACTTGTCGATCACCCACTGCGGAAACACCGGAGCGCCTTGCGGAATCTTGCCCTGAGTAATCGCCCAGTGATCGATCCATCCAGTGCCTTCTTCACCGACGTACGTATCCGGAAGGCTGTAGGCCGGATCGCCCAGCGCATCTTCGAGCGTGATGAAGCGGTAGCCTCGTTTACGCAGGAGATCGAGCAGTTCGCCGATGTGATCCGCTTCGAGATTGCTCGCGTGCAGCAGCAAAACCTGTTTCGGTTCGTAGCCAACCACTTTCACCGACAACTGCTCCGTGTAGGCGCATACCGCGTCGTGATACGCGAGGTACTCTTTCACGAGGCGCTGCTGTAGATCAGTGTCGTTGCGCTTCTTGGCATCTTCATAGATGCCGGCGAACATCCAGTCCCAGCCGTCGAGCGTGACAGGAGCGATCCTGTATCCGCGCTGCGTCAGAAATTCCTCCGCCTTGCGCCGGGTCAGCAGGTCGCGGCCGGTATCGAGATAGGGATGGCGGAAATACCGGAGCTTCATCCTTTTCGCGGCGAGCAGCATGCGGATTACGCTCTCGCCCTGAATCACGTCGTCTTCCCAATCCTTCAATTCGATCTGGTTCAGCGACGCATGGCTGAAGGTGTGATTGCCGAGTTCGAATCCATAGTCGAGCCACATCTGGAGATCCTTGATGCGTTCGTCGACTTCGCCGGGCTTGTAGAGCTTGCGTTCATTGACGAATCCGACGACCGGGATCTTCTGATCGCGAAGCGTGGTCAGAAGCTTGGTCGTCATCGCAGTGATGTCGGCTGCGGGCAAGCGATCCGCCATGCCCGACGGAAGATCGTCAATCGTGACTGCGACCTGCCGATCCGGCTTTGGGGTTTGCGCGAGAGGGGAAAGTGCAAATGAGAAAGTGCAGAGCGCTGCGAGCAGAATTCGTGTCATGAAGAGTTCTCCCGATCCGATATGCAGGAAACTTGAAGGATACGTCGGAAATCAATAATCAACAATCGACAGCAAAGCTAAGAATTTGACTTTTGCATCCCGGCCCCCTGGTATATAATCTAACTAACTGGTTAATTAACTATGACTCCACTTGCCCACGACGGTCGAGGACGCGGACGGGGCGTCGGACGCGCCACCGGCCGTCGCCTCGGCTCCCGCGGCCAGCCCGAAGAAAGCCGGGCCGCGATCCTCGATGCCGCTGCCCGCGAGTTCGCCGAATTCGGCGTCTCCGGCGCGCGCACCGATGCCATCGCCAACATGGCGGGCGTCAACAAGGCGCTCCTTTATTACTACTTCAAGGATAAAGAGACACTTTACGGCGCCGTCCTCGACGCGGCCTTCGCGGGACTGAAGCACGCGGTCTTCGCCGTCCTCGACAGCGATTTGCCGTCGCGGGAAAAGGTTTTGGCCTACGTCGGAGCCTATTTCGATTTCATCGCCTCGAATCAGCTCTATCCACGCCTCATGCAGCGCGAGATGATGCGCGCGCGCGAGGGCCAGTCGGTCCACATCGACAAGCTGATCAAGAACTACATCCAGCCGATTTTCATGCGCGTCAGCGAGGTACTGCGGCAGGGAATCGCTTCCAAAGAATTTCGCTCCGTCGACCCGGTGCATTTCGTGCCTTCGATGGTCGCCATGATCGTCTTTTATTTCAGCAGCGCCCCCACGATGCAGAAGATTGTCGGATTCAATCCGCTGACCGCCGAACGAATCGCCGAACGCCGGGCCGCGGTACTGGATTTCATTTCCGCCGCGTTGTTTCGTCCCAGACACAACACGCAAGGAGCACGCTCATGAGCGCGCGCAACAAGTTTTTCATTCTTCTCGGCATCATCTTCGTGATCGCCGCGACGTATTACTACTTCTCCACCAGCCACTCAAGCGATCTGGTGCTGATCGGCACTGTCGACGCGAATCAGGTCATCGTGAGCGCCCAGGTGGAGGGCCGCATTCAAAAGCTCTATGTGGATGAAGGCACGCCGGTGAAGGCCGGAGATCTGATCGCCGACCTCGATCCCTCGGAACTGCAAGCGCAGGAAGCGGCCGCCAGTGCGACCATCGCAAGCTTGCAGCATAAAGTCTCTGAGATGCAGCACACCGAGAAGTCGACTTCCGGATCAACCTCGAGCGATGTAGCAAACGCCGAAGCGAAACTATCGTCCGCCAAGGCGCAGCTGCTGCAGGCGAAAGCAACTTTGGATCGGACGGAGAGCGACAGCCGCAGAGTCATCGCTCTGGCCAAGGCGGGCATCGATTCCGAACAGGAGCAGGTTCAGGCAGAAACGAATCTGCAAGCGGCGCAGGCGACAGTCCAGGCGCAACAGGACTTGGTTCGCGCGGCGCAGGCGGACCTGACCGCCGCGGTCGCCCGCACGCAGCAGGCGAATGCCGCCCAGAGCACCGTCGCTTCTACGCGAGCCGATCTTGAGAACGCGATCGAACAGAGAAACGAAGCCGCGGTTCGCCTGGGGTACACCAAGATTTACGCGCCAGTCACCGGCACAGTTTCGGTGCGGGCCGCGCGCCAGGGGGAAGTCGTCAACATCGGTGCGCCGATCGTGACGATTGTCGATCTCAGCGACACCTGGGTGCGCGCAGAAATTCCTGAAACCTATGCCGATCACATCGGATACGGCGACACCATGAAGGTCCAGCTGCCCGGCGGAACGCTGACCAGCGGCAAAGTATTTTTCAAGGGAGTGGAAGCAGATTTCGCGACGCAACGCGACGTCAGCCGGCGCAAGCGCGACATCAAGACGATTGTCTTGAAAGTCCGGCTGAACAATCCCAAGGGCGCATACGTGCCGGGCATGACCGCGGAAGTGCTGGTAACTCCGGCGCAGTTGAATGGCACAGCACCGGAGAAAGTGGCAGCTTCCCAACAACAGCAATGACAGCAGAATCCAATTCGAAAACGAACGGCGGCGCAACAAACGGAGGAGCCAAGCCTGTCTATGATCCTTCTGCGCCTTCGGCGATCGAAGTCGAACACATCGTGAAGAAGTATGGCGACTTCACGGCGGTCGACGACGTTTCGTTCAGCGTGAAGGAAGGCGAAATCTTTGGATTGCTGGGGCCGAATGGAGCAGGGAAGTCGACCCTGATCCGCATGATGACGACGCTGATCCCGATTACCGCCGGCAAAGCGAGAATCGCCGGCCACGACGTAACGCGAGAGCCGAACGCCGCGCGCAGAATGATCGGTGTAATTCCGCAGGCGCTGACCAGCGATCTCGACTTGACCGTCGAGGAGAACATGAACATCTACGCCAAGCTCTACGACGTTCCCGCGAAAGAGCGGCAGGCATCGATCAACGAACTGCTGGAACTGGTCGACCTGACAAAGTGGCGCGACGCGGCGACGAAGACTCTTTCCGGCGGCATGCGGCGGCGGCTGGAGATTGCGCGCGGGCTGGTGCACCATCCGAAGATCTTCTTTCTCGACGAGCCGACGACCGGGCTCGATCCTGTGTCGCGCGTGGCCGTGTGGGAGATGCTCGGCAACATCAAGGAGCATCGCAAGCTGACCATCCTGATCACGACGCACTACATGGATGAGGCCGACCGCCTGTGCGACCGCATCGCGATTGTCGATCACGGAAAGCTGGTCGCGCTGGATGCTCCTATGGCGCTGAAGGCAAGCGTGCCTGGCTCGAACGTGATCGAGGCACAGTTCGACAATGCGCCGGCCGACTGGGAGCAGAGGTTGCAGGCTTTGGATGACGTGACTTCCGTTCAGCACGAAGGCGCCGGCATGTTCCGTGTGCTGACCGGAAACGGATCGCGCACCACGACGCAATTGGTCGAGATGGCCGTGACCGAAGGAGTCCAGGTGAAATCGCTCTCGGTGCAGAACACGACTTTGGACGACGTGTTCGTGCACTACACCGGGCGGCAGTTGCGCGACGAGTTGCAGAAATCGTACGCGTTCGTGATGCCGCAGAGGCCGGGGCTGCAGCCCTAGCGAGTCGTTGGTCGTTCGTCGTGCGCTAAGTCGTTCCTTTTGCTGACGACTGACGAACAGCGACTAACAGCTTTGGAGTTTTCATATGAATCGCATGATGGCCATTGTCGAGCGTGAGATGCGGAAATTCTTCCGCTCGCCGGCGCTGATGCTGGCGTCGATGATCTTTCCGCTGGTGCAGCTGATCATTCTCGGCAACGCGTTCGGCGGGAAGATTCACGACGCGAAAATCGCCTTCGTCGACCAGGATGGCGGGCCGCAGGCGGTGCGAATCCGCGAGGCATTCGATGCAGTCCGCGCGAATATCCGCACCTTTGTTCCAATCGATTACGACAACGAGAAGCAGGCCGTGCAGGACGTCCGCAATGGGAAGCTGCAGGGCGCGATCATCATTCCTCCCCAATATTCGCAGCACGTCTACGAAGAAAATCATCCCCGCATCGGCCTGGTCGTCGACAACAGCGACAACTTCATGAGTTCGGCGGTCGAGTCGGAGATGCAGAGTCTGGTCGACGCGCTGAATCAGCCGACGATTTCGCCGCGAATCCTGCAGCAGACGGCTCTGCAGATTGTCGAGCTGTATCCGTATATCGAGTACATGAAATATCTGCTGCCGGGATCGCTGGTGCTGGCGATGTTCGTCTCGGTGATGATCGGCGGCGGCATGCTCTACATCGACGACAAGGCTCGCGGCGTGCACGAGGGATATCTGGTCACGCCGATCACGAAGCTCGAACTCGTCCTGGGGTTGAACCTGGCAGGTGCGATCAAGGCGGTGATGACCGGAGTCATTATCGTCGGCATCGGGTCGATGCTGGCAGGCGTGGGAACGATTTTCAATCCGCTGACCTTGTTCGGGCTGGTGATCATGATCGTCCTGACATCACTGGCTTTCAACACCATGATGTTCCTGCTGATGGTGCGGATTGAAGATCCGCTCGTGCCGCGCGCCATGTTCGGCATTCTCAATACGCTGCTGTTTTTCCCCAGCGGCTCGGTCTATCCGATCCAGGCCTTCCCCCCGTGGCTGCGGGCGATTGCGAGATGCGATCCGTTCACCTATGCCGTCGACGGATTCAAGTGCCTGCTTCTGAAAGAGACGAATCTCTCGGCAGTCTGGGGAGACATGCTCTTCCTCAGCATCTTCGCTGCCGCCACGCTTGCCATTGCGATTCCGCTGTTCAAGAGAACCCTCTGAGAATTGAGTAATTGGGTGATTGAGTAATTGGGTGGTTGAAAATCCCCGGCCCAGTATTATCCCCAATCGCTCAATGGCTCAATCATGCAATCTCGCAATTCTGTTGGGGAACTTTTCACTTGCTTGCCGTGTCCGTTATGCTAGTAAGGTATGACTTTGCTGGATGCGAAAGAATACGATCCGGAAAAAGGGCGGAAGCGGACTCGAAGAATCATTTCCATCGTGGCGATCGTGGTGATCGTGCTCGGTCTGGTCTGGTGGTTCCGCTATTGGCCGCAGGAGCATGTTGTCGGCAACTTCTTTTCCGATCTAAAAGAGCAGAATTTCAAGGCGGCATACGGGCTGTGGATGCACGATCCCAGCTGGGAGCAGCATCCGCAGGCGCACGCTAAATACGGGTTCAACGATTTTTATCGCGACTGGGGGCCCGGCGGCGAATGGGGCCTGATCAAGACATATAAAGTCTACGGCGCGAGCACGTGCCCGGGTCCGAGCAGCGGAGTCGTCGTCGACGTGATCGTCAACGACCGCACAGAACACGCCCAGGTTTGGGTGGAGAAATCCGACAAGACGTTCAGCTATCCGCCCTGTGAATTAGTATTCCACTGAGCCGCATCAAACGCGGACCTGCGCCAGCGCCTCGATCGTTTTGGCCAGGCTGGCTTCGTCCGCGACATTCAGGCAAGTCTTCGAGCGGTCGATTTGCCGCATCAGGCCGCATAGAACCTTTCCCGGCCCCACTTCAATGAAGGTCTGCACGCCCTGTGCGATCAGCAGGCGCATACACTGCTCCCACTTCACCGAGCCCGTGACTTGCCGGACGAGAGTTTCGCGGGCGCCAGCCGACTCGGTCACGGCAACCGCATCGACGTTGCAGACGACCGGATAGACCGGCTTCTGCATCGCGAGCTTATTAAGATCGACTTCCAGCCGGTCTTGGGCGGGCTTCATCAGCGAACAATGGAAAGGAGCGCTCACTGGCAGCAGTTTGGCGCGCTTGGCGCCGCGTTCGTCG
>DATJOA010000249.1:0-18589 GCA_035507635.1 Candidatus Acidiferrales bacterium
CCCGGCAGTCCCTTCCGAAGTCCCTCAAGACATTCGTTATGTCGAACTTGGGATTTTCCTGGTTCTCACGCCGGCGCAGGGGCGTTTGCATCAATGTGTTTATCGATAGTTTCTCCAACGTTCCCGGTAAAGTCAGAATACAAACTTGCCGGCCAGCTGAACGAGTCGCGGTGAATCGGCGTTCACGATCTGTCCAAAACCAGTGCTACTGATGTTGCCGTTCACGGCTGCCGCCCCAAAGAATTGGGCATGATTGCCAGTATTGAAAGTCTCGAGGCGAAACTGCAGAGTTTTCGCCTCAGAGATCGGCAGATCTTTTTGAAGGGCGATGTCGAAATTATTCAGACCCGGCCCATAAAAAAACCGCCGCCGCGCGTTCCCTAGCTGGCCCAGATAAGGAGTAACGTTCGACGGGAACAGCGCCGTGTTGAATGCAGGCTGCCCTTTCCGCGGATTGGTATTGATCTCAAGGTTGCCTGGACTGTAATACGGCGTATCCACACCGTTGTTGTTGATCCCGTTGGGCATGCTTCCTAACAAGGAGCTATCGGTGTTGTTGTAAAGCGTAACCGGAAGGCCGGTTGAAAATCGCGTGATGCCCGATAGGGACCAGCCGCGGGTCCACCTGTTCTGGGCATGAAAGAGTGCTTGAAGAGGAATCTGATACCGGTAGCTCGCGACGAAGTTCTGGCGCAGATCGAAGGCGGACATCGCCTTCGTGAAGCTCGCTCCCATCGGGTAGACAGGCTCGGAAAGGCTGGAGGAATCGTCGAGCGACTTGCCGTAGGTATATCCGGCCATCACGTCAAATGACCTTCCGCTATGGCGTAACGAGATTTCGAATGCGTTGTAGTTCGAAGCGCCGATTGTCTTCTGATACGTGATTCCATCAAAGGAAGAATTGAACGGCGATCGAACCTCCACGGTCGAACCATTCGCTTTCGTAAAGACTCCTCCTTCGCTGAAGGGCCCGCAGGTTGGGGTACCCGGCAAAACCTGGGAGGGCTGGCTGACGCTGAGGCACAACACCGGATTACCGGGATTGGCCGAAGTCAACACCAGCAAGTGATGCCCCTGCGATCCGACATAGCTCACGCGCAAGAACGTTGCCCCGCGAAGCTCGCGTTCCAGCGAAAAGTTGTAGGTTTCGGAATAGGGGGACGTGTTGCGGTAATAGAAAGCTGGATCTCCTGTAATCGGCGTGTACTTCGACCAGTCGACGGTTGTGTTGGGATGGGAAGCCGAGGCTCCGAATGGCGGCATTGGCGAGGGGAACGGCTGCCCGTTCGAGAGTCCCGTCGTTGCCGAAACAAAAGGTTCATTGAACAGGGGATGTCCACCGACGCTGTCGTAATCGTATCCATACGGAGCATTGGCGCTCATGATTCCCGCGGAAAGACCTTCAAATGCGGTGTGGAACAAGCCGACTCCCCCATGAATGCTGCTTTTCCCGGGAGCGCCAAAGATTGCCCGGACCAGCTTGGCGGAAGAATTGGGAGAGTAAGCCAGACCGAAACGAGGAGCAAAATCCGTCCATTGTGTAGGAGCTAAGGTGTCCGGTACTCCGCGATCGCCGGGGAAAACCATTCCTTCCGGAGCGCCCGGGTAGACTGCCGACTGCTGACCAAGAACGAAAGTTTGCAGCTGATTGTATTTCTCATGCCATGGCGGAAGCACGTCCCATCGCAGGCCGTAGTCCAGCGTGAGATCGGTGCGCAGGCGCCAGCTGTCTTGCCCGAACAGACCGATGTATTTGTTGCGGATATAGAAGGGAGCAGCGTCGCCCTGTTCATAAGTGCTGGCGATGCCCAACAGATAGTCCGCAAAGTCCGATCCGGTTTCACTGCCTTGAAACACAAATGAACCGTTGTTGATCGAATCGGAGTTGATGTTGATTTGATCAATATGAAAGCTCGCTCCGATTTTCAGAGTGTGCCCACCCGCCACGCGCGTGAAATTATCGCTCCACTGCACGGTGTTGTTAACTTGCCGCTCGCCGGTGACATCGACACCAATAGTGAAATCGTTGAAGGCCACGTTCTCAATCCCCTCGATGCCCGGGTTGAGCGGCACAATACCAAGCGTATTTGCTCCCTCTACAAATCCCTGAGATGCGAGCGAAGGCCCCACGCCGCCCAACGGCTGCCCGATCAGATTCGCGTAACGCATGTAGCTGAAGTGAGCTTCGTTAATCGTGTTTGCGCCATAGGAGCGGATCAGGCTCAGGCTGATCAGACTGGTGCGGCCGTTGGAGAGCGCATTGAACCCAGGCACATTTGCGCCGCCTTGTGCCGTGGGATAAGGGTTGCCCAGACGGTACTGATCAAAGAAGTAGTAGGCCGAGAGATCTCCGAGACGAGTATGCGCGTCAACCCGTGCAGAACCCTTACTGTCGGTGAGAGTCTCGTTCTCTGTTGAGTTCGAGAACTGGTCGAGCCCCACATTCGGCTGCGGAATATATTGCATGAGGTTCTTCGCCGGGACTGACCATACCGCTGCCGGCACTTGAGCGCCTGGGAAGACGCATTGACTGCTGCTGGAGCAAGCAGGGCTGGCGCTGGAAGCGGCAACGTAGTAGGGCTCCCCCGCCCAGACGTTGTACCCGAGTTTATTGGCAAGTTGTCCCGCCCAATAAACGGAGCTCACCGATCCGCTGAGTTGATTTGAGAGATCAAGCAGATCGCCGTTGCGATCCGCGACGCTGGGCACGAAGACATTTCCTGTTTCTTGCCCCTGCGTCATCTGTGTTCCCTGATAATCGAGAAAGAAGAAGTCCTTGTCTCTGCGGATCGGCCCGCCCAGAGATCCGCCATATTGATTGCGGTCATACGCCGCCCGTTTCGAAGCAAAGTAATTGCGTGCGTCCAGACCGGTATTGCGCAGGAATTCGAACGCGCTTCCGTGAACCGCATTGCCGCCAGACTTGGTTGTGACCTGAACCTGTCCGCCGCTGAAGTTGCCGTACTCGGCATCGAAGTTGTTGGTGAGAACGCGCAGGTTCTCGATGGAGTCCAGATTGGGGACCACCGCCGTTCCATCATTGAAATCCTCTTCGACGATGCTGCCGTTGACGGAAAATCCGTTCGCAGTTTCTCTCTGCCCGCTGACTGACAAGTTGCCAGCATCCAGGTCCCCTGACGGCGGCGTGTTGGTGCAGCCAGACATGACTACGGCATTTGGCTGCGCGGAGCTGGCTGGAACCACTCCCGGTTGGGTCGCAAGCAGGTCGGTAAAACTCCGGCCGTTCAGGGGAACGCTGCTCATCTTGTTGGCTGAGAGAGTTTCTCCGACCTGCGTATTTGAAAGATCGAGCGCGGGAGCGTCCGCGGAAACTTCGACGACGGTGCTCGCAGAATCAACACTCAAAGCAGCGTCGAGCTTCAAGGCGATCCCGTCCGCAATCTGAATCGGACCTTGTCGAAATACCTTGAATCCCGTGCTCGTGACTTGAATCTCATAGCGCCCCGACGGAGCGGAAAAAGAATAGGATCCGTTGCCATCGGAGACGGAAGTGTCCCGCTTGCCGGAGGCGAGGTTCCGGAGAACAATCGTTGCTCCCGGAATCGCCGCCCCAGTCGAATCAACGATTGTGCCTGAAATTGATGGGGACTCGCTTGCCCAAGCCGCGGACGCCAGCATAAGGATGACCGCAGTCACGACGACCACAATCCGAGATAGAAAGATTGCTGGCTGGAACAGGTTGAATCGGAAAATGGAATGATTGCCGTTCAGCGGCGCTTCGATGGTATTCATGAGTTTTGGTCCGGCAACTGATTATGAAATTGAAATTCATTTTCATAATGCCGGAAGCTGCCGGCACCCCGCTGTGATCAGAATCACACCTTATTGTGTGGAAATGCCGACGCCCCGCCCCGCGACCCGACTCTCCCGTGCCTCGGAGCGGCTGGCCACTCGCGCCAGCTCGACTCCACTGAAAACAAAACCGGCCAGAAGCTGCGCTCCTGGCCGGACTGAAGGCCCGCTTGAACTGCTCCTCAGAAATGGAAGGAGTCGAACAGATCGGTAATTGCCGGGCCGTTAGTTGGGACATAAGGATTACCTGCGTTCGTCACAGGATTCGGGAAGTTGTCGCGGCTCCGGGAGGTAACCGTTCCGATCTTCCAATTCCTTTCGATGAACTTCAGGATCGATACATGATCTGCGTAGGAGTGATTGACGTGACCGCCGGCGGAGTACTTCGAGACGACCAGCAATGGAATGCGGGTACCGTCGCCGAAGAAATCCAGCGGTTGCACATAGCCGGAGTCATAGTAGCCCCCGCCTTCATCGAACGTGATAAAGATGGCGGTATCGTTCCAATACGGCGAAGCCTGAACCATGTCGACGATCTTCCGGCTGAATTCTTCAAAGATGTTGAGCTTTGAAGATGCAGGATGACCATCCGCATAGCCGCTGGGCTTCACAAAAGAGACTGCGGGCAACGTTCCGTTGGCGATATCCGAATACAGATTGAGAGAATCCTGGATGTGCGCTGCTACCTGGTCCGGATGCGACATGATGGAAGTGTCGTACTGGAACGGGTTGCAGATCGTGCAGTATTCATCGGCGTTCGGGCCATTGGCTCCCCAGTTCAATTGATAGGGATCGTTCACATAGTTGTTCCATTGGTCGCCGTAATATTTCCAGGAAATATGGTGGTCATTCAGGTCATCTCCGATGCTCTTCGTCGATGACGGCGGAATGGTAAATGGAGTGTTGGCGGGATTCTGGTCCGTATAGGCATTCTTGCCGTTCCCGAACCACCCTGGATTGTAGTTGTTCAGCAGATAATAGTGACCTGCCTGGCAACGTGGATCGATCTTGAGAGCCTTCAGGTAATTCAAGATCGGCTCAACGCCTGGCTGGGAGGAGTCGGAACAATTGCTGTACGAACCTCCACCGGATGCCGGGTTCGATGAATACGGCGGCGGATAACCCGAGTTATAGCTGTTGCCGTATCCGTCTTCGCTGTACCAGTTGTTTGTGCCGGCAGCCGGATTGGGATCTTCGACTTCGTTGACTGTACCCTCGTCCGGATTTGTTCCGCCTTGATAGGGCTTCGTGTAAACCAGCTTGTTATTCGGTGGAACCGCGGCGTGACCTTGCGCGTTCGAGAACCAGATCGCATCGCCGTGCCCCAGCATGATGTGATTTGCGCCAGTTCCTCCATTCACCGACTGATGGAAGTTGTCGCTCATGGTGTACTTATCCGCCAGGCTCTTGAAATAAGGCACGTCTCCCTGCTGCACATTGTAAAAGCCCAGAGCCGTCGACCCTTCACCGGTAGTCTGAGCGGTCGGGACGCTTGGCAGATAGTTGTACGTGAAACACGGAGTTTGGCCTCCATTGGAAGAGCACAGAGGAGGTTGCGTTGTTCCATTGGTTCCCGCTCCTACCGTCGTTTCCACCCATGAAAACAACTTGCTATCGCACCCGGAGGGATTCTCTGCGGTTGCACGTGTCACGTCGCAATGCAGCTGCTGCCACATTTGATAGAAACGGTGAACGGGGCTCGCGGCATAAGAGTTGTACGGCAAAGTGGCGCTGTTTGTGAGCTGGAATGGCCCAGCCGGTAACGATGCGACATTGGTGATTCGCATGTCGGGCGCGTGGCTGGTTTCGTTGGTACCGCCGCTGGCTAGCGCATAATAATGTCCAGCGGGCAAGCCGCTCTCTGTCAGTTCGGCGCACTGTACCGCGGAAATTGGTGGGTTCGTGTTGCAGGGATTCGTGCCCCCGAAATACCCATTCGGACTGCTGGGCCCGCCGGCCAGCGGAGCCGGCAGAACGTTATTCGGCATTTCCTGGGTTGGCGGAGACAGCAGGAAGCTGTCGCTATTGGTGCCCCACAATTGTTCGGCTTTGTTGAAATTGGGACCGGGCACGGCGTTCTTGTCCGCGTCTAGTTTGATGATCCCTTCAGACAAGAGATTGTTCACAGTTTCCCCACCCTTCGGCACATAAGTGGCGAAGACGTGGTCGAAACTGCGGTTTTCTCCAATGATCACGATGACATGCTTGATCGGCGAGGTGGTTGCTGAATCAGCTGAGGATGGTTGCGGGCCCGCGGCATAGGCGAATGGCCCGAATGTGAACTGCAGCATAGCCAGGCCAGCTAGCCCGAGCCGCAGGCACTGTGCCCCCTTTGAAGCGTAAGACCTGAGAGTCATTGTTCCTCCTAAATCTGTCTAAGCTTGCGTTGAAGTAGGACAGCGAGTTGCCGAGTGATCTGAATTTTCCTAGCGAGTCTGTCGCCCCGGGTCGTACCTCGTTTCGTTGGATTTGCTTCAAGAAACTCTTTGGGTATTTGTCCCTTCAGCGTTCAACACGAATCACGCCCATCATGCCTCCGTCCTCGTGCTCGAGAAGATGGCAGTGATACACAAAATCTCCAACGGTGTTGGGATCGCGAAAATCCATCCGCAATCTCACGCTGGGATACTCCAAAGCTTTACCGTCGTAGTACGGAACGTTTACGGTGTCGCGAAGAAAAGGTTCATTCACGGGATGGCCGCGATAGTCGAGAAGCAGAAAATGCATCTGATGGATATGAAATGCGTGCAGTTCATTCGAGCGGTTTTCAATGATCCAATCCTCAACTGTTCCCTGCTTGGCGATGATGTTCGGTGTTTTGTCTTTAGGGTCGAATGCGCGCGGAGTTTGACCCTCGACCGTCAGATAAAATTCGGTGGCACTGTTCGGATTGTTTGGATCAAGCAGCTTCTCGGAAAAATAGAGCCTGCGCGTCCGGACAGGGGCGACGTTCCCCAGCCATTGTTCCTTCGCACCGGCCATCGGCTCGCTCGAGTCAGGAAAATCCGAACGTGGCTCTGGCGCATCGTCGGACGCTTTGATCAGGGCGATGGTGCGGTTCGGATCGTTCTCGCCCCCCGGTCCTGTATCGACCGACCGCGTGACCAGGAGTGCGGTACCACCCGGCGGTGGCGCCTTGACGATGAATTCCACTCGCGCCCCCGGGGGTACCGCAAGGTGTGTTTGCGGATCGACGAAGTCCGGCGGCAGACCGACTCGGTTCAGAGGTACGCCGTCGAGCGCAACCAGGCCGAGTGGCTGCGGAGTGCGTCCGATGAGTACTGCGAGGTTCAGGTAGGTAATCGCCGACGCATTCACCACGCGCCATAGTTGCTGCTCGTCGGGCTTCATCTCGATCACGGCGGGCGGATAATCGGGATAGGGCACGGGAACAAAGTTGATTGAGAGGTCCTTGGCTGGTTTGCCGAATCCCGTGCCCGTGTTCGCCGCATCTCCATCGGTATCGAGAAGCACCTTCGGGACGACCGGCTCCCATTTCGCTTGTGGCGCCTTGGGATGGAGCAAGTCTTCATCCCGAATGACGAAGACCCTCTCATGCATGCCGAGAACGGCCGTGTCTGCGCGCTCGATCCCCTCGACGATGAGAGCTCCCGAGGCTCCGCCAAGTACCTGTATTTTTGTGAAACCGTGGATATGTGGGTGATACCAGTTCAGTCCCGGCGGCTCATTCTCCGGGATGCGAAAGCGGTATTCGAACGGCGAGCCGCCCGGTTGAACCGAAGTGTTCAGAACATCGTCCTGATGGCAAACCGGCGGAATCGTTAGCCCGTGAAAGTGAAGATTCGTCGAAACCCGCGACATTAGACCGCTGGCGCACAAACTGCCGCTGAGGTCCATTCCGAGATGAAGAGCATGAATCGAGGATGTCGCGGAATCGAGATCCTTCAGCTCGTTATTCAATCTCACAATCACGAGGTCGCCAGGATTCGCGCGAAGCGTAGGCGCTTCCTTCCCATGCGAATCGATGTAGCAGTAACGGGTCGTGCCGTCCGCGAGCCTTTCGTTCCGCACCGTCAGATCGACCTTGAGGACGCCGTGATGGCTTCGCAGATCTTGTGGCTCGCCCACGACAGCGCCAACATCTGGGCGCGGACACTGACCCATCAACGGCCGGACTGGAAAGACGCCGGCTAACGTCAACCACCAAAGAGACGCCGTAATCGTTCTGGAGAGGCTCATGCAGATCGAAGAATCTTCGCTTGTGACCCCATCACTGATCCGCCGCTACCGCAGGCGGGTACGGTCGAACGGAGTTCCCACACGAATCCGTAAGACGTTGTCACTAAGGCTGAACTGGAAGAATTACGGTGAAGTGAAGCGAAGATGAATTCCTGATGAAAAAGCTTCCACAGGGCGCAGCTGAAGAGATAAGGCTAGTAACCGCAGGCGAAGGGCGTAGCGAGTACATGATGCACTGTATCCACGAACAAACCCGTGGTTGCTAAAGTCAAGCCCAATCGATATGCACTGAACCTGAGGAGGATGCTATGAATTTCCGGGTGGAACGTTTGACGATAATCGCGATTGCAACAGTAGCGTTGTTCATGTTCGCCACGGCGCCCCGCGTACATGCGGATGACAGAGCCAACTGCCAACATGCAATCGAGAAAGCGGAAGCAAGGCTAGATAAGGCGATCCATGATCACGGGGATCACAGCCGGGAAGCTGACCAACGCCGCAACGACCTGAATGTCGAGCGGCAACGGTGCTGGGACCGATTCCATGAGTGGTGGAATGGAAAGGAACACCGTTGGGAGAAGGAGCGTTGGCAGGAAGACCACCGTTGACCAGATGACGGAACCCGGATGCGGGAGCTCCTGTCGTCTTCTGCTTCCAGAGATCACTTGCACCGCAGTTCAGAACAGCCAGCTTGCCCGCAATAATGGAATCAATTGCGGGTAAGCTCGCCTTCCAATACGCCGGTGATGGTGACGAAGCGAATGACCCCCTGGGCGTCCTGGAAAACTAAAGCGGTGTTCCCATTTCTCACGACGGCTGAGACGAGATGTCCATAGGATCTCGGGATTCCACCGTGGGTCGGCGTTTGATCGTAACGCGCAAGCTCTCCCTCTTTCATCCCGGTGATGCTGACGAACCGGATCACGCCTTGATCGTCCTCGAACACCAACCCGGTCCCGATGGAGTCGGCAATCGCGGTCACCATACGCCCATAGGATTTCGGAACGGTGCCCTCAGTGATCGGCTGCGCTTGTGAAGCGACAGTCCGCGGCGAGCCCGCCAGATAGGCAGCCATCGCAACCACAGCGATTCCCAGAATTTTTGTCAGTCGCATTCCCATTCTCTTCTCCATCCCGTTCACGGCTCTACAAGAATCTTGTGCATCATCCCGAGATCTTCGTGTAACAAAATGTGGCAGTGGAAAACGAACGTCCCCGCCGTGGTGGGATCCCGGAAATCCATCCTTACCTTTACGCTGTGATAAGGTCCTTTGCCGTCCCAGTAGGGAATCGTCACCGTATCAAGCATGTCCTGGTTCGGCGCTGGCTTTCCATCGACCTCCAGAAGCATGAAATGAATCTGGTGGATGTGAAAAGCATGGGTCTCAAGCGCCCGGTTTTCGATCGTCCAGTCCTCCACGGCTCCAACCTTCGTGACGATCACTGGCTTTTCGTTCGGATCAAAAACTCTCTGCGGCTGTCCATCCACCGTAATGTAGAACTGAATCGGGCCGTTGGTGCCGCCGAACTCTTCCGAGAAGTAGAGCTTGCGCTGAGCCGTTGGAGTCTGGTTCGAAAGGTTCGAAAACTTCAATTCCTCGAAGTTGCCCGGAGCGACTGCTTTCGCTATGTGGTAACTCGCGGCGTTGCTCGAGAGTTCAATATCCGCCAGAGTCTGCCCCTGATCGACATTTCCGGTCGGACCTGTCTGGTAGGTATTCGTGATCAGTGATGCGCTGGCTCCCGAAGGCGGCGCCGCGACAATGAACTCCGCGCGTCCTGCCGGAGGAATCAGGATCTGATTCTCTTTGCGAGTCTGCGCCAGCGGGTATCCGTCGAGTGCGATCAGTTCCAGCGGCTGCGGTACTCCGTTCACTACCACTTGGAGTTCCATGAAGTTCTGCAGAGTAGCGTTGGCGATCCGCCAGAATTGGCTCTCCCCAGCGTTCATCTGAATGATCGGCTTCGCGCCAATAACCGGTGCGACTTGATAATCAAGCGAAAGCTGATATGGCCCCGGCACCCACGGCACAAGAAACTGCTGCCGAATGACGAAGACTCTCTCGGTCAGGCCAGCCACTTCCGGCCGATATTTTTCCATCCCTCCGACAATTAAAGCGCCCGCAGCCCCGCCATTGACCTGAAATTCGGTGAACCCGTGCACGTGAGGGTGATACCAATAAAGCCCCGGCGGCTCCGAAGTTGGTATCTGAATCTGATACGGAAATCCGCCTGTGCCCGGCTGGATCAAAGTATTGATCACGTCGTCCTGATGGCAGGTCGGCGGAATATTCATGCCGTGAAAGTGAACATTCGTCGAGTTCACCGTTGCGGTTCCGCCATCACCGCAGATCGCGCCAGCCGCCTTCATATCCATCTTCACTTGGCTGTCATTCTGAGGTTGAATGCGGTCGACGACTGTCAGGTTCAGATGGTCGCCCGGATTTACCCGCAGCGTTGGAGCCTCAACCACTTGATTGCCGGCAAAGTATTTGTAGCAGTAGTGGGTGTAGCCGGACGCATCCACCGATTCGGCCATCGTGAATTGCGCGGATAGAACTCCGTTCTGCGACAAGATGCTATATGGATCACTGACGACCGTTCCGGACGCGGGACGATCCGGACACTGGCCATATCCGCGACAGACGAATGCGAGAAAAAAAACGACAATAGAGATGTAGCTGGACCGCAAAGGCATGGTTCGCTCCCGCCGTGAGCCTGTGTTAAAAGGTTTGATTTTCAACCCGCGCAATCGAGCTTCATCCAACCACTAGAATGACGACGAAGAAACAGTTTCAATCGACAACAAAGAGCTGTTGGTATCCGCATACGGTGAACCCGCGCCCTCCTGCAGTGTGCAGGAATTGCTCGATGCCGTGAAATTGATCAGCGCGATACCCGGCACTGATCCAAATTCGGCGACGTAGATGGCTCCCCCATTTCCGGTCTGGTCCCGCAATCTGGCATTGGCCAGATACGACCACGACGCCGACTGTCCGCGAATCGGACCGGATCTGCACCCGTATGTCAACGCACCAGTGTTGCTGTTCAGGAAATAAGCCGTTACCCCGTCTCCTTGCGTGTTTACGACATACAGCACCGATTCGTCCGGGCTCAGTCGGATCGTGCTGGAGCTGATTCCACGATTCGACGCGTAAACCACCGTCTTTGAAAGCACTCCGGAAGATAAATCCGAAACCTCAACCACCATCGACGTCGAGGTATCGCCGAAAATAGCAAAGTGGCCGTCTTTCGTGATCTCCACCTGATTCGGATAAGTGGCAAACGCGAACCTCACGGCTGCGCTGGAAATCTGTTCGTCTCCGTTCGAAACGGGAGTTCCGCTGGAGAGGTCGAACGATTCGATTGAACCATCTGTAAAACTGGCGACCAGGATGTGTCCCTGGGCTGCCATCGCATTAATCACACCCCCGTTGAGCCCTTTCACGTGGGTATCATCGATGAACATCAGGCCGCAGCCCGATTCGATCTTAAAAGTTCCAATCGTGTTCGAATCGGTGAAGCTGGCATACAAATACCCATTCTCAACAAGTAAACCGATCCCATTGCTCGTGCCGGTATCCGTGGACGATCCTGTCGCACTTCCTCCCACGGTCAGCGTTTCAACCGAAATTCCGACAATCTCTCCATCACCCGCTTCGGAAGCATAGACACAATTCTCGCTTCCATCGCTCGCTGCCACGACCCGGTTTGCGCCGAAATATCCCCCGCCGATGCCGAAGCCGCCAGTGGGTACGTCCTGTTGAAACGTCAGCGCTCCCGTTGGACCGATCGCGAAGAAGGAAACTCCAGTCAGGAATGGAAACGCCGAGTCATCGTTCGTGGCAATGTAGCGAGTTTGTCCTTGCAGCCAGACACCTGACAGAAGCAAAATTGCCAGCCAAAGAACTCTGAGCGAATAGGTGATAGTTTTTTGCATACCGTCAGATTGCCCGTCCCACAAGGCTTTTGTGCTGAAGTATTCTCTATGCACGCCTAACTTTGGGCAAGGAAAAAAGGAACACAATTAAGAGCACATCGACCGGTGCTTATCCGGTAGTGGGCTACTTTCATTTTGAGACGGGCGAGCGGCATGGCATACTCGGTATATGCCAAAGCGTATTAGCAGACCTACGGATGTGAATCAAGCAGCCTTCCTCATGGTGGAGCGTTCGACGGCCAGGTTCGCATAACTCTGAGGCGCTAGACGCGCTTGAGCAACGGTTTCTCGCGCAAGCTAGAGAATCATGCTGCTGCCGTTGCTCTCAACTATTTCAGCTACAACTTCATCAAGATTCATCGTACACTTCGCACATCCCCGGCTATGGCCGCTGGCGTGACAGATCGGCTGTGGAGCGTGGAAGATTTGGTAGCCCTCTGGGAGTCATACGAACAGCGGAGGGCGAAAAGAGCGGCATGATTTACATTAAAAGCACAGCCGCAGGGCTTGTATTCGTATGTGTGGCATCTCTCTTGGTGGGGGAAGTCATAAGCGTCTACCTATCGGTTGTGTACCACGTGGGAACTGGGTCTATAGGTTGGAATTCAGGTTTCTGGCAAAATCCCTTCGATTGGCTCTTTACCGCTGCGATGTTTTTGGTCGGCTTCTTTTGGGAATTCCGTCGCGCTAGGTCAAAGTAGCCCACTACCGCTTATCCGCTTCCCTTGCGCATACCATTCTCTTGTGGCTTATGATGGAGCGATGATTTTGCTGAAGCGCTGTAGACGCATACTAACGGTGGCGCTGGGAATCATGTTCTTGGCTGGCGGAGCCTGTCCGAACAGCAGCGCAGAAGACAACGGCCTCGAGCGCGCGCCAGTGCTTGGCTGGAGCAGTTGGAGTTTCCTGCGCAAGCATCCCACGGCGGACATCATGAAAGCGCAGGCGCAGGCCCTGCATGATTCCGGATTGCAGAAACTTGGCTACGACTACGTAAACCTCGACGACTTTTGGTATCAGTGTCCCGGGCCCCAAGGCCCGAACGTCGACGCTTACGGCCGCTGGATAACCGACCCATCGATATTTCCCGCTCAGGGAGATATGGATGGAATCAAGGTGGTCGCCGATTACATCCACGGTCTTGGGATGAAGTTTGGAATCTACGTTACGCCGGGCATTTCGAAACAGGCAGTCAAGCGGAACACGCCCATCAAGGGCACGTCGTACACGGCCGCCCAGATTGCGGAGCCATCGATCAAGGAGAACAACTACAACTGCAAAGGCATGGTCCGCATTGATTACAACAAGCCTGGGGCACAAGAGTTTACGAATTCGTGGGTTGATATGCTCGCGTCATGGGGCGTCGATTACATCAAGATTGACGGCATGACGAACAACAATGCCGCTGATGTTAAGGCGTGGTCCGACGCGATAAGGCAAAGCGGGCGCCCCATGGTGCTCGACGTAACGCAGGGGGACTTTACGACCGCTCTCACCCCGACATTGATGAAGTATGCCAATCAATGGGAATTCGCGCCCGACGTCGAATGCTATAAGTGCGAAAAAGGCGGGAGCAGCTACCCCTTGACCAGCTGGGCAGATGTTGCCAAACGTTTCAACTATGTCGCGGAGTGGCAGCCCTACGCCGGTCCGGGCGGCTTTAACGACTATGACTCTCTCGAGATTGGAAATGGCGGGAACGACGGGCTGACTCCGGTCGAGCGCCAGACTCAGATCAGCCTGTGGGCTCTGGGAGCATCACCACTGATCCTTGGCGTCGATCTGACTCATCTGGACCCAGCGGATGTGCAGAAATACCTGAAGAATTCCGACGTCCTCGCTGTCGACCAGGACTCAATTGCCGCGAAAAGAGTGGTCAATATCGGGAACAAGCAAGTATTTGCGAAGAAAGAGCCCAAGGGAGACGTGACTGTTGGCCTGTTTAACACGGGCGCGAAGTCGGAAGAAGTTTCCGTCCCAGCCTCGTCCATCGGACTGCCGGAAAACACGAGCGGCTATTCCCTGCAGGACCTGTGGACGGGCGAGACGAAGAAGACAACCGACACGATTCGCGCGCTTGTTCCATCGCACGGGGTCGTCCTGTATCGCGTGAGTGGACTCTAAACTACCGGCAACGCACCTGGATCGACGGCAGACCCGCCCTCCGATCTTATGCCATCTCAGCGCACCCATCCCGCTCAGAGCCCCGGCTTGAGCCTTTGTTCACTCCTCCCGGATGGTAAAGCGTAAAAGTTAATACGCAACAGGCCCACGCTCGCTGTCCGCTTCCGGACGTTGGACCACCGCTGGTGGACAGTGCCCGGAAAGGTACGCAGTGATAAATGCAAGAAAGCTATAGTGATTTGCTTCGAGAGCATTGGCGACTTGGTTGCTCAATGCAGGCAGAAAGAAATTTGAATCTAGCTCGTGCGACGAGAAATGATGGAAAGAATACTCCGGGATCTTCGGTACGGCATGCGGATGGCACGGAAGTCGCGCGCCTTTACAGCGGTGGCAGTAATCACCCTCGCCTTGGGGATTGGCGCAAACACGGCGGTGTTCTCGATCGTGAATGGTGTGCTGCTGAATCCGCTGCCGTTCCCGCAGTCTGACGAGTTAGTCGCATTAGGAGAGAATAAAGCCAATTTCGAAAACGGCTCGATCTCCTATCCAAATTTTCGTGATTGGCAGAAAGATAATCGTTCGTTCTCTTCCATGGCGATCTCGCGCGTTTTTTCCTTCAGCCTCATCGGCGCGGGCGAGCCCGAGCAAGTGGATGGTGATCTCGTTTCCTCTGACTTCTTTTCGATTCTTGGAGTAAAACCAGTCGCCGGCCGACTCTTCCTGGCGGGAGAAGACAATGTGGGCTCCGCGCCGGTTGCCTTGATTGGCGAGGATCTCTGGCATAGAAAATTCAGTTCCTCTCCCGACATTTTGGGCAAGAACATCAGGCTTGGACCAAAGGGCTACACCGTGGTCGGGATCATTCCGGCGAGCTTCCATCTGAGGCTTCCCAGTTTCCGGGATGGTGAGATTTTCGTCCCGGCGGGGCAATGGGATAACCCGCTACTGTTACACCGCGACGCTGGGTTAGGCTTCCACGGTATCGCGCGTCTCAAGCCAGCAGTTACTGTGCAGCAGGCGCGAGCCGATATGGACGCTCTCTCGCGGAACCTCGCGGCTGCTTTTCCAGATACGGACAAGGGCATAAGCGCGAACCTTCTTCCCCTTAAGCAACAGATGGTCGGTGGCGTACGCCCGCTGCTGCTTGTTTTGCTGGCCGCAGTGGGTTTTGTCTTGCTGATTGCCTGTTTGAACGTAGCCAATCTGATGTTGGCGCGGTCCACAGTCCGCGCACGCGAATTTGCGATTCGCGCCGCGCTGGGTGCAACCCAGGGCCGGGTGGTCTGTCAACTTCTTGCGGAAAGCGTGCTACTGGGACTGATCGGCGGAACTATTGGTTTGCTCTTAGCGGCCTGGGGCACTCGTGCTGCTCTCGCGACATTGCCGAGCACTTTGCCGCGCGCGGAGCAGATCGGCTTGGATGCTCACGTCCTCATCTTCACCGCCGGAACTGCGACACTCGCGGGAATTCTCTTTGGACTTACGCCCGCGCTGAAGATGTCACACAGAGCAACCAATGACACCCTCAAGGAAGGAGGTCGCAGCAACACTGGAAGACGACATCGGGCGCAAGGTGTATTCGTCGTAACAGAGATGGCGATGGCCTTAGTGCTATTGGCCGGGGCCGGTCTAATGGTTCGCAGCTTCGCAAGACTCTGGCAAATCGATCCCGGCTTCGATCCGCATCATGTCATGTCTTTCGGTCTTACTCCGCCGCCTTCGGTGCTGACGGCTGGCGCAGAGAGAATCCGTGCTCACTTTCGGGACCTGAACCGAAGGCTGGGCGCTATCCCGGGTGTAGAGGCAGTGGCGCAAACCTCGGGCGCTGCCCCTCTGGACTACGATGATGAGCAGTTATTCTGGCTCCAAGGCCACGCGAGGCCAGCCAATGACAATGACATGGATTGGGCAATTTCTTACATCGTTGATCCGGACTACCTGAAGATCATGAAAACCCCGCTGCTGGCGGGGCGTTTTTTCAGCGCACAGGATGATGAGCACTCACCTAAGGTCGTTGTGGTCGATGAAGTCTTTGCGAAAAAGTTCTTTCCCGGTAGGGACCCCGTGGGGAAAAGAATCTATCTGAAAACTGGGAACCAGTTAGCGGAGATCGTCGGTGTCGTCGGGCATGTAAAACAGTGGGGCTTAGACAGCGACGATACGCAACAATTGAGGGCGGAACTTTACATTCCCGAGATGCAAATGCCCGACGACTACATCGGGGCTACAAGTTCGACGGCCTTCGTGATTCGGGTGGCTGGAGATCCGGCCGCTTCATTCGCTTCGGTCCGCCACGTTGCTCAGGAGATGAGCGATCAGCAGGTGATCTACGGCGAAGAAACCATGGAGCAGGTGCTTTCTCGCTCCATTGCGAGTCATCGATTCCTAATGATTCTCCTGGCCGCTTTTGCAGCTTTGGCTCTTATCCTTGCGAGCGTTGGGATCTATGGCGTTGTTTCTTACCTGGTCGGTCAACGCACTCACGAAATCGGCGTGCGCATGGCTCTGGGAGCCCAAAGGACTGATGTACTCCGGCTGATCCTCGGCGGAAGTGCGCGGCTGGTGTTGAGCGGGATCGTGATTGGAGTTCTCGGCGCGATCGCTTTGACCCGAGTGATGGCAAATCAGTTGTTCGAGGTCTCGGCTAGCGATCCTGTCACATTCGTGGCCGTGTCGTTGCTTCTGATGTTCGTTGCGTTGGGAGCCTGTTACGTTCCGGCGCGACGCGCCTCCAATGTAGATCCTATGGTAGCGCTGCGTTATGAGTGAGCAGAAGGTTTGTCTCCGAATGATCCCGATTCACTGGAAAGGCTGGGCGCGGGCTTTGGGGGAACACAGCCGCCCGCACGCCCGCGGGCGCGCAGGTGCTGTGTTTTTCGAAGAGTTCAGATCAGCTTCTTCTGAATCTCGTTTCCGACTCGCTTGCGAAAAGGTCGATCAGCCGAGAAGACGCCTCACCGGCGAAACTCCGTAGACGGCCGTCAGGATCGCTCCTGCTGCGACTCCGGTCAGCACACCCTTCCATTTGTAACTGAGTGGTGCAAAGATCGCGGCCGCGGCTGCCGCAGATCCGATCGCCAGCCGGATTTTTTCCTCAGTCCCATTCATCGTAAAGTCCTTCACAATCATCCTCCTGTTGCGGTGAATTGTTATTTATTCGTCCGGAAATCTGAATCTGTAGACCTGCCCCAAGCCCGGACCTTGATCAAAATGCAGACTTCCGCTACATGATGAGTCTGAGATGACGGCGCACGTCTGGGGGTTTGCCCAAATATCATATTGGCCTCCTCAGAGCTCCAGGACTGGAGCAGAACCGGTTGAGGGCGGTCGAAACCCGAGCACGGTTGTATCAAGCAGCTTCGTTTGCTAGTTTGGCTTGAATGCCCGCGCCCGTTTCCCAACAAATCAGCGACACCATTGACGGCCTTTACCGATCGGAATCGGGACGGATCCTGGCGACGCTCGTGCGCCTTCTGGGAGATCTGGACCTCGCCGAAGAGGCCATGCATGAGGCGTTCGCCACAGCGCTGGAGTCCTGGCCGCAGACCGGCATTCCCGACAATCCGCGCCCCTGGCTGATTTCAACGGCACGCTTCAAGGCCATCGACTCGATCCGGCGGCGCGCTCGCTTCGACGGTGCACAGAAAGACCTTGTTGCGCACATGGAATCGCAGCTCAACGAAGCTTCCGACACTCGACCGGATGATGACGAGATCGGAGACGACCGCCTGCGCCTGATCTTCACCTGCTGCCATCCTGAACTGCCGCCCGAACAGCAAGTGGCGCTCACCCTGCGCGAAGTCTGCGGACTCACCACCGAGGAGATTGCCCGCGCCTTTCTCGTTACCCCGGCGGCGCTCGCCCAACGCATCGTTCGCGCCAAGGCTGTCATCCGCGATAAGGCGATTCCCTACCAGGTGCCCGTGTCGGAAGAGTTATGGCCGCGGTTGGGGGCTGTCCTGCTCGTCGTATACCTGATCTTCAACGAAGGATACTCGGCTGAAGCGACCGGTGCGGATCTCAGCAACGAGGCGATCCGGTTGGGCCGACTCCTGCTCGACTTGCTCCAGCTTCACTCGATTCAGGAGCCCGAGGTGATGGGCCTGGTGGGGCTGATGCTGTTGCAGGAGTCGCGCCGCGCCGCTCGAATCTCTCGCGACGGAGACCTGATCCTGCTGGAAGAACAGGACCGGTCGTTGTGGAACCGCGAGCAGATCGCCGCAGGCATTGCGCTGACCGAGAGCGCGCTTCGGTCGCGCCGATTCGGAGCCTACACGCTGCAGGCGGCGATTGCCGCGGTTCATGCCGAGAGTGCGTCGGCGGTGTCCACGGACTGGCGCGAGATTAAGCTGCTCTATGACCGGCTGCTGGAGATTCAGCCCTCCGCGGTGGTCGAACTGAACCGCGCCGTGGCGGTTGCCATGAGCGAAGGTGCGGAGCAGGGACTGCGTCTGATCGACGACCTGCTCGCGCGTGACGAGCTCTCGAAGTATCATCTCGCGCACTCGGCCCG
>DATJOA010000250.1:0-7874 GCA_035507635.1 Candidatus Acidiferrales bacterium
GCTCTGGAAGAGGACCCGAACACTCACGGCGAAGCCATCGCGGCGTACCACAAGGTTCTTGAAATCGACCCGGTGCACGCCGCGGCGCACATTAACCTGGGAACGCTTTACTACAACCGCCAGGATTTCGGACGGGCCGAGATTCATTACCGGCGGGCGATTGAGTCGGATCCGCGTTACGCGCTGGCCTACTTCGATCTCGGCAATGTGCTCGACGAAACAGGCCGCGTGCAGGAAGCGATCGCGACCTACAAGACGGCGCTGCAACTGGCTCCCACCTACGCTGACGCACATTACAATCTCGCTCTGGCCTACGAAAAGTCGCGCGAGCCGCGCAGGGCCCTGAAGCACTGGCAGGCTTATGTGAGGCTGGATACGGCGGGTCCGTGGTCGGTGCATGCCCGCAGCCAGATCAAACGGATCCTGCAGGCTGATGGACTGAAGCTGGTCTACAAGCGCGGATAGTGCCTCTCCTCAAGGCACGCGACGGCCGAGGCGGCTGTTGCGAAAACCATAACAGTTGCAATCCCATCTTTTCCGTGCCGCAGTGATGGGATCTCTTTGTCTGTGCTAAATCCCCACTTCCGGCAAAAGCGGCCGGAAATGGGGCACCCGTAAAAGTGGGGGCCCCCTGCAGGCGGAGTGCCCCTAGTGATCTACGCTACTGCCTGTTCTTTGTGACGGGTGGTGCGTGTCTTGGCCGAGGCCTGTCCGAGGAAGCGAATGAGTTCGCGATTTACTTCGTCGGCGTGGGTCCAGGCGACGTTGTGGGGGCCGTCTTTGACGACGTAAAGTTCGGCGCCGTCGATCATTTTGGCCGTACGCTGACCGGCAGAGCTAAACGGGACGATGCGATCGGCATCGCCGTGGATAACCAACGTCGGCACGTCGATCTTCGCGACATCCTGCCGAAAATCTTCATGCCACGTGGGCACGCAGGCGACGCTGGCCGTCGCCGAAGAGATTGTCGCGACATTCCAGCTAGCCTGCACCGCCTGCTCGCTGACCAGTTTCCCAAGCAGAAGGTCGGCGTTGTAGAAGTTCTTGAAGAACTCGGTGAAGAAGGCATAGCGGTCCGCGGCAACTGCCTTCTCGATGCCATCAAACACGGCGGCATCGACTCCTTCGGGATTGTCGCCGGTCTTGAGCAGGTAGGGCGGCACACCACTCATGATGACCGCCTTGGCGACGTCTTTCGAACCGTACTTTCCGATATAACGCGCAACTTCGCCGCCGCCCATCGAGAAGCCGACGAGGACGAAATCGCGGAGCTTCAGATGAGTGACAACTTTTCTGAGATCCTCGGCGAACGTGTCGTAGTTGTAGCCGCTGATGGGCTGGCTCGATTTGCCAAATCCGCGGCGGTCGTAGGCAATCACGCGATAGCCTTCCTTGAGAAGCACGGGAATCTGCTTCTCCCAGGATGCGCTGCTCAGTGGATATCCGTGAATCAGCACCACCGGTTGTCCTGAACCGTGGTCTTCGTAGTAGAGGTGAATGGAAGTGGAATTCTCTTTTCCGACATCGATGAATGACATGCAAGCCTCCTGATTCTTTCGTTAGAGGTTGACTGGAAGGTTTGGGTTGGGCTGTTAGGTAGATGTTACACCTCGGGCCCGTAGGGCAAGGTGAAAGTTTCCCACAGCAGAATTGATTGCGTGACAGGGAACCGAAGCGGATGCGCGGTGTCGATCCTGCTAGACTCAGAGGTTTGGAGGTGTGCATTGCAAGGGGTCTACATTCTGTCGGCGGCGCGGACGCCCATCGGAAAGTTTGGCGGATCGCTGGCGACGATGTCTGCGGCGGATATGGGCGTGGTGGCTGCGAAAGCCGCGATGGAGCGCGCGGGAGTTCAGCCGGAACAGATACAGGAGACGATCTTCGGCAATGCGCGCCAGGCTGGGGGAGGACCGAATCCGGCGCGGCAGATCTCGGTGCGCAGCGGAGTGCCGCAGGAAGTGCCTGCCTACACGGTGAACAAGGCTTGCGCCTCGGGCATGAAGTCGATTGCGTTGGCATATCAGGCAATCACGCTTGGAGAGTCGAGTTGCATTTTGGCGGGCGGAACGGAATCGATGTCGCGGGTTCCTTATTATCTGGACGCTGCGCGTTGGGGATATCGGCTGGGAAATCAGGAACTCGTGGACGGAATGTATCGCGACGGATTCTTCTGCCCGCTGGCGAAGATGGTGATGGGCGAGACGGCGGAAGTTCTGGCGCAGGAATATAACATCACGCGCGAGGAGCAGGATGAATACGCGTTGATGTCACAATCACGGGCAGCGCGCGCGATTGCGGCCGGCCGACTTAATGACGAGATTGCGGCGGTTACCATCGAGGGCAAGAAGGGAAATACGGTCTTTGCCCGCGACGAGCATCCATTTCCGGACGCGAGCATGGAGAAGCTGGCAAAGCTTGCGCCAGTGTTTTCGAAGACGGGCACGATCACGGCGGGGAATTCCTCTGGCATTACGGATGGTGCGGCCGCTGTCGTGGTAGCCAGCGAATATTTTGTGAAGCAGAATAATCTGAAGCCGCTCGCACGGATTCTTGCCGTGACGTCTGCCGGCGTGGATCCTCGGACAATGGGGATCGGGCCGGTACCCGCGCTACAGAAACTGCAAGACAAGTACAATCTGCGGCTTCATGAGTTCGGTCTGGTTGAACTGAACGAAGCGTTCGCCGCGCAGGTGCTCGCTTGCGACCGAGCCCTCCATTTCAATCGCGACCGGTTGAACGTGAATGGCGGCGCGATCGCGCTGGGTCATCCGATCGGATGCACGGGCACACGCATCACGGTAACGTTGCTGCACGAGATGCTGAAGCGCAACACGAAGCGCGGGGTTGCGACATTGTGCGTGAGCGGCGGCATGGGCATGGCGTTGGCGCTGGAAAATGTCGTCTAATTCGGCATTAAGGAATCACCAAGAGAGCAGGACCACGCGGTTGACCCCGAGTTCGGGGAATCTGCTATGCTGTCGACCGACCGTTTCCCCTGTTGCTGGACTTCCGACCTAACTTCCAAAGGAGAGTTCCATGTTCCGACCCATGGTGAAAAGTTCATGTTTGATTGCGTGCCTTTTAGCGGCGAGCTTTGCGCTGGCGCAGACGGAGTTCTCGGCCGACATTGTGAATACCGGCCGAGAAGGTGGTGGAAAGAAGGCGAAGATTTATTTCGGTAAAGACAAGATGCGAATTGAGTCGGCGGAGCAGAGAGGAATGGGCGGTGCTTTCATCATGGACCTGTCGGCGCATACGTCGATCGTGGTGATGGACCAACAGCACATGTATATGGAAGTGCCGATCCAGATGCAGGGCCGGAGGGATCCGTATCATTTTTTCCAGGCGGGCGATGCCGAAAACGCCTGTCCCGATTGGCTGGCTCAACCATCGAATAAAGGGGGCACCTGCCGCAAAGTCGGCACGGAAACCGTGAATGGCCGCAGCGCGGTGAAATATGAAGGCACGAATGCCGAAGGCAAGAGCGGGACGGTCTGGCTCGACCCGAAACTGCGCTTTCCGCTGAAGTGGCAGGGCGAGAACGGAGGCAGCGGTGAATTGCAAAATATAAAGGAAGGATTGCAGCCCGCTAGTCTGTTCGAGATTCCCGCCGATTACAAAAAGTTCGATATGGGCGGCATGATGCAACAGCAACACTAGGTTTTCGAAGCGAACCGTTGGGCCGGCCTTTCCTTCCTTCCGGCCTGAAGTTGCTGCACCTGAACGCCTGTCGCTTCATTGCACCGGGAAAAATGCGCCACTATACTCAGTCTAGAAGTTGGCGCTTTTCCCGGAGCCACAATGTCGCTATCCGCCGTAATCGTCGATGACGAGCAACTTGCCCGCGACGAGCTCGCTTACCTGCTGAAAAATGCCGATGATGTTGATGTCGTCGCTCAGGGCAAGAACGGCCTCGAAGCCGTCAATCTGATCAAAGAGCACAGTCCCGACCTCGTTTTCCTCGACGTTCAGATGCCGGGCCTCGACGGCTTCGGAGTGATCAAGAAGCTGCTCGACCGCAAGATTCCCCTTCCCAAGATTGTCTTCGCTACCGCTTTCGATCAGTATGCCGTCAAAGCTTTCGAAGTGAATGCAGTCGATTATTTGCTCAAGCCCTTCGACAAGAAGCGGGTCGCGCAGGCGATCCAGAAAGCGCGAGCCAAGCAAGAAGCTAGCGCGATGCCGGCGGAGAAGTTTGAAACCCTAGTGCGGATGTTGGAATCGCAAAAGCAACCGGCGTCCAAGATTCTTTTAAAAGCCGTCGGACGAATGTTTCTGGTCGATCAGAGAGACATCTGTTATGCGTGGATTGAAGATGGAGTGATCACGGTGGTCACAGCGGGCGCGGCCGGCATGGAAGGCCAATCGAATTGCCGCACGCTGGAAGAGCTGTTGGACAGCCTGGATCAGAAGTTATTTTGGCGCGCCCACCGCTCGTACCTCGTGAATATCAACCGTATTCGCGAGGTCGTCCCCTGGTTCAAGAGTTCCTATCAGCTGCGGATGGACGACAAAAAGCAGACCGAGATTCCGGTCAGCCGGGCTCAGACCAAGCGTTTGCGGGAACTGTTCGGGCTGTGAAGGCTCAGTAGGGCAATCGCGAGCTTCGCCTATCCGCCGAGCACCTTCTGGTTCCATCTGCGCAGATCGTGACGTGCGGCTGAAGTGCTCCGCATCCTCGACGGCCCTCATCAGATCGTGAATCAGTGTCCCTGTATACATTCAGCATCTCCGCTCAAAGGGCGGGCGGAGCAGTCTTCAAAAAAGCGCCGGAGGACAGCAAGCAAAAGAGGCCATCCTCCGGTCTTCCTTGGGGGAAGGGTTAAAACGTAAGAGCCTCCAGTCCCGAGCGGTCCCGAATCACCAGCATCGGGCCGTCGAGCCGGATCAACCGCTTTCTTCTTAAATCGGTCAACAGCCGTGTGACCGTCTCACGCGAGGCGCCTATCCGGTGCGCCATTTCTTCATGAGTCATGGTCGTATGAATCTTGGTTTCGAATTCGTCTTCCTCCAGCGGCTTTTGCGAGAGCAACAATCTTGCCAACTTTCCAGTGGACGAACGGGTGAGTATCAGGTCGTGGATATCGCGATGTGCCGAGCGGAAGTCACGGCTCAGACACTGAGCGGTATGAACCCCGATCTGGCTGTGCGATTCCATCAGGTCAAGAAAATGAATTCGTTCCACGAAGCACAGCTGGCAAGGTGTGGCCGTCTCCGCAGTAGCCTCATATCCCACACCGGCGACGGTGGCGCTCAGGCCAAGCGGATCGCCAGCATTTGCGGTCTTCAGAAGCAAGATCTTTCCTTCCCGGGAAGTGGTAGAAAGATTGACTCTCCCCGAGCAGAGAATGAACACACCGCGCGACACCTGTCCTTGAACGAAAAGTATGGCTCCCGCAGGGAGCGTGCTCTTACGGCTGACCTGATCCCATGCATCGAGAGCAGGCTCCGAAAAACGGCAGAAATAGGTTCCGTCTCTGCAGTCGCAAGCCGCGCAGGCATCGATGATCTCAAGCCCGTAGGACGTGCCCGTCGCAGGCTCGGCAGACACCGGATGCTTTTTTTTCGGAGCCGGTTCCGGCGAAATGTGGCTTCCGATCGCGCTGAGGTGGCAAGAACCTCCGAGCAGCGCCTGCGCTTGGCTGCGCGTGTTGCTGTCCGGACTCTGAGCCGCCGCAACCAGTTCCCATCCTGCACTCGGATCTTCATCCCGCTCCCAGGCGAGATAGCAGCCGAACAGATAAAGGGGATCAACCCTGTCTTTCTCGGTCGCCGTACTTTCAGTATCGTCTGGCAGGGCGGCCGAGTGATGGGCACGCAGATCTGCAGCAACATCCTCAGCAGGCCTGCGTCGCTCCGGGTTGGAACGTAAGCGCCGGATTCGTGGAACAGTTGGATTTATTTGCAGCCCGCTTCCTGCCACGCCAGGAAGCAGCGTCTGACACTTGTTGGTTAGCAGCACGTCCACGCTCCACTCGAACTCGGCTGAGTCACTTACACTATTTTGGAGAACTGGGACAGTCTCGCCCAAGGCAGGGAGGGGACATCGCCGGCCAGAGGCTGAGAACGGGGACACATTGCATTTGGCGTGCCGAAACAGGAACAGTGATCCCAAGTAGGGAAGTTCCCTGTATGGAACGAGTTGTAATAAATTTAATCTCGAGGCTGCAGCGCACACCGCTGCCGAAATTTCGGCAGCCGACGACTAAACGTCACATGCTGACTTTAGGAGAAGTCCACGAGGAAGCTGATCTACCTTCGAGGGGGAGAATAGTCCGGGCGAGTAATTTTCAGGCGTAGCATTTTGGATTGCAAAGTTGTCCTTTTCAGCCCCAGGCGGCGGGCCGCGCCCTTCGGCCCCGAAATGACTCCGCCGCTTTCCCGCAGCACCCGTATGATGTGCTGCCGTTCCGCATCATCCAGTGTGTGATTGGCGGGCGCCTCGGCGCTGGCTGGAACTCGCAACTCGGCGAGCGGCACTCTCAAGGCGCTGCCCCCGCTCAGAATGACTGACCTCTCCATAAGATTTTCGAGCTCGCGGACGTTTCCGGGCCACGACCACTCCAGAAGCGCATTCATAGTTTCTGTTGGGATCGATTCGATCTTGCGATTCATGCGAGCGGCGAATTTATGAACAAAGTAGCGGACCAGCATGGGAATATCGTCGCGTCTTTCCCGTAAAGGTGGAACCTGAATGGGGAATACGCTTAAGCGATAAAAAAGATCAGTGCGAAAGTGATGTTCAGCGATGCTTCTGTGCAGATCGCGATTTGTTGCGGTGATCACCCGCAGATTGACTCGAATGGTGCGGTTGCTTCCCAGGCGTTCAAACTCCTGATCCTGAAGTACACGTAGCAGTTTCGGTTGTAATTCCGGGGTAACCTCTCCGATTTCATCCAGAAAGAGAGTTCCGCCATTGGCCAGCTCAATCCTGCCAATTTTCTGGCTGATGGCGCCCGTGAATGCTCCTTTCTCGTGGCCGAAGAGCTCGCTTTCGAGCAGGCCCGTGGGGATTGCAGCGCAGTTGAGCTTCACGAACGGTCCATCTTTGCGCGAACTCATGCGATGGATGGCGCGAGCTATTAGTTCTTTGCCCGTCCCGGTCTCGCCCAGAATCAAGACGGTAGCTTCGGTCGAAGCTACGGTAGAAACCTGATCAAGTGTCTGCTGCAAGGCAGGGCTTCCGCCTACGATCTCACCGAATTTACCTTCGGCCCGAATCGACCCTTCAAGATACTGACGCTCCTGGCTCAACCGCTGCTGAAGCGATTGGATTTCAGACGCGGCACGGCGGTTTTCAATGGCCAGCGCCAACTGAGTCGCAACCTGCTGCAGAATCTTGAGATCGTCGGATTGAAACGCTTCGTTTCGGGTACTGCCGAGGACGAGAACTCCCAACGATCCGCCCGGGCGCATCAAGGGCACGCAACAGAGCGATTTCAAGCCCTCCGCCAGGAGATTCTTCGCTGCGTCATTCGCGGAATTTTGCAAATCTTCGTTTGAGAAAATCCGCGGGAATGGCTCGCGAAAGACATGAGGGCATGGTTTATAGCCTGAAGCCTGAGGGGTCGAAAGAAGACCCTTCCCAAGTGGAAAATCGATCGCCTGGGAAATTAGCAGGCCACTGGCGGGTTCCTCCAACGAGAGGCTGGCGTATTCGTGCGCCAGCACTCGGCGCATTCTGGCTGAGATTCTTGGAAAAAGCTTCTGGAAATCCGAATCCGAAGCAACCAAGCTGGTGATATCCAGGAGCATCTGCAGCCGCCGCCTTTCCTGCTGCAAACTTTGGGTTAATGTTTCGAGTGATGATGGCAACTTAGCCTGCCTTGACACTGGTCATCTGCCACTTATTCATAAGCGGGCCGGACTTACCC
>DATJOA010000251.1:0-4396 GCA_035507635.1 Candidatus Acidiferrales bacterium
GTAGCCGCGCATATAGGACGGACGCAACTCCTCCACCGCAATGTCAATAGTCAGGAGCGCGGTAAACACAGCGCGGGAAGCAGGAATCGTCGCTTCGGGCCTTGGAATTCCCTGGCCATCCAAAACCCGCTCTAGTTGTGCGCGAATTCTCGCGAAATAATCCTCGAGTGTTCGCCTCTGCGAAGCTGATATGTCTCCCAGATACTTTGGAAAGGCGGTCTTGGAAGCGGCGGAGTTGAGGACATGCTCCATTTCGCCAATCATCTTGTCGATGTACTGGCAGGTGACAGCCAGGGCCCGAGCCTGATATTCGTTCAACCCGCCTGCCGAGCTGTAATCTCCAGAACTCATAGCTGGCTAAATCTCCTGCTCATCTCCCGAATCGCGGCTGCACGTTGCGGTGTCCCACAAGGAGCGTCAACGCCTGCTTCGGGGCTTGCCACTCCTCTTCCGTGATGAGGTCGCTGCGCCTTCCTTCGTGCTTGAGTGCGTAGCGCTGCAAATTCTCCGCGACGCGCCGCAGAGTCTCACTTTCGCGCTCCAAGAGGATCTTTCCGGCAGACGAATTATGCAGCGCCAGCACCACATCCTCGAGGTGTGTCAAACACAGGCGTTTATCAGCTTTACCTTTATCGTCGCTGCTCGTTTCTAATCCTTCGGCCATCTCCCGCACCGCGTTACCTTCGGACTCCTTGGCCCGCCGACAAGCCGGACAACTCTGGTCAGCTGGCAACGGAGGACCAGCGACACCTCCATTTGTGTGTTTCGGAGCACGCCCCTCTGCCAGATCGCGCAGGTCTTCGCTGAAGCGATAGAGAATCTGAGGATAGGCGCCGCAGATGCCTTGGGGAGACGCGAGATTCGCATACTGCCAGGTGTGCATCGGACAGAAGCCTCCCGCTTCCGCATGGGCGCGCTGTACGTCGGCAGAAACGTACAGGTCATACTGATAGGTTCGGAAAAAGTCCAGGACCGCATCCACAACGCGATTACACACAGCGCAACTCACCCTCAACACGGAACTGTCTTGCTTGGTCCACGTCGCATATGACCTCCGGCGCCCCGGTTCACCACCTTCCCTGTTAGACCCGGACTCGATCACCTTACGCAACGAAGCCACGCGCGCCAGCAAGGCCTGACTCTCGAGGATGCTATTCGCAAGGAGTAACTCTGAGGCTCGATCGCAAATCTGCAACAGGAAATCACCCTGTTTGTTGGCAGTGAGATACCCAACAATGGCTCCTTCCAGTTCCGGAAGTCCGCTGTTTTGAAGCTTGGCAGTGTCCGCACTCAACCTCGCCGACAGCGCGTCTCTGGCCGATACCGCGTACAGATGGACTTCTGTTTCTCCTAATTCTTCCTGCGCCTTCGATTTCGCATATTCGAGAACCTCCCCGCGCTCTGTTTCGGGAACCAGATCCATTTTATTCACCACAAGGAACAGTTTCCGAACCGAGGAACGGCACTCTCGCAAATAGCCCAATTCACCCGCGGTCAGCGGTGCATCGCAGCTCGTCACAAACACAATCCCGTCCGCACTCGGCAAAAAGTTCAGCGTCGTTGCCGTATTCTCCTTCACCGCCGACCCTAATCCCGGCGTGTCCACCAGAAAGAAGCCACGCTGCAGAATGTCTACCGGGACTTGCACCTCCGCCATTTCGATTCGTTCCCGATTGCCGGGGTTGATGCGCTCGGTTACGAAGTCGGCCAGGTCACGGATTCCAATTTCGCTCGTTAGATTCGTGTCGGATCTCCGCAAAACCACCTTCTCCCGGCTGCCATAACTCACCGCCGTGATCGCCGACGTAGTCGGCACGAAGCCGGAGGGAAGGTACTCTTTCCCGAGGATGGCGTTCATGAGAGTGCTCTTGCCGCGGCTGAATTGCCCGACCACCGTCAGATAGAATCGGTCGCCTGCCAATTTGTTGGTTAGCTCTCCCACCGAGTGTTCCAGACCGAGATTCTTCGCCTGATAAGCACCGGCATGGACCTCGCGCAGAATCTGCGCGATCTCATGCTTGTGCCGTTCATACGTGGCCAAGTCTCCGACCGCTTCCCCGGCCCGACTCGTAGCTTCATTGGGCATGTTGCACATTCTCTTTTGGGTCAGAATTCTTCGCCGTCGATTGAACTCTCACGAGCATCCGCAACACCGGATCCGCGAGAGGCTCTCCTTTCGCCGACTTCCGGCGCAGGGCGCTCTCTTTTTGAATGAGTTCATGCACGCGGGAATAATTTCGACGCAGACACTCCTGGACGCGAATTTGCAGAAACCAATGAGCCCATTCGAGACAGCCGATCAAGAACTGGGCTGCAGCTTGTTTCTCGCTCGCAGGAGCCCAGTCCACCGCCATCTCTGCCGCCATAATGGCGATCTCCTTGTCGCTGTCTTCCAATAAGGGCCGTAACTCAATCCACTCGTTCTCGCTGAATTCCAGATCACAAAGAATGCGAACCACGCAGCGCCGCCTTTGCCGTTCAGAACGTTTCTCGTCGCGGTCGGAAGGAACGGTTCGCGCCGCCTCGAACAATTCAGGCTTGCACATAGCCGCGATGCGATGGAGCGCCTCCTCGCCGATCGGGCGGCAAACATCGTCCTCCAGAGCCCGCAGGAACACAGTCACTGCTTCGGGGCGGTCGAACTCCCGCAGAGCGTCCACCACGCCAGCAAGCATTCGTTGTTGTCCGAGATTCATCAGAAAGTCGAAGATCTCGTCCGTGCGCCAGCGCGCGAGTTCGCGCGCGGCGCTATTCTCCACGGCTTCTTCGCCGAATCGCACGACAGCATCGGCGATATCTCGCTTTTGCGAAAGGAACTCGATCAACACGTCCTTTGCACCAAGTTGCCCAAGCACTTCGACCGCGCGCTGCCTCGGCTGAAACACGCCCCGAGGCTTCCCGTTCAGCAGAAACTCCCGCACCGGACCAACCGCTCGCTGCCCACAACCCACAAGCAACGCCACCGTCAGATCACCGCCCGGCAGAGACTCCAAGTCCGCGACAAACGAGCGAATCTCCTCGTCCGTATAGTCCCTGCCGGTGGTGTAAGGTCCCGCTTGCATCACGCCCCTATCTGTTTTATCGGGCTTGCGCGTGAGCCGTCACGCGCTTGTAGGCAGACCTTCCCGCATACACCGCATGGGAGCCCAGTTCGCGTTCGATCTCGATGAGCCGGTTGTACTTCGCCACTCGCTCGCCGCGGCACACCGAACCGGTCTTGATCTGCCCAACTCCTGTCGCCACCGTCAGGTCGGCGATGGTCGTATCGTCGGTTTCGCCGGAACGGTGCGAGACGACACAGGTGTAGTCGTGCTTCTTCGCCAGCTCGATGCACGCGAGCGTCTCGGTCAAGGTTCCGATTTGATTCAGCTTGATGAGGATGGAATTTGCGATGTGTTTTGCAATTCCTTCGCTGAAGATGCTGGTGTTGGTAACGAAGATGTCATCTCCGACCAACTGGATCTTCTTCCCAAGTTGCGCGGTGAGCTTTTGCCATCCGTCCCAGTCGTCTTCGGCCAAACCGTCCTCGAGCGACAAGATGGCCGGATATTTCTTAATCCAATCCGCCCAGAGAGCGATCATCTCCTCGGAACTCTTTCGTTCGCCGCTCGACTTACGGAAGACGTACGCGCCATTCTCGTAAAACTCACTCGCCGCCGGATCCAAGTGAACGGCAACTTCCGAGCCCGGCTTGTAACCGGCCTTTTCGATCGCGGCCAGAATCAATTCCATTGCCTCTTCGTTGGACCGCAGCTTGGGCGCGAAACCTCCTTCATCCCCCACCGATGTGGAGTACCCAGCCTTGTGCAAAAGTGCCTTCAGCGCTTGAAACGTCTCCGCGCTGGCCCGCACAGCTTCGACGAACGAAGGCGCGCCCACCGGAGCCAGCATAAATTCCTGAAAGTCGACGTTATTGTCCGCGTGCTTTCCGCCGTTCAAAACGTTCATCTGCGGAAGTGGCAGGATATACTGTTCCCGTTTCTCCAGATGCTGATAGAGTGGCAGCCCTCGCTTCGTCGCTCTTGCTCTCGCGAAGGCCAGCGAGACGCCTAATATCGCGTTGGCACCAAGTTTGGCCTTGTTGGGTGTGCCATCGAGATTAATCAAGACTTCATCCAGAACACTCTGCTCCGCAAAATCTTGGCCCCGGAGCGCCGGAGCGATGATTTCTTCGACGTTCCCGACAGCGTTCAGAACTCCTTTTCCGTTGTACCGCTTCTTGTCGCCGTCGCGCAGTTCCACGGCTTCGCGCTTCCCGGTCGACGCTCCTGAGGGTATCTTGGCTACGCCCACGGCTCCGCTGTCGAGCGTGGCCATGACTTGAATGGTAGGATTCCCTCTCGAGTCAAGGATTTCGAGTGCATCAAGCTGAACAATCTTGGACATTTTTTGCCTC
>DATJOA010000252.1:0-4521 GCA_035507635.1 Candidatus Acidiferrales bacterium
AAGGAACCAGGAGAAGTCGCGGCGGAGTTGGTCCCAGTTCTGCGGAGTGGTAGGGAAGCTTTCGGCGTTGTGCTCCGGATATGGCGGCTTCTGGCCGCGAATGCGTTTGAGCTCGTAGTTCATCCAGTAATTCATGTGGAAGACGAGGTCGGCGATCGAGTGCGGGAAGTTGGGGATGCGCTGGGAGGCGAGAGGCGCGTCGAGGTCTTCGATGCAGGCCAAGGGATCGACGTGGGCGCCTTGGCCGCGAAGGAGCTGGGTTAGAGCGTTGCCAGTCATTGGTCTTCAGTCGTTCGTCGTTCGTCGTTGGTCGTTGGCCCTTTAGCTCCGCGCCTCATATCATACGCGTGCAAAATTCGGTGGTGTCGATTGCGATAGACAGAAAAGGCCTTCGCTGAGGCTGAGTTTTCTGTCGCCCCGCCGGGGCTGGTTCCGTCGCTTTATCGACCCGCGGCTTGCGCCTTGCGCTGCATTCTTTCGACGCTTCGAGGCTATCGCTGGGAGATTACTTCGTGAAGTATTTTTCCTCAAGGATGCGGCGGTGGTGGAGCTCGTGGCCGGCGATCATGTAGGCGAGGGCGCGGACGCTTACCTCGTTGTTGCTGGCAGTGCCACGGCGGAGCCAGGCCTGATCGTCGAGATTGCGAAAGAGGGTCAATGTCGCGCGGCGGACGGCGATGTAGTCCTCGATCAGTTCTGCCAGAGGACGCGCGGCGAAGGGGCCGTTGCGGACATAGTCGTCCTGCTCGAAGCTCGCCAGTGGGGTGCGATCTCCGCGGGAGAGGCGAAGAGCGCGATACGCGAAGATGCGCTCGGTGTCGCAGACGTGGCCGAGAACTTCCTTGGCGGACCATTTGTCGGGGGCGTAGCGGAAATCTCCGTCGGCGTCGTCGCGGCCGGAGAGAAGCAGCAGTGTCTGGCGGCGCTGGGAATCGAGCGTTGTGAGAATGTCGGTTCCCTGGACGAGCGAGATGTAGCGCTCGTAATGAGGAGCGAATTCGCCCGCTTCAGGGCGTCCGATGTTGGAGGCGGCAGGAGTAATTGTGGCTGGCATGGGGAACTCCGGATTCAAGGTTTCAACGGTTCAAGGTTTCAAAGAAGCTAGTTTCGGGTTTCGAGTTTCCAGAAAAAACGCTAGGGTCACATGTCTCAAAAGCTTCGTACGTCGCGAGCGCCGAATTGGTGTTCGTTAGACTGTTCTGGAACGGATTCGTTTTCGATAAATCTTCTCCTGCAGAGGATAACTCGCGAGACTGTGAAAAGGTATGGGCGGGCAAAAAATTCCGGGAATCGTTACACGGCGGGAGAGAAAATTATCCGATTCGAAGGGGATCGGACGGGGCGGCGAGAAGATCGAAAAGCGGTGGTGAGGGAGGTTACCATGGTGAAAATAAAGGGATTTCCACAGGGCTCAAAATGAGACTTGGGAGTAGAATTCGCATTGGTCACGAAAGTGCGGCCAGTGATCGCTAATCCCATATAAGGAAAGGAACCTCGCATCCCATGTGGAAGCCCACAAATCAGCCACAGACTCCTGGCCGGCCGGCCGAACCAGAGCGGCCGACGTCACCGACCCCCAGCGCGCCAGTAATGGCGTCGAGTGAACCTGCAGCGCCAGCGCGACCGGTGACGACCACGACGGCGGACCAGGCGACGATCGGCAAGTCGCTCGTGATCAAGGGCGAGGTAACCGGATCAGAGTCCCTGTATATCGACGGACGAGTGGAAGGATCGATCAACCTTTCGGGGAACCGCGTGACGGTGGGACGGAACGGGGTCGTTTCAGCCAACATTAACGCGAGAGAGATCGTGGTACTCGGGAAGGTGCGCGGGAATCTGACGGCGAGCGACCGGGTGGATATCCGCAGCGACGGTTCGCTGACGGGCGACGTGATCGCGGCGCGCATCTCGATTGAGGACGGCGCGTTCTTCAAGGGTGGCATCGACATCCGCAAAGGCGGACAGCCACAGCAGCAGAAGGCCAATGGCGAAGAGAAGTCGATGAAGGAAGAGCCGGCGGCGATCGGCGCGCGCGCGTAGATTGGCTAAGGTTTCGGGACGGGCACCGTGAGGGTGCCCGTTTCTTTTTGCGAGGCGCCCTCTCCCGCTCGAGGGCTGGACACCGGACGGCGTCCCCCAGATTCATGCCAGGCCGCTAGGAAACTTCGGGGGTGGGCTTAGCCCGGGGGGCGTTGGCGGAATCGAGGAGCTGGTTAAGCTCAGCGATTAGTTGGGAGAATCGCCTGTGGTCTTGTTCCTGGGCAATCTGGTTACAAAGATCCTTGACGCGTTGTTTGGAAGCCTCATCTAGCACTCTCCGTTAATCTCCTTTTCCGGGAGAGCGTTCTTCCACTGTGATGCGGAACTCAGCCACTTTTGCCCGCAACCGACGAATGTGCTCACCTAAAGCGTGCTGCAAATCGGTGCACAGCCGGTTCAACTCTCCGTCATCATCAGTTGCCGCAATACGGGCGCAAAGTTGCTGAATGCGATTCTCTAGGTCCCGAGGCACCGCTCGAGTTTCGCACTTCGTGGGAACTGTAGGGTATACAGCCAATACACCAGATTTCGGATCAGGAAATGGCTGTAGTGAGGTTCGTTGGTCGGTTGGTCCTCGGTCATCCGTACGGCTTCCAAAAGTGCTCCCTCAAAACACCTGCTCCAAGACAGCTATAGCTCGATGAACATGCAGTCGCCGTAGGAGTAGAAACGGTAACGCTGGGCGACTGCGTGACGGTAAGCGGCGAGGACGTTGTTTTTGCCGCCGAGGGCGCAGACGAGCATGAGAAGCGTGGATTGCGGCAGATGGAAGTTGGTGAGAAGAGCGTTGACGACTTTGAAATCGTAGCCGGGATAGATGAAAAGGTTGGCTTCGCCGGAGCCGGGGAGAAGGTCTCCGGAGCAGTTTTGAACGGCGAACTCAAGAGTGCGGACGGTAGTGGTGCCGACGGCGACAACACGGCGGGATTGCTGGCGAGCCTGCCGGATCTTTGCGGCAGCGACTTCGGAGACGGAGTACAGCTCCGAGTGGAGGTGGTGCTCTTCCACCCGCTCGGTGCGGATGGGCTGGAATGTTCCCAGGCCGACGTGGAGTGTGATTTCAGCGGTTTCAATTCCGCGGGCTGCGATGCGGGAAAGAATTTCGGGGGTGAAGTGGAGGCCAGCGGTGGGTGCCGCGACGGATCCGGGTTCTTGCGCGTAGACGGTCTGGTAACGTTCGCGGTCGGCGAGGGAATCTTCGCGAGAGATGTAGGGCGGGAGCGGAATGTGTCCGATGCGATCGATGTGCGCGAAAAAATCGTCGATGGGATCGAAGCGGATGCGGCGCTCTCCGAATGATCCGCGGGAGAGGACTTCAGCGCGGAGTTCGTCGTGGTCGCCGAAGAAGAGATGTTCGCCGATGTTGATCTTGCGGCCGGGGCGGACGAGACATTCCCAGTCGTTGGGATCCTGCTGGAGCTGGCGGGTGAGCAGGACCTCGACGCGTCCGTGGAGAAAATCGCGAGAGGCAGGATTGCGCGGGCTGGGCGGCTGGGACTTGAGACCGGCGCGGCGTCCGTAAAGGCGTGCGGGAAAGACGCGGGTGTTGTTAAAAACGAGAAGGTCGTCGGGACGGAGGAGATCGGGAAAGTCAAGAAATTTCCTATCGTGAACCTTGCCGCTCGCAGAAGAAAGATGAAGCAGGCGCGAGGCAGAGCGGTCAAGCAAGGGCTGCTGCGCGATGAGTTCGGGAGGAAGATCGTAATAGAAATCGGAGACGAGCACGGGAATCGATTATAGGGATAGAAGGCCGATTTGGCGCGGTTCCGAAGCGGTCAGACCAGGGCGATTTTTCATGAAAATGGGATTGTGTCGGCTAGCGGCAGGCTGTTAGTATGCGAGTGCCAACTGCGGCCTGCTTTTTGGTCATCTTCCCCCTCAGGGTGCCATGCCTACGGAACGTAAACACAGGGAAGAAATCGTCCGGTACGGAAGAATGCTGCACGAACGGTGCTTCGTGGCGGCGATGGACGGGAATCTTTCGGTCCGATTGAAGAATGACCGGATCCTGGTGACTCCGACTTGTGTCAGCAAAGGGGCGATGCGAGCGGCGGATCTGGTGATTGTGGATCCGGAGGGAGAGAGGGTTGCGGGGAGCCGCAACGTGACAAGCGAAATCGGGATGCACCTGCTGATTTACCGGCTGCGGCCCGACGTGCAGGCGATTGTGCATGCGCATCCGCCGACGGCTACGGGGTTTGCCGCAGCGGGCGTTCCGCTGACCGAACCGCTGGTGTGCGAAGTGGTGATGGGGCTGGGATGCATCCCACTGGCGCGGTATGGGACGCCGGGAACTTCGGAGCTGGCGAGCACGTTGGAGCCGTTTGTCCCGAACTATGACGCAATCCTGATGTCGAATCATGGAGTGGTGACCTACGGCGACACGCTCGAGCACGCGTACATGAAGATGGAGACGGTCGAGCATTTCGCGCAGATCGCGCTGGTGACGCACCTGCTGGGCCGGCAACAGCCGCTAAAGCA
>DATJOA010000253.1:0-49505 GCA_035507635.1 Candidatus Acidiferrales bacterium
AAGAACAGTTCGCTGGCGCACTACCGGATCGCGGAAGTTTTCTATCTGCAGCGCAATTATCAGTCATCGGCGAATGCATACCGGGAATCGATCGACGGCGACGGGGATCCGCGTTGGACCGAGGTATGGAGCCGAATTCAGTTGGGCAAAATCTTTGACATCACGGGGCAGCGGGAACGCGCCGTCAATGAATACCGCCAAGCGCTGCAAACAAACGACAATACCTTCGGAGCGCTGGAAGAAGCACGACGATATCTGCAAAAGCCGTTCGAGCGTCCGAAACAGCCGAGTCAATAAGCGAGTGATGTCCCGAGATTTCTGTACGCATTGATCATTTGCGAACCCAACTCTCTGCCTGTTCGAATGATTCAAAGATTTCTATGTTTCGTTTGGGTCGCAGGATTATGTGCATCCGCGCGGCTTGACTTTGAATGTTGGTTCGCACTATGAACGCTCGCTTCGCTTCCGACGAGAATGGGTCAATTTTGTCCGCAAGTCGCAGAAAGTCATCTGCCTGCAATTTGATCTCGCGGACCTTTCGCAGGTCGACTATCTCTCCGAAAGTAGGCCGAAACGCAGGATGCATTCGTAGATGTGCCGCGTACTCGGCAATCTTCTCCACGGTGATTTCAGAGATGAATCGGACAAGAACCAGCCGCTTTTCTGGATCGACCTCAAATTCAGCGGGAAAGTCGTCGTGGGAAGGCCCGGATCTTCGGGGATCGTCCCTCCGGTTCATGACTATGATTTCAGCCAAGGTGTGCCTCTGGTTAATGCAAGGTGAGTGTGATGTACACCTAGGTTGATCGGCAAAGGACCGAAAAGCTTCATCGGTCCCTGTCAAATTCTCCTATCCCCCGGCTAACCTTTTTTGAATTCGCCGGGTCTAAGTCTGTACATGCCAGCGGGAACTTTTGAGAGTCCGGCTGCGTATTTCTGATCAGATGGTTAGGCGGGATTGAGACCCCTCGCCTGAACGTTACCCGGGTGCCCCCACGCTCCTCCCCGGAGGCGTGGGGGCATGATTTTGTAGAGAACTCCATTTGCACGCTGCCAGCAGCTCTAAGCGGCAGGATCCGTGGAGAACTCCATTTTCTTCCGCTAAAATCCACGGATGGCTCCGAATGGCCGCCTCGACCGCGTCCTGGCTCAACTCCGTCTCTATGAACATCCTCTGTTAAATTTCTCGGCACGCGCGAAAGGCGACGGCGTCGAAGTCATCGTTGCGTTCAAGGACGAAAGCATTCCGGTGCATACCTACTACTTCGAGCTTCACCCGCGGGATCTCGACGATCCACAATTTGAATGGAGCTTTCAGCGCCAGCTCTATGACGCTTTGCACGATTACTTCGTCGAGATGTTCATCCGCACGCCGCAAGACCGCGCCGACCGCCAGAAGAAAGGCCTGTGAAAGAACTCCGAGAGATCATCGAGAAGGAGATTGCCAAACGAGGGCCAATTCCTTTCTCGCGGTACATGGAGCTGTGTCTCTATCACCCGGAGCTCGGATACTATTCGCGCAACGCGGCGCAATTCGGCAAGGCGGGAGATTTTTTCACTTCAAGCGACGTTCACGCGGTATTCGGACGGCTGCTGGCGCGGCAATTCGACGAGATGTGGCGCGTGATGGGATCGCCTCACCGGATTGCAGTGAAGGAACTTGGTCCCGGACGCGGGTTATTTGCGCAGGATGTCCTGGACTGGTCGGAAAAGAAGTTCCCGGAATTTTTCCGCGCCGTGCGGTATCTGCTGGTCGAACAATCGCCTGCCTTGCGCGACAAGATCAGCCAAACGCTGGAGCAGCGCTTCGCATCCGGCAAAGCGACCTTCGCAACTGAGGAGGCAGATCAGGGGGCACCCGTCATCGTCTTTGCCAACGAGTTCTTCGACGCATTGCCGGTCGAGATCGTGAGTTCTCAGGGCTCGCTGCGAATCATGGCGCAGAATGGACGGCTTGGAGAGACTTGGGAGAAGATCTCGGCGGAAGAATCGGAATTCCTCGATCGCAATTCCGTGCGTCCCGAAGCTGGCGAGCGAATCGAGGTTCCACTCCAAGCACAAGCCGCGATGCGGTCGGCCGCGGGCATCGAACGCGGATTTGTGATCATCGTCGATTACGGATACACGCGCGAGGAGCAACTGGCTGGCCGTCATCGCGGAACGCTCAAGTCGATTCGGCAGCATTCAGTGAGCGGAAATCCGTACGAAGCGCCCGGGGAGCAGGACATCACGGCGGATGTTAATTTCACGGCGCTGGCGGCGACCGCAAAGCAATACGGAGTGCATGCGGAAAAGCTGATTACGCAGTCGCAGTTCCTCATGGGAATCGGCGAGGCAAATCAGTTTGCCGATGCCTTCGAAGATGCTCGTTTACCTCAGGAGAGAGCGAAGATCGCGTTGCAACTCAAACATCTCGTTACTCCTGCAGGTATGGGCGAGAGCTTTCATGTGCTTGTGGCGAGCAAAGGAATCGACCCCAATAGAGTTTCCGACCTCTCTGGCTTGAGCTTTGGACGTCGCTATCGCTAGGAAAAACTACTTCGTGGAAGTCGCTTTTGAATCCTTTGCTTCCGGATATTCGTACACTCCGCGCCCCGATTTTCTTCCGAGGCGGCCGGATTTCACGTACTGAACCAGAAGCGGAGCGGGGCGATACTTCTCTCCCAGTGACTTGTGCAGATACTCTAGAATGCTGAGGCGCGTATCGAGCCCTACGAGATCGACCAACTCGAATGGTCCCATGGGATGATTCAGTCCGAGTTTCAATGCCTTGTCGATATCCGCCGCCGAGGCAATTCCTTCCTGCAGCATATAGAACGCTTCGTTGCCGATCATGGCGTTGATGCGACTGGTGACGAAACCAGGCGATTCGCGGATCACAACAACCTCTTTGCCCATGCGCTTGCCAACTTCAACGGCAGTTGCGAGAGTGTCGTCGTCGGTCTCAAGAGCGCGCACAATCTCGAGCAGTTTCATCTTGTGCACGGGATTGAAGAAATGCATTCCCACACAGTTTTTTGCGCGATAGGTCACGCTGGCAATTTCGGTGACACTGAGTGAGGAAGTATTCGAAGCAAGAATCGTCGAGGGTCGGCAAATCTTGTCGAGCAGAGTGAAAATCTCGATCTTCGATTCCATCTCCTCGGGAACCGCCTCGATGACAACATCGGCCTCGCGAGCCGCTTCTTCGACCGAACCCGCATATTCAAGTCGGTGGAAGGCGGACTCGGCGTCTTGAGTGGTGACCTTTCCCAGTTCGACGGCTTTGTCGAGATTGGCGCGAATTTCAGTCTCGGCTTTCCGCAACGCTCCTGGAAGCAAGTCCTCAAGAATGGTGCGATAGCCACCGAGCGCGGCGGCATGGGCGATGCCGCGTCCCATGATTCCGGCGCCGATGACCGCGATCGTCTGAACCTTCCGCACCTACTTGTCCGCCTTTTCCAGTTCGGCGACCGCATTGTTCACGGCAGTGGCCGCACCGCGAAGAGATTGGGCGAGACGTTTACGCTCGTCGGGACTCATGCTAGGGATGTAAATCGCGATACGGCGTAGAGTCGCGTTAATGTCATCTACATAATTCATTGCGCGAATAAGTTCACCAGTTGCAACGGCCATGACGCTCCTTCTCGATCTCCGTGTGGAGTCGAACTTTCTATTGTGGACGCGACGCGTGCTTTTAGTAAAGTCGAACTACAACCACGATAGCCACGAAGAAGCATAGAGGCGTCGGAGGCTGGAAAGCACAAGTGCGTGGACCACGAATTCTCTTCACTTCTCGACCGGTGCCCGCTCCACAAATCATGCTCCACGTTGGCGAGTTCAATTGAATAGGGGATTTCTCAAGCAAGCATATAATCGCAATCAATTCTTTTTATGGGGCATTCCGTCAGCGAAAGAATCAAATGGGTATGGCAGACAATCTCCTGAAGCGCTACATCTTCGCCAGCGATTTCGACCAAACGCTGACCTTCAACGATTCCGGTTATGTGCTCGCCGAACTCGTTGGGATTTCCACCGAGGAATTCGAGCGCAAAGCCAAGGGAATGGCCAAGATCAATCTCGTACAGCAGGGTGCGGAGCTTGCCTATCTTCTGCTGCACGATCCGGAGTTTCAAGCGAAAGTTCGCAAAGAACATTTGCGAGAAGTCGGCAAGCGAATTCGCCTGAAGAGCGATATCAAGCTGTTATATCAATTGCTGGATGCCGGAATCGATGGGCACCAATTTGATTTTTATGTGCTCTCGGCCGCTCCGGTCGAAATTGTGCGATCGGCATTAGAGGACATCGTCCCAGAGGATCACATTTACGGCACGGAATTCCGATATAAACCTTCCGGTGAGATCGACACCATCATTCGCGCGACCGCCGGGTATGGAAAAGTTGCTGTGCTCGACAAGTTGCTCGTCGAACGAGTGGCGGGGCCGGATCACGTCGTCTATACGGGCGATGGGAGCTCCGACATCCACGTCATGCTGCACATTAATTCGCGCGATGGATTGACCATCGCTGTCTCTGAATCGCCCAACGTGTCACAGATCGCAAAACGTACGGTGTTGAGCAGCAGCGCCCTCGCAGTGCTGGCGCCGATTCTGGAAGAGATTGCAGGATGGGAACGCTATCGAATTCGAAGCTTCTTCGAAGCCAATGGCCGGTTGATCCAGGAGTGGGAGCGCGTGCAGACGGATTGGTTGACGGTTCGTCAGGCCGCCGAGCCGACCCCGACTGAGAGCGTTACTGCAGGATCGAAACTCGAGATTGCGAATTCGTGAGAACCCCATGCTGCGCGATAAGAATCTGATTCCCCTTTCTCACCAGCACCAGCACGCGCTGGCTTTGTGTGTCAGGATCGATCGCGCTTCACCGGTAGCGGGCGCCGATCTGCAGGAATGGCAGCTGGAGATCGCGCGGCATTTCGAGAGCGAAATCAGAATCCACTTCGCGACGGAAGAAGAAGTTCTGTTCCCGGCCACACGCAAGTTCCGAGAGTTGACTTCCGTGGTGGAAGAGTTGATTTCCGAGCACGGAGAGCTCCGCGTCATGTTCGAGAGCGCGATCGACGGGAAATTGTCAGCTGAAGATTTGAGGACTTTCGCGAACCGGCTTGCGAATCATATTCGAAAGGAAGAACGCCATCTCTTCGAGCGTCTGCAGCAATTGATGTCCCCCGAAGACCTGACTGCCTTGGGTCAAAAGCTTAACCGCGCGCTCGAAAACGTTGTTCCCACCTGCACTGTACCGAACCGAAAGAGCCAGCCGAGAGGAGCCAGATAGGTCAGTGGCGAGAATTCAGTTCATGGATGCTGCGAAATCTAGCGGCAGCATCGCGGCCCATATAGCGATCGAGCACATCGGGATCCGTCTGCCGCAGATCGACAACCACCAATCCATCGAGCACGTTGGAAAACTTGCGATCGACATTGAAGCCGAGCATCTTGCCGCCAATCTTGGCGTACTGGCGCAATAGAATCGGAACTCCCTTCCCATCCGCCTCGATGTCGGTGATCGGCTGGGAGAGATCGTCGAGATCGCGGAGGGCGCGGCACATACTGCGACAATCCCATCGGCGGAGAAGGCTGGTGCGAAATGGGCGGCGCGGTTCGACTAAGCCGGCCAGTTCATCGTGCTGCATGCGCGCCTCAAAGAAGCGATAGATCATTTCGCGGGAGGCCTCGTTGTATTCGTTGCTGATGCTGACTGCGCCGAATAGCACCGGAATTCCCGGGCGGAGCGCAACCAGGCGGGCGATTCCCTTCCACAGCAGCAGCAACGGCGCGTATTGACGCTGAAATTCCGGACATATGAATGAGCGGCCTAGCTCCAGGGCTGGGCCGAGCTTCTGGAAGAGTTTCTCGTCGTAACGAAACAGAGTGTTGGTGTAGAGTCCCTCCACTCCACGCTGCGCCAGGATCCCGGCCGTGTCTCCCGCGCGATAGGCCCCGATTAACCCGCGTTTGCTCTTGTGCCAAAGCAGGACATGCCAATAATAATCATCAAACGGATCGAGGTCGCGGCGCTTGCCCGTTCCTTCACCGGCGCGGCGAAAAGTCACTTCGCGCAGTCTCCCGATTTCCAACAGCAAGTTCGGGATCTCAACCGCTTTTCCTAGATACACTGCAAAGTCACTGTTTTCCGCCAGACAGCGTTCTGGAGCCAGGTGCTGAATCTCTTTTGTCAGAAGCTCAGTCTCCATCGGTACGGCGAGCGGTTCGTGGATTCTCACAGCCAGACGCGCCCGCAGGTTAAATGGAAAGGGAGTTTCCTGCTTGGAGCGTCGAGCCAACAGATAGGTTCGCAAACGCAGATACTCGATTGCTTCACGGTCGTCCTCAATTGAGCGTATGGCGTCCACCGGAATCGGGCTCCCAACACGCACTTCGACCGTCTTTCCTTCTTGCTGCAGAAATTCCTGCAGGAGGAACACCGAGCGTAATCTCGGATGGATCATGCCGAGAAGCTGAAAACCGACGCCATTGTGCCCGCAGAAATAGACGGGCACGGCAGTCGCTCGAGTCCGGCGAATCAATCGAATCGCAGTATCGTTCCAGGCCAGATCGAAAACAAGTGCGGCCGGCATCTGCCAGTGCGGAACTTCGCCTGCGGGAAAAACAGCGAGCACGCCTCCCTGCCGCAGCCACGCGAGCGCCTCACGCAGGGGTTTGCGATTCGATTCGGCGGAACGATCCGTCTGAAAAGGATCGACGAAGATGCAGTGTTTTTGAAGTTCGGGTACATCATCCAACAGGAAATTGGTAAGGATCTTCACATCGGAGCGAATGCGCGTCAATAGCACGGCGAGAATCGCACCGTCGAGCACACCATAAGGATGATTCGCAACCACAACGACTGGACCGCTCGCGGGAATTCTGGCACAGTCAGCCGGATCGACGCGCAGATCGATTCTCATCTGCGAAAGCAGATTTTCCAGGCGGAAGCCGTCGGGCAATTGCTGCGCGCGCCGGTAAACGTCTCTGATTTTGTCGACCGGAGCTAGCTTGCCAGCAAAGCCGGGAACCTCGGCAACGCGTGACAACACTCCAGCCTGCGTTGATTCTGGATGCAACTGGTGTGATGGCATCTTCTATCGATACCGTAGTCGCGTTTCGACATCATGAAGCGCAGGTTAAAAGAAGATGAAATCCAGCTGAGGTGAAACTCCAAAGTAACGAGCCGCGTTGAAACGTGTTTAGTTTTCGAGACGATATCGCGTTTCCGCAAGAGCATACATCCGGCGCCAGATAAGGCGATTGATGGTAACGACCGTAGCGGCCATCATGATCGTGGCCGCGAGCAGAAGATCAAAGTTGCCTGCGTCGGTGGCCTGGCTGATTGTGGCTCCCAGGCCGACCGTGGTGTAGGTCTGGCCTTTGAAGTGAAAATATTCGGCGACGATGCTTGCGTTCCACGCTCCGCCGGACGCTGTAACAAGCCCCGTGACCAGGTAGGGGAATATGCCGGGTAATATGAGTTTCTTCCAGCGCGCGAGGCCTGTGAGCCGGAAAACCGAGCAGCACTCCTTCAGGTCCGTCGGAATGGCGATGGCGCCAGCGATAACGTTGAACAGGATGTACCACTGCGTCCCCAATAGTAGTAGCGCGATAGAGCCTATGCCGAGCCCTCCGCCAACGCGGATAAGCAAGAGGAGAACGATGGGAAACAGAGCCGTCGCGGGTACGGATGCTGCAATTTGCGCAAGCGGCTGAGCAATGCGCGCAAGCCGTGGATTGAAGCCGATCGCCACGCCGGCAGGAATTGTCCATAGCGCGCCGATCAGTAGAGCAAGGTTGACGCGGAGGAAAGTCGCGACAAGACCGAGCCCTGCTTCACGCAGTTCTGCACTTTGCAGACCTGTCAGCAGAATCACAATGCGCACAACTCCATAACTCACCCCCGCGAGAAGCGCCACGGCTAGAGCTCTCATCATCCAGCTCTTCCACTCGCTTTTATTCTCAATTTCCTCCGCCTGGCGCGGACGCGAGAAATACATCATGAGGCGTTCTCGCAGAGGATGCACGGTATGAGTCTGAAGGTGCGCGATTCCGCGGGAATGGCGGAACACATCGAGCACCCAGGACCGCGGAGCGTTCGTACTTTCTACCTGCTCAACCTTGAATTTCTCGGCCCACGCTATCACTGGGCGCCAGATGAATTGGTCAAGCAGCACGATCACGCCGATCATGGTCGCAACTCCCCACAAGATCGACGTGGTATCGCCGTTACTCGCAGCAGTCTGGAGATACGAACCCAGCCCTGGTAGCCGGAAATCGCGCGATCCGAGCACAAACATCTCGCATGCCATCAGGAAGAACCAGCCGCCAGCGACCGACATCATCGAATTCCAGACAAGACCAATCGCCGCGAAAGGCAGTTCCATCTCGGTAAAGCGCTGCCACCAGCTGAAGCCGTAGACCTTTGCCGCTTCGCGCATCTCTCTGGGGATACTCTTCAGCGAAGCGTAGAAGCTGAACGCCATGTTCCAGACCTGTCCGGTAAAGATCAGCAAGATCGCGCCCGCTTCAACCCCCAACTGCCGGCCCGGGAAGAGTGCGACCATGGCGAGCATCACTCCCGGCAGAAAGCTGAGGACCGGAATCGACTGCAGGACATCGAGCAGAGGAATCATGAATTTCTCTGCGCGCGGGTTATAGGCTGCGATGTAGCCGTACACGAGCGTGAATGCGAGGCTCAGACCATAGGCAACCGTGATGCGAAGCAAGGAATATCCCGCATAGGCGGGCAGCGCTAAAGGACTTCGCGAAATCTCAACTTCCGGAGTGAACGGACCGAGCCAATGCCGTCCCACCACGAGCACGCCGTAGAACAAAGCCAGAGCCGCGGCGAACATCAGAAGGTCGGGCAAAAACGAGATCTCGAGGCTGGGGAGTTGCGTCCAAATCCGATACGCCGAGAATCCTCGCAGGCTGATGGTCTTCTTCATGCTATGGGATCGCTTACTTCTTACGACTTTGGCGTTGGCGTCGGGGTTTCGACCGCGGGCGCGGAATCCGCCGGGGCTTCGGTAAGCATCAGCCGTCCGCTTTCGCGATCGTAGTCGAAAATCTCGGCGTACCGCCCCCAGTTCAGTGCCGTCTCAAACTGCCGCTGCACTTCGTCCTCGGCGAAATATTCATCGAGAATGTCGTGGAAAAATTCGTCTGCGATCGAGTGATCGGCTTTTCTTTTCAGGACGCTTTCGATCTGCTTCAGGATCGTCACATGTTCCAGAGCGGCGTGACGGAAGAGCACTTTTCGCTCCTGAATGTCAGCATCGGCGAACTGAATGCCCGCCGGGGTGATCTGAACATCGCCTTCCTTGAGCAAAGCGAAGCCCAACAGCGCGCAGGCTTCGAGAATCGGCAGCAGGTCTTCCACGTCCATCACCAAATCTTCGGCGAGGCGAAACAGGTCCTCGCGTCCGCCACGATCGCGCAGCAATTCCGTGAGCCCGGCGATCCCTGCCACGCGTGCATGCGGCAGCATCTGGTATTTCGCCGTTCGAATGGGGCCTTCCTGCTTGTGCAAAACCTCTTTCGTTATTCCGCCTTTGGGCAGGATGATTTCAGCCGTCGTTTCCGCATCCGGCGGCGCATGGTCGACATCAGGCTCGGTCATGATCTTATAAATGTAGTCGACCAGTTCCACAAATCGCGACGACTTCCGGTCGCGCGGGTGTTTCAAGCGAATGTTGAAGTCGGACCGAACGCGCGCAGGATTTCTGCCTAGCACCATCACGCGGTCGGCCAGCATGACAGCTTCTTCAATGTTATGGGTGACAATGAAGATGGCGCTGGTCGGCATTTTCTTGTTGAGCCAGAGCTCCAGCAGTTCGCCGCGGAGATTCTCAGCGGTCAGAACGTCGAGAGCGGAAAAAGGCTCGTCCATGAAGAGGACTTCAGGTTCGACAACCAAGGCGCGCGCGAAACCAACCCGCTGCTTCATGCCGCCCGAAAGCTCCTTCGGATAGGCGGTCTCGAATCCGTCAAGGCCGACCGTGTCCAGCGTACGGAGTGCGCGCTTGTGGCGCTCAACTGCCGGAACTCCCTTCGCTTCCAGGGGAGCCTCAACGTTCTCAAGCACGGTGAGCCAAGGAAACAGCGCGAAACTTTGAAAAACGATGGCCACATTTGGGGCCTGCCCATTGAGGGGCTTCCCGTGCCAGAGAATCGTTCCCGAGGAAGGTTGTGAGAGGCCGGTGAGAATACGTAGAAGCGTGGACTTACCGCAACCGGAGGGCCCCAGAAGAGCAATGATCTTGCCGGATTCGATGGCGAGGGTCGTCGCTCCCACAACCTGGATGCGTGTTCCGTCCGGCTGCGGGTAGGACTTTTCGACTGCGATGGCTTCGATGATCGCTTCGCTCACACAGGACCCCTGTTCTTCTATACACGATCAGCGGCCAAAACGGGGCAGCTGTAACACGATGTTCACAATTTCAACCGATTCGACCGAGCGCCATTCAAGCGAAGAAGTTTTCGCCGGACTGAGAAGCACATGGCTTCGGAAGACGATCGCTGACTTCGGCCAGCAGGGCCAGTTTTGAGGCCAGTTCGCCCGTAAGCCGGGCCTCTTCAAATCGCCAGCGCCAATTACCGCCATAGAGACTTGGGGTATTCATTCGGGCCTCGCTGCCAAGACCCAAAACATCCTGCAGAGGAATGATGCTTAGACTTGCGGGCGAACTCTGCGCCGCGCGGATGAATGCCCAGTGAACGCCATCGTCACATTTGCCCAGATAAGACTGAGCATTCCGTTTCTCATGCTCGGCCGCGCCGGATTTCCACCAACCCTCAACCGTGTCGTTGTCGTGCGTTCCCGTGTAGATGACTTTTCCTTCGGCGCGATGCGGAAGGTACATATGGGCGCCTTCATCCCCAAATCCAAATTGCAGAACGGCCATGCCGGGTATTTGCAGGCGGTCGCGCAGGGCGTGAACCTCCGGGGTGATGTATCCGAGATCTTCGGCAAAGAAGGGTAATCCACCCAGCTCTTCGCGGAGCTTGAGGAAAAGGTCGTCGCGCGGCCCATCGACCCAGCGGCCATTCACCGCCGTGGCATCGCTAGCCGGAATCTCCCAGAATTCATCAAAACCACGAAAATGGTCGAGACGGATGTAATCGCAATTTTGCGTCGCCCAGCGCAACCGTTGGATCCACCACTTGTATCCCCGCTGCTTCATGATGTCCCAGCGGTACAGAGGATTGCCCCATCGCTGTCCGGTCTTGCTGAAGAAGTCCGGGGGCACGCCAGCCACGACTTCAGGCTCAAGGTTTTCGTTGAGGCGGAAAAGTTCGCGGTTCGTCCAGACATCGGCGCTGTCGTGGTTCACGAAAATCGCGACATCGCCCACGATGCGGATCGCGCGCTCGGCGCAATATCTCCGTAGGGAATTCCATTGCTGGTAGAAGGCGAATTGCAGCGCGCTTCTGATCTGAATGTCGTCGGCGAGTTCTTTTCTGGCTTCCGTCAAGGCCGACGGTTCCCGCCAGGCAACCTCACGCGGCCATCGATTCCAGGTTTCCAGCTTGTGTCGCGCGCGAAGAGCATCGAATAGCACGAAATCGTCCAGCCACCAGGAATTTTCTTTGCGGAATGAGTCGAAACGGCCGAGAGTTTCAGATGAACCGGAGCCCAGAAAATTCCGCGCCGCCTCAAAGAGCAGGGGCATTTTTCGGGCAAAGACGTGGTCGTATTCGACAGGACCGGAAGCTGCGGACAGTCCGTCGATCTTCGATCTGTCGATCCACCCGTGATCGGAGAGACGCTCCAGGCTGATGAGCAGCGGATTTCCCGCGAAAGCCGAGGTCGCGGAATAAGGAGAGTTTCCGTAGCCAAGGGGACCTAAGGGCAAAACCTGCCATAGCCCCTGGCGAGCGGAAGCAAGGAAATCGGCAAAGCGGTAGGCAGCTGGACCGAAATCTCCCACCCCGCCGCGCGAAGGCAACGACGTGGGGTGAAGCAAGATGCCTGCGGCGCGCGGAAAGGACATGGCGCCGCCGTTACATTCCTGTATCGTTTCCGCTGCGGCCTAAATCCTTCAATTCTTCTTCATTTCTCTTGATCTTGCCGGCCTTCGTCATCTGATCCATGAGATTCGATACGAAGAGCCCGAAGCGCTCCTGCTGTTTCTGCTGCTGCAGCGCGTCGCGAATCTGATCGCGTTTCGCAGCGTAATCGGTCTCGGAGGGAGCTTGGCTCTCGACCAACTGCAGGACCGCTCCATCTTCGCCGCTATGAATCGGACCGCTGATCTCGCCCGGCTTCATATTAAAGGCCACTGATGCTTGTCCTGACATCGAACCGATGTCGGGAACCTGGCCGTCCGGAAGAACGAAGTCGCTGGTCTTGTAGGTCGCCCCGAGCTCTTTCGCCGCCCGCTTCAGATCGTGCTCGGCTTTGGCGCGATCCGACAGCTCCTGCACTTTCTGCGACAGAAGAACACTGGAACGCTCGTTCTTGAACTCCTCCTCCACCTTGCTCCGAATCTCGTCGAAGGTCGGCGTGGAAGGAGGCTTGATGGCGAGCAATTGAAACACGGCGACTCCCTGCGATGTAGGAGCAACATCCGGTTTAGCGTTCGCCTCCGTTGTGAAGACCGCGTCCATAAACTGGGACGAAGGTCCAAGTCCAGGCAGCATATCTTTTCGCGCGAAGAAATCCGACGTGATGACGGGTACGCCCTGGGCTGCCGCGGCCGCGTCCAGCCCCTGCTTCCCGGCCTGATCCACCATTGCCTGCGCCTTACTCTGTATGATCTGCTGGGCTTTCTGATGCTTCAGGATGGGCTCGATCGTATCCTTCACTTCATCGAGCGGCTTCAGATGCGCGTCCTGCTTGCCTTCGACGCGGATAATGTGGAACCCGTAGCTGCTTTTCACGAGACCGCTGATCTGTCCTACAGGCAGTGAAAATGCGGCCTTTTCGAATTCAGGAACGGTCTGGCCTCTGCCGATCCAGCCCAGCGATCCACCCTGCTTCGCGCTGCCCGGATCTTCGGAGTACTTCTTCGCCAGTTCTTCGAAATTGGCGCCACTCTTCAACTGCCTCAGAATGTCTTCTGCGCGCTGCTGCGCCTCGGCAACTCCCTTTTCGTCCACCTTACCGTCTGGCCCGGGAAGCGGCGTCTTGATCAGAATGTGGCTGACCTTTACCTGCTCAGGCACGCGATATTCTTCGCGGTGCTGGTCGTAATAAGCGCGCAGATCCTCTGGCGTGACTTGAACGCTCCCTTCGGCTTTCGCAGTATCAAGAACCGCATATTTAATTTTGCGTTTCTCCGGAATCGAGTTGGCATAGCTCGCCTTGTGGCTGTCGTAGTAGGCTTTCAATTCTTCGTCGGTCGGATGAAGTCCTTTCTTGATGTCCTCCTGCTTCAGGACGGCATAGTCGAACTTCACTTTTGTGTTCTGCTTCACGAACTGATCGTGAATCTCTTCTTCGCTGACGCCCGTCGTGCCGGAAACAAGCGCTTCCAGTTTGGTGAGCAGGATGTCATTGCCGACCGACTCTTCAAATTTGACGGGCGTGAGGTTTGCACGCGAGAGCATATCCTCATATTCGACCTGCCCAATAAAATTGCCATTCGGAAAGAAGGTGGCGGCATAGCGGCCGTGCTCGAGTTCATCGCGCACCTCCGCGGGTGTGACACGCAGCCCCATACGCCGAGCTTGGGCGATCAAGGCTTGGCGGGTGATGAGCTGCTCGGCGGCTCTCTGCGCGAAAAAGGGCAGCAACATGTTCATGTTGGCCCCGCCTTGCGGCATTTGTTGCTGCAGCATCTGCTTGGCAGTGTCGCGCACTTCTTCGACCGTAATGTCGTTGCCGGCCACTTTAGCGACCACGCCCTTGCCGGGCGTGCCAGTCAATTCGGAGCCTAAGCCTCCGGGAACGAAGGCTATTACCATCGCGGCGCAAATCAGTATGAGCAGGCCTCCCAGGACAAACTTCTTGAATGGCCCCTCGGTTTGCAGAAATCGAATCATGTTCTTATCACTCCAGAAGAGAGAGCGGAATCTTTAATTATAAACTAGTTGTTGCTTCCATCTCAGCAGGGTGCTCAGCCGCATTTCGGCAATACTCAAGACCTTCATGTGGTGCCTTCGTGAGACTTCATGGCCTTAGTGGTTCGTTTTTGGTTTGTTCTGGCCGGCACGAGCAGCCCTGGATTCCGCTATTGAAACGAATTAATAGAAGTGTTATTCATTCTGCCGGGCAATTTCTCAATCCTGCCTCGTATCCAATACGACGCGCACGTCCAGGAGCGCCATGAACTCACACAGGCCGGTCGCCGTTACAATCTCCCTTCTGCTGCCATTCCTTCTTTCTTCTTCGCTCATTGCACAAGAAAAGCCTTCCCACGCGCAGTCTAGCCACCATTCCTCAGAAAACAAGCTCGTACTGCGTGAGGGCTGGAACCTGCAGACCTCGGCAAAGGTGGAGGCCAAGGGCGCAGTTATTTCTACTCCTGATTTTTCGGCGAAGGGCTGGCACGAGGCTACCGTTCCCACGACAGTGGTCGCGGCGTTGGTGAAAGATAAGACCTATCCGGATCCTTTTTTCGCCATGAATCTGCGCAGTTTCCCGGGGATGAATTATCCGATCGGCGGGAACTTCTCGAATATCCCCATGGCTCCCGACAGTCCCTTCGCCGTTTCCTGGTGGTACCGCAAGCAATTTGCAATGCCGGCCGCGTACAAGGGCAAGACCGTGTGGCTGAAGTTTGACGGCATCAACTACCGCGCCAACATCTGGCTCAACGGAAAGCAGATTGCCAACTCCGACGACGTTGCAGGAGCATGGCGCACTTACGAATTCAACGTGACGAGTGCGGCCAAACCCGGTGCCGAAAATGTGCTCGCCGTGCAGGCCTTTGCCCCCACCGATCACGATCTCGCGATCACGTTCGTCGACTGGAATCCCGCGCCGCCCGACAAGAATATGGGCCTGTGGCGCGATGTGTATCTCACGGCCAGCGGGCCGGTCGCGGTCCGATATCCCACTGTTGTTTCAAAGCTGAATCTGCCCGCCGACGATGTGGCCCAACTCACGGTTACGGCACAGGTGAAAAACAGTACCAATGAGGCGGTCAAAGGCAAACTCAAAGGCCAAATCGAGAATGTAACGTTCGAACAAGACGTGGAACTCGCTCCCAACGAGGCGAAAGACGTCACCTTCACGCCTGACAAGTTTGATCAACTCGACTTCTCGAAGCCGCGCCTCTGGTGGCCGGCGCAGATGGGCACGCCGAACCTTTATCCACTCCAGATGGAGTTCGAAGTGAATGGTGCCATCAGCGATGAATCGCACACTGAGTTCGGCATCCGGGAAGTCACCTCCGATTTCAATTCGATCGGCGGGCGAGCTTTCCATATCAACGGCAAAAACATTCTGATCCGCGGAGGCGGATGGACTCCCGACATGATGCTGCGGTGGAACTCCGAGCGGGTGCGTGATCAATTCCGCTACGTCCGCGACATGGGACTGAACACGGTCCGTTTGGAGGGCAAACTGGAGCCCCAGGAATTCTTCGATCTCGCGGACCATGAAGGAATCCTCGTAATGGCCGGCTGGTGCTGTTGCGACTTCTGGGAGCGCTGGCCCCGCTGGCAGCCGAAGGATTTCGAGATTGCAAAGCAATCACTCCGGGATCAAATCTATCGCCTGCGCAGTCATCCCAGCCTCGTGATGTGGCTCAACGGCAGCGATAACGCACCCCCGCCGGATGTTGAGCAGATGTATTTAGACGTTGAAAAGGATCTGCTCTGGCCGAATCCTGTTGTCTCCTCCGCGACTGGAAAAAAGACGAGTGTTACGGGCAATAGTGGCGTCAAAATGAGCGGCCCGTATGAGTACGTCGCGCCCAGCTACTGGGAAACTGACACGCCGGAAGGCCAGCCCGGACGCAAGCAGTGCAATGCCGGAGGGTGCGGCGGCGCCTATGCCTTCAACACCGAAACCAGTATGGGACCGGCTGTCCCTCCAGTGGAAAGCATTCGCGAGATGGTCGGCAAAGATCACATGTGGCCCATCGACGACGTCTGGAACTATCACGCAGGCGGCGGCGAATTCAAAACCATCAACGTGTTTAGCGAAGCGCTTGCCAATCGGTACGGCAAATCCGACAACGTGAACGACTTCGCGATCAAATCGCAGATGCAGACCTACGAAGGCGTCCGCGCCATGTACGAGGCCTACAGCCGCAACAAGTACGAGTCAACCGGCGTCATTCAATGGATGTTGAACAATGCCTGGCCTTCCATGATCTGGCATCTTTACGATTACTATCTCCGCCCGGCGGGAGGGTATTTCGGAGCCAAACGCGCTATGGAACCCCTGCATCCGATCTATGGCTATGACGACCACTCAATCTGGCTTGTCAGCAGCCAATACGAAGACGCCAAGGGCCTGAAACTTACAACCAAGATCTACAACCTCGATATGACCGAGAAATTCTCACAGGAGAATTCAGTCGACGCTCCCGCCGACAGCACCGCGAAGGTCTTCACCCTGCCCGATGTCGCTGACCTCAGTCCGACTTATTTCCTCGTGCTGCATTTGCAGGATTCGACCGGCAAAGTCGTGGGCTCTAATTTCTACTGGCTCTCGACGAAACCGGAAACGATCGACTGGGCCAAGAGTACGTGGTGGATGACGCCAACCGCATCTTACGCGGATTTCACCACCATCTCTCAGCTCGCGAAAGTGAAGCTGCGAGTCGCCGATCGCACCGAGCGGAAGGGCGAAGAAGCCGTAACGCACGTCACGCTGGAGAATCCAAGCAAGAGCTTGGCGTTCTTCATCCGCCTGAAAGTGGATAAAGGCGCCAAGGGCGAGGAAATCCTTCCCGTGATCTGGGAAGACAACTACATCTCGCTCTTGCCGGGCGAGAAGCGAGAAGTCACTGCAACCTATCGCGCGAGCGAGTTAGGCAACGCGAAACCGGCCGTAGAAGTGAGCGGGTGGAACATCGAATAGAGAAAGCAATTTTGTAATTGGGGAATTTTGTAATCGGGTAATTGAAGACCGAATGGATACGCCGGTTTTAAAATCACTCAATCACTCAATTTCCCCATTACTCAATTTTCTTTACTGGTCGCTGAAGTCGATCATCACCGGCGCGGAGCGGAACCAGTTCGTCTTGTATCCGACATAGACGATTCCGATCGCGAACCAGATGCCACCGACTGTCTTGGCGATGATGTTGAGATTGACCCAGATCAGGCCGCAGAACAGGAAGCCAATAATCGGCAGGATCGCATCTTTCAACAAGTTGGCGTGCTGTCCTGCCTGCCGTCTTATCCAGAATTGCCAAAAGCAGGCGAAGTTCACTCCCATGAACGCCAGGAACGCCCCAAAGTTCAGCAACTCTCCAGCGTGCTCGTAGGCATTGCCGATGTGATACAGCAACTCCGCGCCGCCAAATGCCAGGGCTCCAATTAGCAGAATGTTATATGTCGGAGTATTGCTGCCGGGCTTGAGATATCCGAAAAATCTCTTGGGGAGCACTCCGTCGCGGCCCATTCCGAAGAGCAGCCGCGCCGCGCCGAGCGTTCCCGTCAATCCGCTGCCAAAAGCAGCCACAATCAGAATCGCACCCATCGCGTTGAATAGAACCAATCCGCCAACGCGGCTGCAGATATCCATGAAGGCGGTCTCAAGATTCGGAAACGTCCGCCAGTTCGGCCAAATGCGCGCTCCAAGATATGCCTCCACCCCGCTGCAGACGCCGGCAAAGAGGCATGTCAGCACCACAGCGAGCAGCACATTGCGCTTCGGATTTTCCACATCCTCCGCGAGCGTGGTCACGCCATCGAAACCGATGTAGGTAAGCGCAGCAAATGAAGTCGCGGTCAAAATCTTGTGAGAATTGAACGTTCGGGGATCATAGATTGGTTGCAGCGAAAATAGTCCTGCCCATCCCTGCCCGCCGTACAGGAACTTGATTGCCAGCACGATGAAAACGACTACCACGACTGACATGACGGCCAGCAGAATCTTGTTCGCTCGCGCCGACGACTTCACCCCGGCCAGGTTGAGGAGGGTCATAATGCCGGCAATAATCGCAGCCCATAAAACAAAAGGGACCTGATGCAAGTAGCGCTCGTGCAGGGCAGTCGAGATCCACACGGTGTTGATGAGCGGCTGCAGCAGATAATCAAGAATCATCGCCCATCCGGCGAGAAATCCCAGATGCGGGTTCAGCCCTTTTCCGACATAGGTGTAGGCCGATCCCGCGGTCGGATACAGCGTTCCCATGCGCCCGTAACTCACGGCCGTGATCATCATCGCGACGAGCGCGATCAGGATGATCGTGACGAAATGTCCATCGGACAATTTCTGCGCCACCCCATAAAGTGGAACCGGGGCGATCGGCTGAATCAGCACGATTCCGTAGAAGATCAGGTCCCAAAGCGTGAGCGTACGGCGTAAGCGCGGGACGGCGGACGTAGAAGCAGTTGCGGTTTCCATGGGAACCGCTATTGGATTATGGAACGCCTGAAAATGTCAATATTAAAACGATTCTATACACTCGATTTATGGCTTCCGATTTCCGCTGTAATTGAACCAGTATCCTCGCTGCTCGTTTCCCGACATGTGCCGCGTGTTGTATTCGAGCAGGTAGTTCAAGTGCGCATCGTCGAGCGGAAACGATTTCTTCGTTGAGTATGGATATTCGCCCATACTCAGGAACGGTAGCGGAGCGACGAAATTTCCGTCTGCGGCGTAAAAGTCCATATCCTTTTCATAACCGTTCGCCGCGAAGAAATAATCGCGCACCCAGCCTTTCGGCAACGCAGGTAGTTTCGACGGATCAAAATCCAGCCGAACTTCATCGCCCGAACCAAAGACGGCGAGTTTATCGTCTTTCGCAGTGAGCAACGGCAACACGTCTCCATAGCGCGTGTACGTTCCCATCGGCCGCGTGTACGGTCCGGTGGCGCTTGCCTTCTCGTAGATGTACTCGACGTTGCCCGGCGGCGTGCCTTCGATCTTGAACGGATATCCGTGGAATTCGAGATCAGCGTGGACCAGCGGAATTCCGGTCAGCCGTGTCATCCCATCCTTTTCGCCGCTTGGCTGTTTCGTGCGATCGACCAGAATGTTATTCCAGTAAATCTGCAGATTCGTCGTGATGCGAATCTTGCGCGTTCCCTTGGGAAGCCTTCCAGTTAAATCGGCCGTCATCGTGCGCGGGCCGCCTGCGGGAAATCCCATGTCATCCATCACGCGCTTCCACTTGCCATCGGCGGTCAGCGCCTCGACGTATGGCGCAATCGGTTCGAGCCCCGACTGCGAAGCAGCGTACATGCTGTTCGCGGTGAAATATTCGATTTCGCCATGCATCAGCAGCCACAGTGGACCGCCGTCATAAGGCTTTCCAAGATCGAGAGTGAGGCTGTGTGTTTCGGTAAATCCCGCAAACTGTTTCAGAGCGAAATCACCGATGTAGTGATGAGCCAGCAAATCAGGCAGTACATCATGGCCGTGATCATCCCAAGCACCAGCGGGCGGCTGGGCGTCACGGCTCACCACGATTTTGAACGGCGGATACGGAGGATTCGACGCGAAGTACTCATTTGGATATACCTCGAGATCCGCGGGATGATCCACAGCCATCAACCGCACCTGATCGAGATAAACCGCTTCCTCAAGCGGTTCCATGAAGCGGAAGCTGAGTTTGCCATTCTTCTCGCGCACCGAATCGCGATTAATCTTGATGTACTCCACGGGCCGTGGAATGTCGCGCTGCCCCGGTCCGACCCAATGCCCGACAACTCCGGCGCCAAGCGTATCCGCTACAAACTCGTACCGCTCGCCATTCCAGACAAACAGCGTCGGACACGAACTGCCCCGGCGATCGATTTCGAGAAGGTCGTGACTCTTGTCTCCGGCAACCTGATTCTCGTCCACTTCATCCTGCAGAACGCCGGTCGGCCACAGCATGCGCACGATGTCAGCATCCTTCGACTCGCCGAGGCCGACAACCATGTCGAGCGAGTTCTGTCCCAGATATCCGTTCGAGCCGTAAATCTCAAACTTCTGGCGGTTGCCTCCTGCAAAGACTTCGACCTTTGTTCCGATAGCAGACTTGTTATCGTTCAAGCCTTTGAGCGACAGCCGCAGCCAGTGATTTTTGTTCGCCCCCTCATTGCGCAGCAGTACAGCTGGCCCGTGGTTCTGGGTAATAAGTAGATCTGTTGTCCCGTCTCCGTCGTAATCTCCTGTGACGACGGCGCGCGGGTCTTTGAGATGAATCTTGTCGAGTCCGACATCCGCAGTGACGTCTTTGAATCCATCTGGCCCGAGATTGCGGAACAGCTTCACTTCGCCTTTCCCGTCTTTCGTCTCACCTACTGCGACCAGATCGATCCAACCGTCGTTGTCATAATCGAAGGCTGCGATGCCATACGCTTTGGTCCAGTCAACTTTCGGAAACGGCACGCGATCAAACTTTTTGCCTTCGTCGTTGCGCCAGAGAGAAATGGCATTTCCGTTCGTCGCGCCAGTATGGGTGAATGCGACATCCATCCATTGATCGTGGTCAAAATCGAGAACTGCACCGCTATGAACAGGCCCCGGCATCGGACTCGACCACAGTCTTTTTAATAGAAATTTGCCTTCACGTGGATTTTCCAAAAGTGCTGGTCCGAGGTCCGAAGTCGCCCCAAGACCCGGCACCAGAATGTCCACGGCGCGGTCATTGTTGTAGTCGGTGCCGATCGCGCCTTCTCCACCAGAAGATCCCATCTCGTTGAAGCCGAGGGACTCGGTTACGTTCGTGAACTTCCCGTTCCCGTCATTGCGGAACATATCGCCCCAAACCTTATCTCCGTTGCGCGTGACGAGAAGATCGATGTCTCCGTCGTGATCGTAGTCAATGAAAGTCAAGCCGAGGTTCACCTTATTCGCCAATATGTTGGCGTCAGCGCTGACATCCTTGAACTGGATGCCCTTCTCGTTGTGGAACAAGAGGACGCCCGCATTTCGGCTCACTGCGAGGTCGACCCAACCGTCGTTGTCGTAATCTCCTGCCGTGCAGCCGATGCCATGCACGTTCGGATCTAGCCCGACGTTCTTCGTTACATCTTCAAACTTGCCGCCCCCCAGATTGTGATACAGCGACATCCCGCCTTGGACGCCGTTGTCAGGAAGAAAAATATCCAGCTTCCCGTCATTGTCGTAATCCAGGAAGCACGCGCCCGGACCCAGCATCGCTCCGGGCCCACTACCTTGCTCTGAGGAAGCTTGGGGAACGATGCCCGCTTCTTTCGTAGCATCCACAAACTGCACCTTGATCTCGGCCGGAGGCTTGAGTTTCAGGAGCGGCGACTCCACGGCCCGCGAGTACTTTCCTTGCTCGCCGTACGCCAAGCTCATGGGAGAGCCGATTTTGTTTTGCGTGATGTACTGGAATTTCTTCAAATGTTCGCGTGCGTCGGTTGTGTCGGACGACTGCTGGTAAGCGCGTGAGAGTCCAAACTCTGCCGAGGCGTGAATCGGATTGACCTTGAGAGCGTGCTGGAATGCTTCAATCGCCTTTGGGAAATCTTTCGCCTGCGCATACGCGGTACCGAGGAAATACCAGGTGTCAGCGTCGTTCGGATCGATATCAATCACGTGCTCAAAAGCGCTAATCGAATCCTGCGCGTCCCCGGTATTTTTCGCCAGCAATCCCAGGCTGTACCATGCATTCGGGCTTTTCGGATCCTGCTTAAGAGTGTCATCCAAAGCCGCCTTGGCCTGATCGATCTTCTGTAGATTCAGATAAGCCACGCCCTCGTTCAGCCTTGCGATTGTGAACTTCGGGTCCGCCTCCAGCGCCTGCTGAAATTCCTTCAGCCCCTTCTCAAAAAGCTGCTGATTCATGTACGCGCAGCCCAGATCGTTGAGCCTAGCTGCTTCGACGGGATTCGCTTGGGACGTGGGCGCAAACAGACCGGCGGCCGCTGCGATCGCAGCGAGAAGAACGACTGAAATTTTCAGATTCATTCCGTTAAAGATTTAACCATATAGCACTACCGGAACACAGAGGATTTCCGGGCTATTTTCTGGCCAAGCTCGGCTGGGGCTTTGCGGTGTGCGGTGAATATGCGCGGTTGCTGATGATTCCCTTCCCTTCCTGCACAGTGACCGTCTGGCCCGCCTCGACATTCGAGAGTTTGTCGACCTGTCCACTCGGCCATTGGATCTCCACGGCATCGGCCTTGGTGTGTGCAGCTAAACCGAAAGTCAGCACCAACTCGCTCTGCGAGAGATAGCTTGATCCGGAGCGCAGCATCTTCCATTGCTTATCGTTTCCAGCAGCCACGCGGACGACCGCTCCGATCCCATCTCGATTCGATTTCGTCCCGACCAGCTTGATTCGCAAGCTGTGATTCGCCCCGCCCTCGTTGCTGAACAGATAGGCTGGGCCGGCATTTGTGGTCATCAGAATGTCAAGATAGCCGTCATTATCGATGTCTGCGTAGGCTGCAGCCCTCGCCACTCGTGGAGCGGCGAATGCCTTGCCCATCTCCGCCGTCACTTCGGTAAACTTGCCACCTCCAAGATTGCGGAATAGATGCGATGGCTCGGCATACCGCACGCGCTTCTGAACTTTTTCAATCTGATCTTCGATGTGGCCATCGGCAACGAAAATATCGGGCCAGCCATCGTTGTCATAGTCGAAGAAGAAACACCCAAAACCAAGCGTGACAAGAGTCGCGCGGCCCACTTCCGACTCCGGCGCTTCATCCACGAATAATCCGTTACCCTCGTTGTGATACAGGGAAACCATCTGATTTGCGAAGTTGCTGATGAGAACACTGGGATGCCCGCTGCGGTCGTAATCCGCCGCATCGACTCCCATGCCCGCGCGAGCCACGCCGTCTTCGCTGAAACCGATTCCAGCTGCAACGCCGCGCTCCTCAAATGTTCCGTTCTTGTTGTTGACGTAAAGCTTGTTCGGCTGCGTATCGTTGGCAACCAGGATGTCGGGCCACCCATCACCATTGACATCAAGAATCGAAATGCCCAGGCTTTTCGAAGTCGGATCGCCCAGTCCGGACTTCTGCGTAACGTCTTCAAATTTTCCATCGCCCAGATTGCGCCACAATCGCAGCGAAGTGCCTTTGTATGATTCAGGCGTGCAATAGGATTTGTGCGATCCATCGATCGTGCAATAAAGGTCCCCCTGCTCGCTCCACTGCACATAATTCGCGACGACAAGGTCGAGCTTCCCATCTCGGTCATAGTCCACCCACGCCGCGCCGGTCGAGAATTCGTGCGGGCCCCACATTCCCGCGGACTTCGTCACATCAGTGAACGTCCCGTTCCCGTTGTTGTGAAAGAGATGGCTCTGGCCCAAAGCCGTGATGAAAATATCGTCGAAACCGTCGTTATCGTAATCTCCGACAGCGATCCCAAGACCGTACATCGGAATCGCAAGTCCCGCCTTCCGCGTCACGTCGGTGAACGTGCCATCATGATTGTTGTGGTAGAGCTTCAGAGTAGTCGCACCGCCACGCGGATGTCCCGGGAAATCGTCGCCGTTAATGAGAACGATGTCCGGATAGCCGTCGTTGTCGTAATCGATGAATGCGCACCCGGGCCCCATCGTCTCAGGCAGCCATTTCTTGCCAAACGCTCCATTGTTATGGGTGAAATGAATTCCAGCCCGAGCTGTGATGTCGCGGAAATGCACTGACTGAGCGGCGCTGAACGAGCCCGACATCAAAAACAAGAACAAGCAACAGAACGTGCCGCAAAGCCGCGAGAGAGAACTGTTCCTTCGCCTGCAAGAACGGACGTGGCTCGAAGAGTGCGTGATTGAAGAAAACATTTATCTGGAAGCCCCAGCAGCCAATATAGGTAACTTCTCGCGACGAACGGCCTTCAGCGTTGACCGTGCGCTCAGAATCGGCAAAGGTACTGAAACATGCTCGTGCACCTGTTGCCGCTCGTTATTATCTTCCGGATGCACCTGCCGATATGGTCCAGTGATCGCCTGCGAGGCCTCGTCGGCCTTGAATCGCAAGTAGCGCGCTTCGTGCTCTTTCGCGAGCTTCTCATTTCCCAGGCCGTTGTAGCAGAGCATCAGGTCGTAGTTCGCCTGGAGATCCTCGGGGTCGACTTGCAGCACAGCTTGCAATACTTTGACTGCGTCGTCGTACTTGCGCTCCAGGAATAGAATCCGGCCCAGATCATTCAAGGCAACGCGATCACGCGGATATTCGGCGAGAACTATCCGCAAGCGCTGTGCCGCCCCCTCGTAATTGCCGTCAGCCCGCAGAACTTTTGCGTAGAAGAAATTCGCGCGGGCGAGCTTCGGAGCCAGGGCAAGTGCCTTTTCCAGTACGACTCGAGCCCGCGCCATATCGCCTTCCTGCACGGCGCACCGGCCGATATTCACCCATCCGTCGGGATTGTTCGGATCGGCCTCCGTCACTTCCTGGAATGCAGCCGCGGCGCCCTTCAAATCTCCCTGCAGGAATAGCCCGATTCCATAGTCATTCCAGCGCTGCCATTCCTCTTTCAACGCAATCGTCTTTGGCTGCGGCAGCGGTGCATTGTGCGCGATCACCGGCAATGTAACCTCATCCTCGGCCAGGGCAACAATCGGCAGGTCCGGAACCTTTTCCTCTTTCGCCGAGATACCCTGCAACGACCCGGTAAATGTCATCGGGCGATCGTCGAAGTCGGGCGCAACTTTATTAGGCTCGTTCGGTTCGGGAACGCCTTCAAACGCAAACTGCGTGTTCCACCACGAAAACTTGCGGTAACACAGACGCGCGTGCAGCGTAATCTTGTTGCCTGCGCCTTCCGGAATGAACATGCGGTAATGCACCGTGTCGGCCGCGCCGGGCGGAATCAACCGGACATACACCACAGCACGCGTCGCCCACGCATTCCGCTTGTTGATGGGATTTCCGTGTTCGTCAATCTGCAGCGATCGATAGAAGTGCGCTCCTTTTTCGACCGGCCCGTGCCCGTTGTCCTCCACCATCCCGCTCCAGAAAATCGTCTGGCCCTTGTCATCGGTGCCTTTCAGTTCCAGCCAGGTGTCGTAGGCGTCGACGGTCCCACCCGGGAAGAAATGTCCAACCTTCTTCGTTCGCACCACAACATCCACGCGCACCGTATCACCGCGACGGAGCGGCGGCTGAACCCGATTCAACGGCGCCGTGACCGGCGCGACCTCGCCTTGCGTTTCAGCATTGATCTTGTTTTCTGATTCTTCTCCCACAGCAAACGTCGTGGAAAGATCAGATTGGCTCGACGCTCCCGGCTTCAGCGGAGCCTGAGCCGGCGACAGCGCAAATATATCGACCGACACAATGTCATTCTTGAGGAAGTCTTCCGTTAGCTTGAGCTGAGTCGAATCTTCGTTCGCGGTCGGCACCGCGGTATTCGCCGCCAAGAAGCGATGCGAATGAATCAAGCCATTAACATTGCCCATGTCTTTGGACGCTGTCATGGGCATGTGGCAATCCGCGCACTGCGCCGGTTTCGGCGGATAGTAAAATGAACGCGCCCCCTGCCCCGACACTCCACTGGCCTGCCAGTTGTCATACTCATTGAATCCGCGAACCCAGCGGTAATCGTTCACCGGTACATCCAGGTGAACTTTGTGGCACGTCGAACAAAACTCGGCCGTCTGATCGCGCATGAACGGCTTCAGGAATACTCGCCGATGCGGCTCAGGATTGAGCTGGATCACAAAATCGTGAATTGCCCGCATGACCGGATTCTTGGTCGCCGCCAACTCATGCAGCTTAGGATATTCCAGGTAAAAATCGCCCTGGCCCATCGTGCTTTTCACCTTCGCGATGGAGTGGCACATCATGCATCCCAGCCCGGCCTGCGACTCCGGACGATGCACGATCTTCTTAATCGGCGTATCCATCAAGCCCGAATATAGAACGGCCGGATCGTGACATCCGCCGCACCATTTCGAGGGCTTGGTGCCGACTGTATCCTGCATGTACTCGATCGCTTTGCGGTACCACTGATTGTTGAATGAAGAAAAGTGGTGCGCCGAACTGTACCACTCGTTGTAGATGTCTTCGTGGCAGCGTTTGCACGAATCCGACTCCATGAAAAACTTGCTCGGGATTTTCTGGTGTCCGTAGACCTGTGCTGAACTGGGGAAGAACGGACCGCTCGGCCCGTCCCCTTCCTCATCCATGTTGTCGGGAGCCATGGTCGGATTCTGAATTCGGTTGCGCGTCTCCCAACCTTGCCGCAGATACTGCGCCCCGTATCCGATGCCCGCGAGCACGGCCAGACAAGCAACGAGCCCGACAACGCGGCCAGTGACGCCGGGCGCAACAGGCTGCGTCGCTGTCTGCCCACGCCGGCTCAGCCAGTCGGCAACCAGGAATCCGACTCCCGCAGTCGAAACCACAATATGAAGATAAAGTTTGTTCCACTCCGACCGCGGAGTTCCCGTCTTGATCAGGATCAACCCGACGACGGCACCCGCCGCGATCAGTACCCAACCAATTCGGGCCAGCCAGCCCTGGGTCCGAAGCAGTTTGAATAGCTTAAGCGCAAGCAGAACGGAAACGATCACGCCCGCTAAAGCATGCAACAGGACTACACCCGCATAGAAAATGTTGGGCTGCGGAAGAGCGTAGAGGTAGGCAGCAGAAACAGCGAGGAAAAATACTAGCCCGGGCAGGGCTCGACCGAAAATTCTCCCTGGAAGTATCATTGAAACGTTGCGCAAATGCGGGAATCTGCCTTGAAACACTCAGCCCCACAGTGGCTGAACTTGCGCGCACACAACGTTATACAGAGACTCCGCCGGTTGGAATAATCGAAAAATACTATCGGCAAGTTCGTACGCACAGTGAGTAATACGAACTCAGCGAATTGGAGGCTCCCTCCATCCACCGCACTCTTTCTCGAGTGCGGCGGCGACCGATAGCACTTCCTCTTCCGCCCATGGTCTTCCCACGATCTGCACGCCGACCGGCAGACCGCCCGCAGTCTGGCTCACTGGCACCACAACCGCTGGATTCCCGAGCAGATTGAACCACTCCGTATAGCTCCACGCGTCGAGATAATGGATCGTTTTCCCTTCGACGACCCAACTACGCTCGCGGTGCCGAAATGCCGGAATAGCGGCCGGCGGGCATAGCATAATTGGATATTCTCGCATCTGCCGCATAAACTCCACCTGCAACTGATCGCGACGAAACCACGCCGCGAGAAGCGAATTCTCGGTGAACTGCGGCTCGGCAGCCGACCATTCCAGAAACTGTTGAAGCATCGGGCTGATGTCTCCTTCGCGCCGGTCGAACATCGGCCCGATCAGCATCCCTCCAACCTTCACGAAGAATTTCTTCCAGAGCACCCGAGCTTCTTCAAGGCCCTGCGGGCGAAATGACTCGACGGTAAAACCGCGGTGGCTCAGGGCCTCAACCGCTTTTCCTACAGCTGCGCGAATTTCAGGCGCGACCGAGGTTCGCCCATCGTCTTCGAAATAGCCAATCTTCAGTTGCCTCGTTTCGGCTTCATTTGGCCAGCGCACTGGCACCGGCGCAGAACATGTATCGCCATCATCCGGCCCCTGCATCACTTCGAACAGTATTTTGAGATCGGCCACAGTCCGAGCCATCGGGCCGACGACGCCCAGAATCGCGAATGGCCCTCCGGAAGCCGGGAAATGGCCAGTCGACGGAACCCGTCCCGGAGTCGGCTTCAAACCACAGATCCCGCTGAAATGAGCCGGCACGCGGATCGAGCCTCCCCCATCGCTGCCAACTCCTCCAGCCGACATCCCTGCCGCGATCGCCGCCGCCTCGCCGCCGCTCGATCCTCCCGGTGTTCGCTCGAGATCCCATGGACTGTTCGTTCGCCCGTGCAGAACATTGTCGGTCTCCCATGCCATCAGCAATTCGGGAGTATTCGTCACGCCCAACATCACTGCGCCCGCGCTTCGCAAGCGTGAAACGAGTGGCGCATCTTCCGGTGCAACGTATCCGGAACGCAATCGCGTCCCCGCCTCGCATTTCATCCCGGCAACATCCACGGAGCTCTTGATGCTGATCGGCACGCCGTGCAGCGGGCCGACTTTGCCTCCCGCGGCAAGAACTTCTTCTGCAGCGCGCGCATCCCTCCGGACTCTCTCAGGAGCAACATCGACAAACGCGTTCAGCTTCGGATTTAGTCTCTCGATTTTCTCCAGATGGGCTTCCGCCAGTTCCAGCGGAGAAATCTTTTTCTCCCGAATTTGTCTCGCCATTTCTGCTGCAGGAAGGAATGTAAGATCAGCCACTCAAGTCTCCGAACAAAAGCGCAGTCTAGCATGTGTTCCGGAGCGATCGCCCACGGCGAGCAGACATCGCCCGATCGAGCGTCGTTTTCTCCGATGCAGTCAAAGGGCGAAATGATCGTTTCGCCAGATTCCCAAGCTGCAGCGGACCAATCGCGACTCTCACCAGCCGCAGCACTTCAATTCCGCATGCAGCAAGCATCCGGCGAATCTGACGGTTCTTGCCTTCATCTAGCGTGATCTCCATCCAGCAGTTCTTTTCCCCAGAACGCAAGACCGCCGCCCTCTTCGCGCGCAGGACCTCGCCGTTCTCCGCCTTCACTCCGCACACGATCGATTGGATAAAAGTATCGTCAACTATCGTCCCAATCTGCACGTGATACGTTTTCTCGAGATGCGTTTCGGGTGCAGCCACACGCGCGCCCCATTCCGAATCGTTCGTCAGCAACAGCAATCCTTCGCTGGCCTTATCAAGCCGCCCGACCGGTGCTACCCATGGCAAACTCCGATTCGAAGTCTCAAGAATCGAATAAACTGTCTCGCGGCCTTTCTCGTCGGATGCCGTTGTGACCAGCCCTCGCGGCTTATTCATGACGAGATATATCCTGGACTGGGGTTCCAGCGTTCGTCCCTCGACTGCCATACGATCGCGCCCTAGCACGACCGGCGCTTCCGGGTCCCGCCGCACACTCCCATTCAAGCGCACCTTACCCGTCCGAATCAGAATGGTGGCCCGGGATCGCGAGCAATAGCCGAGCTTTGACAACGCCCGAGCCAGCCCGATTTTTCGTTCGCCCGCGCCACCCACCGGTCCATGCTAACCGAATGCAGAATTCCGCCGCGAACCCTAAAGTTGATACGATATCTGCTCAATCGAATAAAAGGAGCCCTTCATGGCCCACCAGCACCCTCCGCGCTTTCTCAAGATTGTCGATGACGCCCGCTCGCGCATCCGCGAAACGAATGTAGACGAAGTAAAGAAGAGAATGGATCGTGGCGATAAATTCATGCTCGTCGATGTTCGCGAAGAAAGCGAATTCGCCAAAGATCATCTTCCCGGCGCGGTTCATATGGGCAAAGGCGTCATTGAGCGCGACATCGAACAGCGCGTTCCCGACCTCAACGAAGAGATGGTCTTGTACTGCGGCGGGGGATACCGGTCCGCCCTCGCGGCCGACAACTTGCAGAAGATGGGCTATAAGAACGTCATTTCGATGGATGGCGGCATCCGCGGCTGGCGGGAAAAAGGCTATCCGCTTTCGAACGGGTAATCTGTCTTGGGCGTCTAACGTTCGTACAATCACCGCGAACCCGATCTATTCTGTGGTAAGCTCCGCCTCTTACTTCTAACTCCTATGAACGGTCGCATCTTCTTCTGGTCGCTCACCTCGGCTCTAGCCGGATTTCTGTTCGGCTTCGATACCGTCGTGATCTCAGGCGCCGAAAAAACGATTCAAGCGATCTGGGGCTTGAGCCCCGGAATCCACGGCATTGCGATGGCCTCCGCGCTCTACGGCACCGTGGTCGGATCTTTAATCGGTGGCTGGCCTGCCGACAAATTCGGCCGCAAGGCTACGCTTCTCTGGATCGGCATCCTCTATTTTCTGGGCGCAGTGGGCTCCGGACTCGCGCCCAATGTGACCATCTTTATTATTGCGAGAGTCATTGGCGGGCTCGGGATCGGCATATCAACCGTCGTCGCTCCCATGTACATCTCCGAGATCGCGCCGGCCAAGCATCGCGGACGCCTGGCCGGAATGTTCCAGTTCAATATCGTATTCGGGATTCTGATCGCGTTCGTTTCCAATGCGCTGCTAGCTGGCGTCGGGCAAAACGCCTGGCGATGGATGTTGGGCGTGGCCGCGTTTCCCTCGGTTCTCTACGCTCTCTTCTGTCTTGGTCTTCCGGAAAGCCCACGCTGGCTGTTGAGCAGAAAAAACGATCGCGATGCCGCGCTCAAAGTTCTCGAACGCGCCGAGCCCGAGCTCTCCAAGTCCGAGATTGCCGCGCAGGCCGACGAGATTGCCGCGGCTTCGACCGAACAGGTATCGTCCGGCCATTTCTGGACCCATCGTCTTCGCAAGCCCATCCTGCTCGCCATTCTTATCGCATTCTTCAACCAGATGTCTGGAATCAATGCAATCCTCTATTTCGCTCCTCGTATTTTTGAGCTGACGGGTCTCGCGGCAAAAGCCGCGTTGTTGCAATCGGTCGGGATCGGAATCACCAATCTCGTATTCACTTTTGTGGGTCTGTGGATGATCGATCGCCTTGGACGCCGTACTCTCCTTTACATTGGCTCGTTCGGTTACATCGGCTCCCTTGGTCTGGTAGCCTGGGCGTTCTTTACACAGCATTATTCGATCGTGCCCGCATGCATTTTTGCCTTTATCGCGGCGCATGCAGTCGGCCAGGGAGCCGTTATTTGGGTGTTTATATCGGAGATATTCCCCAACCGTCACCGCGCCGAAGGTCAAACGCTTGGCAGTTTCACACATTGGATCTTCGCGGCTGCACTTACGACATTCTTTCCGAAGATGGTTGCCTCATTTCCACCCGGGTACGTCTTCTCGTTCTTTACTGCGATGATGATCCTCCAGTTGCTGTGGGTAAAGACCATGGTGCCTGAGACGAAAGGTGTACCGCTGGAGCAGATCCAGAAACGCCTCGGCATTGCCTGACGTTTACATTCATCCCCGTATATTTACAACGCTCCTCAGGGATTCTTGGCTACACTGGCGGACAAGGATCGTGTGGAATAACTCGTATTCTGCACCCACGACGAGATAGATGATCTTTGTTACCTGTGGGGAGTTCTCAGACACTTTCAACGCCATAACCTGAAGATGCCACGGCGATCCCATGCCTACATCGCGGCAATCACGGGACCAGCACTTCAGCTTGCGCTATGGACGGCATGCTCGCAGCGCCTGTCCAACTTAGACTGCCCATTCAACGCGGTTTCGCCCATTCTCCTTAGCTCGATACAAAGCTGCGTCGGCGTCCCGGAGTAGCTGTTCAAGAGTTGAGGGCCTATCGCCCTCCCGGCCGGCTATTCCGAAGCTGGCTGTCACGCGCAATGCCCTGCTATCCAGCTTGAAGATCCGCTGCTCCAATTGACCACGAATTCTCTCCACCGCTGTCTTAACTCCTGCAGAGTCGACGTGCGTCAATGCGATAACGAATTCCTCTCCGCCGAGGCGCGCGCACATGTTCGATGATCGAGTGTTCGCCTTCAGCAGTTCGGCGAACCATTTCAGAACGGCGTCGCCGGCTTCGTGGCCATGCTTATCGTTTACTTGCTTGAAATGATCCAGATCCGCCATCACAACCCAAAACGGAAAGCCATGCCGCGCAGCACCGCTGATCTCTCGATTGGCCCAGGCTTCGATGGCTCGACGGTTCGGAAGTCCGGTGAGCGGGTCGGTCAGCGATAGCTCTTCGAGAAGGCGATTCTTCTCCTGTATCTGCCGTTGAAGTTCTGACACTCGATACCCCACCCCGACCCGGGCAAGCAATTCGCCAGAGTGGAAAGGCTTGGTCAGGTAATCGTCAGCGCCGGCAGCAAGGCCCTCAATGATTCTCTCTTTCTCTGCTTTGCCGGTAAGCAGAATGATATAGGTGTAGAATTCCTCGGCTTTGCGAATTTCTCTGCACAGATCGACTCCTGTGGTGTCGGGCATCTCCCAGTCCGTAATCACGAGAGAAGGCCGGTATTCGAGCAACGCACGTCTTGCTTGTCGGCCGTCCTCGGCGAGCACAACCGAATACCCTTCCTTGGCCAAAGTGTCCTGTAGCAACTTGCGGTACAGTGCCGAATCGTCCGCCACCAGAATTTTGAATTCTCGTGCCGCACGCCCGTATGCGAGGCCTGCGGAGTTGATGACTCTCGGCAGCAGTTCGACATCGCAATCAGGGCAGGCGATCCCCGATAGGTCATTGGTCTGTCTCATGGAATTCGTGGATTCAATCCTCTCTGCAGCGGGAGCTCGGCTCCCAAGCCGCTACATTTCAACCGGAACCAGCGGTTCTTTAATCCGGCACTTACTTTCGAGCCAAGCTCGTAGAAGCTGGTGGTCAATAAGTGAAAGATGAACAAACTCGCAGCCTGCAGCACCATAATTGCGAGTCCAAACCACGCGCGCCTGGATCTCGATTTCCCTCCCCAACCCTGGAAGCGGAATTCGCATGAAGAGAACGTCGCCTTGCTGAACAGATTCTTTCGACGTGAACCCGAGCCCGCCCTGACCGATATTGGTGACGATAATTGGGACTGTCCGGCGATCTTCATAAGCGGCGATCACGGACATCATCAGTGCGAATCTTGTGTGTTTCCGAAAATCCTGCACCATCCGCGAATAGGCGCGCCGCAGCGAGTTCAATCCCGATTCATGACTGACTGGCTTTCGGAGCAGAATGTGGATGCCGGGCATGGACTGATCGGTAGCCGAAACTCCTACCATGGTCGGTTTCTGTTGGTTTTGAAGGGAACATACGCGGTTTACGAGCTCGATGGAACTGTCGTTGTCCAGATCGAGGATAACTAAATCGGTGCTCACTTGAGCCAGAATAGCGGCAGCTTTTCCCGGATCCTGGCAGGAACTCCTACAGATGGACAGTTCCTCAAGAATCGGATCAATCGTGCAAGCAAGTGCGGAATCATCGGAGACGAAGAGACATTGAAATGTCATTTCTGGTGTCATAGGTGACGGCTCATTCCGGGGAGGTACTTAACCATGAGCACTCCAACAGCCAAATCACGCCACCTAACTTATTGCTGCGCCTATGTTTCCCGATAAGCCTCTTAGCCTGGGGTTCGAAAGCTAGAAAGCGTCTCGGTTCTAGACAATGACCATTAGGATTTCATTCCGAACGCCGTACCGGAAGACTAAGCCAGCCCTAAGTAACCTGAGTGGCGTTACTAGACCGTTCGCATCGTGGCAGAAAAAAACTCTTGTTACGAAATCCGAACTAGAGATGCCTTTGTCACGATGGTAACTTGTCGCCGTTACCAAGACTTTCTAACTTGTCAGTAACGTCTTTCCCTCCGAAGGCTTTCGGTATGGATCTATCGGCTGACAGAAGTTACGGTTTCGTTGCCAAAGCTGGGGGATATCTTCTGGTTGGGCTTGGCGTATCGGTTTTGGCAGGCTGGGCGCTGCGCCTCTCCGCATTGGTGACGATCCTTTCCGGTCAGATTTCGATGAAGCCGAACACCGCGCTGGGCTTTTTCTTTGCAGGCATCTCTATCGTTCTTTTGAGTAGGCGCGAGCATACCGGTTTCGACCGTCTGGCGGCCGGCACTCCTGCTGTAGTTGTATTCATTATCGGCTTCTCATCACTAGCCGAGTATCTGCTCCATCTCGATCTCCACATTGATCAATTACTTTTCGCGGACCGTGTTCAATTCCCATACCCTGGCCGGATGGCCCATATCACCGCCGTAAATTTCTGTTGTACAGGAATCGGGCTTTTTCTGTTGGCTATCTCCGAAGGGCGGGCTAAGTGGGCGCAGTTGCTTTCCCTGCTTACCGGCTTCAGCGCCATGCTCGGAATCATCGGATATCTGTACGGAGTGCCTCTTCTCTATGGATCCATTCATTACACGTCGATGGCACTCCATACGGGAGTTGGGTTCCTGGTCCTGTCGGCAGCCATCCTTTACAGTCGGCCCGCTGAGGGAGTCATGCATGCCATTACCGGCCATGACGGAGGATCGTGGCTCGCGCGCAAATTGCTTCCTCTCGCCGTAATCGTTCCTGCATCCCTGGGAGCGATCTACGTCCGCAATGGCTTTTATTTGGGCGATCCGCACCTGGGTGTTGCTTGTTTAATCGTTACTCAGATCGTGCTTTTTGTGGTGCTCGTCTGGGGCCTCGCCTTCTCACTCAATCGCCTCGAAACGGAAAGAAGTGCGGCGCAGACTGCCTTGCAGCATTCCGAAGAGCTGTTTGAGACCAGATACCGCAACATGTTCGAAGAAGCCGTTGTGGGAATGTTCCAGAGCACGCCAGATGGCAGGTTCCTCAATGTAAATATGGCGTTCGTTCGCATGCTCGGATACGACTCCCAAGCGGAACTGATCCAGAAGATATCTCAAATCGATCATCAGATGTACGTCGATCCCACACGCAGGGACGAGTTCAAGCGCCTGATGCAGCAGGATGGCGCGGTTCAGAATTACGAATGCCAAGTGTTTCGGAAAGATCGCACGAAGGTCTGGATCTCGGCAAACATCCGCGCAGTTTATGAAAACCGCGTCATTGTCCGGTATGAAGGAACTTCTTCCGACATCACGCAGCGGAAATTGCTGGAGGAACAGCTGGCACAATCGCAAAAGATGGAAGCGGTAGGAAGATTGGCGGGCGGAGTCGCGCACGACTTTAACAACGCCATCGGTGTAGTAGTCGGTTACAGCGCATTGTTGAAAGAACGAGTTCCAGGCGATGCGAATGCCCTTCACTATACGGAGGAAATCAGTAAAGCCGGCCGGCGGGCGGCATCGCTGACGCGCCAGTTGCTCGCATTCAGCCGGAAACAAGTGATCCAACCAACGATTCTCGATCTCAATTCGGTCGTTAGCGATACGGACAAGATGCTACGCCGCCTGATCGGCGAGGATATCGAGATGACAGTGGCGCTGGCTGGAGACCTCGGCCGCATCAAAGCGGACCGCAGCCAGATCGAACAGGTATTGATGAATCTTGCGGTGAATGCCCGAGACGCCATGCCGCAAGGAGGACGGTTGGCCATCGAAACCACGAATGCGCGCTTGGACAAGACCGCCATCGCACAGCATCCCGGCGGTAAGCCCGGTGACTATGTCGCGCTCAGCGTTAGCGATACAGGCTGCGGCATGGATAAGGAGACGCAAGCTCACATCTTCGAACCGTTTTTTACCACGAAGGGAGTCGGCAAAGGGACGGGACTGGGTTTGGCGACGGTTTACGGCATCATCCAGCAGTCCGAAGGCCTCATCTGGGTATACAGCGAGCCCGGCAAAGGCGCGCGCTTCAAACTCTATTGGCCGCGCACGACGGGCGCTAGTCAGAATTTGCCGGCTTCCGCGGAGGAACAAACTCTGCCGAGAGGATCGGAAACAATACTCTTAGTCGAGGATGACGAGGCCTTACGCGAACTTACTTCGAAATGCCTGGTGCCATCTGGATATGAGGTTCTCAAGACAAGCGACGGCGAAAGCGCTATCCGGATAGCTAGCGAATTTGATGGCCCGATTCACCTGCTGCTTACCGATGTGGTAATGCCCGGTTTGAATGGACGTGAACTTGCCGAGACCCTGCGTACCTTGCGGCCTGAAACCAAGGCGCTTTACATGTCAGGCTATACGGCGGATCTTGTCGCTGCGCGTGGCGTATTGGAGTCGAATGTCGTTCTGCTGGAAAAACCATTTACGCAGGAGGAACTGCTCCGCAAGGTACGTTCTGTTCTGGACAGCGGCGCAGAAACGCGCACCGCCGCTGCCGGCAAATAGAATCAGTTGGAGTTGTGTAGCCTTTCTGCACGCCCGATTAAGAGATCTCTCACTTCCATCAAAAGGTGTCGGTCTATTAAACGGACACTGTCCTTGAACCAGACGAATTTCCGGGCACGTCCTGCATCCGCACAGCGCCCAAACTTACCGATCGTCCCGTTAATCCCTTGAGAAAAGGCCAATTAGCCTCCTCCGAGCGACCTGCTGTTCACTCTCCTCTATTGGCAGGCTTCGTGCATTGTCCACATCGATTCGTTACTTTCCACCGCAAACGCACGGGTAACGGATTCGCCGGGTACTTTGGTGTGAGACGGGCCGATCCGGCAAGCGATCGGGAAGACATGCTAAGGAGTGCAGTTATGAAATTGCTTATCGCAGAAGATGACATTCTCTTTCAAAGAATGCTGGTGCAACTGTTAGCGCCGGAGTATGACGTGGTCTTGGCCAACAACGGGGATGAGGCATGGGAGATCCTGCAAAATCCTGACTCTCCGCAGCTTGCAATTCTCGACTGGGTGATGCCTGGCCTGACCGGCCCGGAGATCTGCCGCAAGGTACGTGCGTGCCCGTCAATTTCTTCGCTGTATCTGATTCTCCTAACCTCGAAGAATAGTGAAGCCGATATTGTTTCAGGACTGAAAGCTGGCGCTGACGACTACATCACGAAACCTCCATCTGCAGCCGAGCTTCGCACTCGCGTCCGAGGCGGAGAACGCGTGCTCGCTTTGCAGGCGAAGATTGAAGCCCAGTCTGCGCTATGCACCAAGCTCACCGGTAACGAGCCGATCATTCACGAATCCTTGATGGATCTTCGATTTCGCAACGCGACTCGAAGGAAATCTAGCCCGGCCTCATTCTCGACACGCTTTGGCGAAGTCGCTGAACATCATCCCGCGTCAGACAATTCGGACCAGATCATCGCAAATGATGTTGCGAGGCACTTTATGGAGACCACCTGGTCTAAACACTAACAAAACCAAAGAAACTTTCTCGGCACATGTTGGATTTGTCCGGCAAATGCCAGCACTTGAACTGTTGTCCGAATTCAGACCCGGAACGCGTTAAGGGAATATATGAATGAGTCCTCGACGTACGACAAACGAGTGCTGCTTCGACACGTTTTGCTCTCCATATGGTTCCTTTTGCTGTTCATGGTGCTGAATCTTCCGGCCGTCATCCTCATTTCCCGTCTCGGGGCCGTGGTCTGGTATCCGGCGACCGGGTTATCGCTCGCCATCCTTCTGGGGGTTAGCCCCTGGTACGCGTTTATCGTCTCGCTGGGCGGGGCGCTTGCAGGCAAATTTTTCTACGGCCAGCCGTTCGCGACCTGGGGACAAACTGTCGGGTCAGTGGGCATCTCTGCTTTTTACGCGGCTGCGGCATATTTGCTGCGCTCTCGCTTCCGGATCGACTTACGTCTGCGCCGGCGACGGGACGTGCTGCTCTACTTGTCGGTCACAACGCTGGCAGCGCTGCTTTCGACGGCTGTCGGTGTTGCTTGTCTTGCCGCCGATCATGCAATTGCCTGGAACGAATTCTGGCGGGCTTCTCTTTCATGGCTTCTGGGGGACGAAGTCGGGCTTCTCGGAATCGCACCTTTCCTTCTGATTCACGTCTGCCCCTGGGTCCGGCAACGACTGTTTTATGAACCCATGAAGCCATCGGCGCGAGATCGCCACGTGCGCCGCTGGACTTCGAGTTTCTGGTCGCGGCTTGAGGCGCTGGCCCAGGTTGCCACGATTGCCCTTGTGCTTTGGGTAATCTTCGCTGTCGTGCCCGGGCAACTTTTTTATCTGATCTTCATTCCGGTAATGTGGGTCGCTCTTCGGCAAGGTATCCGACGCGTTGTTTCGTGCCTGCTCGTGCTGAATTTTGGGATCGTCGTCGCGCTCCGCCTGTATCCGTCGACTCCCCTATTGCTGCCACGAAGCGGCTTGCTTATGTTCGTCGTCTCCGCGGTGGGACTGGTGGTCGGATCCGTCGTTACCGAAAGACATCGTATTGGGATCGAACTGTTGGAACGCTCCGCCGACCTGCTTGAAGCCAACAATCAATTAATTGAGGCAAAGGTAAAAGCGGAAGAGGCCAGCCGCGTCAAAAGCGAATTTCTGGCCAACATGAGCCATGAAATCCGAACCCCACTCAATGGAGTTCTGGGCATGGCGGAACTGGTCCTCAACACCGACCTCTCTCAGGAGCAACGCGAATATCTTGAAACACTGAAATCTTCGGGCGATTCGCTGCTCAACATCATTAATGACATTCTGGATTTCTCTAAAGTGGAATCCGGCAAACTCGATCTCGATCTGGTCGAATTCAGCCTGCAGGACCTGATTTCAGAATCCATGAAGACTCTGGCCCTCCGAGCAGACGAAAAGGATCTTGAACTCACCTATGAAATCGACGCCAAGATTCCGGATCGTGTAACCGCAGATCCCGGCCGCCTGCGGCAAATTCTGGTCAACCTGGTGGGAAATGCCGTCAAGTTCACGTTGCAGGGAGAGATCTTCGTGAAGGTCGATTTGATTGCGCAGTTGAACCAGCAAATCGACCTGCATTTCAGCGTGACGGATACGGGCATCGGCATTGCCACGGAAAAGCAGAGTCTCGTGTTTGAAGCCTTCGCGCAGGCAGACGGCAGCACTTCACGTCACTACGGCGGTACTGGACTCGGATTGGCCATCTGCTCTCGCCTCGCTGGTCTAATGGGAGGACGAATCTGGCTCGAAAGTGAATTGAACAAGGGCAGCACGTTCCATTTCACCGTCTCTCTCGAAATCGCCAAGGCACAGTCCCCCGTTCTTCGCTCGCAGCTGAGCGCAACGGATCTGCAGCAGGTTCCCGTTCTTCTGGTTGATGACAACGCAACCAATCGCAGAGTTCTTCTGGAGATGACAAGAGGTTGGGGCATGTGCCCGCTAGCAGTGGAGAGCGGGGATCAGGCCCTGATGGCATTGGAAGAAGCTCGCGTCGGAGGATTTCCATTTCGTCTTGCGATCATTGATGGACGCATGCCGGGAATGAATGGCTTCGAACTGGCCGGACGCATCCGCGGGAACTCTCACTTCTCCGAGACAGTAATCATAATGCTAACCTCAGCGCGTGATGGCGAGGATCTGAGGCGCTGCCGCAATCTCGGGATAAGCACTTACTTCCTGAAGCCCGTTCGAAAATCGGAACTGCTGGCGGCAATGCAGAACGCGCTCGCAAAGCGATCCGTCAAAGCCCTTGCGTCAAAGGGCGAAAATGCACCATCCCTTCCTGTTTCATCCAGAAAGCTTCATATACTTCTGGCTGAAGACAATCCGATCAATCAAACTGTAGTTGCGCGCATGCTGGAAAAATCCGGCCATACTCTCACCATTGCACAGAATGGGCAGGAAGCGCTATCGATCTACCAAACGCGGTCCTTCGACCTGGTCTTTATGGATGTGCAGATGCCGGGCGTCGATGGTCTTACGGCGACCCGAAAGATTCGCGAGTGGGAACTGGGCAAGGGGTCACATATCCCGATTATCGCGATGACCGCGCACGCTCTGAAGGGCGACAAGGAGCGTTGCCTCGAAGCCGGAATGGACGGTTATCTAAGCAAGCCCGTCTGCGGGATTGCAATAGAACAAGCGATTGCCCAATTCGTCGGCGCCCAGCCGAAACCCTCGCTGTCAAACAAACTGAATTCCTCTTCAGGAGCGACTTGGGATCCTGCCCGAGCCCTGGAACGCCTCGATCACGACGAAACGCTACTCGACGAACTGATTGGGATCTTTCTGGAAGAAACTCCTAAGCAGCTCACACTTCTCCAGCAATCAATCGCAAGTGAAGACTTTGCCCTGCTGGAGAGAACCGCGCACACGCTCAAGGGAGAATTGAATTATCTAGGCCTGTCCGATGCAGCCGAGAAGTGCCGCGTTATGGAGGGCCTGGGCCGAGAGCGACGATTGGCCGAAGTGATTCAATGGTTAACCGGTCTCAAGACTGAATTGTCGGGCGTGATTGTGGCGATGAGAGCAAGGACAGGTAACGCGGGATGGAGCGATAGGGAGAATCAACCGGACATGCGGGCTAATTAAAGCCCGCGGCACGTTTATCTTGAGTCCGAGTGTCCTAAGCAGCCTCCGCAGCTGGTTCGACGGTCGTCCTGCCGGATTGATCGAGTGTCAAGCGCACCAGACCGCACTTCTAATGCTTCCACTTATTCTCAATGCGAGGCGGATGTTGCAGCGTTTGCATGACGACACAATACTGTTCCGTTTTGGTCTCCAAGGCAGTCAGCTGCTCGGGCGTCGCCTGCGGCGCCTGGATGTCGAAAATTACTCGGATTGACTCAAATCCGATCGGGGCTTCCTTCGAGATTCCAAGCGTCCCTTGGAGATCGAGATCTCCCTCGACCGTCACGCCGATCCCCTGCGTGGGTATTCCCATCGAAGCAGCCACCATCTGACAGGTAATCTGGGCACAGGCAGCTAACGCGCCTAACAGCAGGTCGCCGGAGCAAGCCCCGGTACCTGCGCCGCCAACTCCCGTATGCGCTTCCGCGTTATAGATGGCGCGTCCCAAATCCACAGAACAAGAAATGGGTGCGTCATTTTGACTACCTCGCGCAACGAGTGTGATGCGGGATCTGCCTGGATCCTGCCGGTACATTTCTTTCAAAGGCCGTTGCAACGATCGAATATCCATTAAAAGCACTCCGAAGCTGGGATATTATAAACGGAACATGGGGATCCCCTAGTTTTAGCTGCTCCTATCCGCGTCCTGAGCGGAAAGACGTCGCCTGAAGTTCCATGAACCAACGTTCGATGCCAAATTCGGATCAGTCCGCTCTTTCACCGGGTGCCCGTTTTGGCAGCTATGAAATCCTTCAGCGACTGGGCGCTGGAGGGATGGGAGAGGTTTATCGCGCCAAAGATACTCGCCTCGACCGCGAGGTCGCGATTAAAACTCTTTCGATCGAACGCGGATCGCATCCCGATGCCTTATTACGTTTCGAGCACGAGGCCCGCGCCGCCAGCGCACTCACTCATCCCAATATCGTGACGATATATGAACTTGGTCAGGAGAATGGCACGCGTTATATCGCCATGGAATTGGTCGACGGAAGAACGTTGCGTTCACTGCTCGGCTCTGGCGCAATTCCATTTCGAAAATCGGTTGCAATCGCGGCACAGCTTGCCAACGGTCTGGCCCAAGCGCATGAGATTGGCCTCATTCACCGGGACGTGAAGCCCGAAAACCTGATGGTTTCTCATGATGGAACAGCCAAGGTGCTGGATTTCGGCCTCGCAAAACTTTTGAAACCCGACCGTGGCAGCGCAGATTCGAGCACGACCCTCACAGAGCATGGAACGGTGGTGGGTACTGTCGGTTATATGTCCCCGGAGCAAGCGGCAGGCGAGGAAGTAGATTTCCGTTCCGACCAGTTTTCGTTCGGGGCTGTTCTCTACGAGATGGCAACCGGAAGCCCCGCTTTCAAAAAGAAAACTCATGCGGAAACCATGGCTGCGATCCTGCGCGATGAACCAGAGGGCCTGCGCGCTAAAACGATACAGGCGCCTGCTCCTTTCATTTGGATCGTCGAGCGCTGCCTTGCCAAGGATCCGCAACAGCGATACGCCTCCACGCGCGATTTGGCTCGCGATCTGGCAGCCGTTCGCGACCGGTTAGTCGATGCTCCGGTCCGGGAATCGAAGCCTTTTACCCAAAATCTGCCAGTGCAGCGCACCGCATTCGTTGGCCGCCAAAGGGAGGGGGACGCCCTATGTCAGCTCCTGAGTCGCCCGGACGTTCACCTTGTCACCCTTACCGGTCCGGGCGGCATTGGCAAGACGAGGCTCGCCTTGCAGGTGGCGGGTAAGATGCCCGACCTGTTTCCTGGCGGCATTTGCTTTGTCGCTTTGTCAGCGATTCGCGAGCCGGGTCTGATTGCTTCCGCGATCGCGCAAGTGGTGGGAGTGCGGGAGACTGGGAACAGGTCTCCCGAGCACAATTTGATGGAGTATCTGGGCGGCCTCAGTCAACCGATGCTTTTGGTGCTCGATAACTTTGAGCACCTCGTCTCGGTCGCTGACGTCGTGGCGCAAATGCTTACGGGCGGCCCGAAACTTAAGGTTCTGGTTACGAGCCAAGCCCCGCTGCACATTTACGGAGAACACGAATTCCCTGTTCCACCGCTTGAACTGCCCGATCTCAAGTCAATGCCACATCTCGAAGCGCTTTCGCGTCTGCCGGCGATCGCGCTCTTTCTGGAGCGCGCACAGGCGGTAAAACGCCAATTCGCGTTGACGAAAGAAAACGCTGTGGCTGTTGCCACTATCTGTGCTCGGCTGGACGGACTTCCTTTGGCGATCGAACTGGCAGCGGCACGGATCAAGCTGCTTTCGCCGTCGGCGATGTTAGCCCGCCTTGAGAGCCGTTTGAACCTGTTAACCGGCGGTGCGCGCGACCTGCCTGCACGCCAGCAAACTTTGCGCAACACGGTGGAGTGGAGTTACGGTCTTCTCAACACAGATGAACAGACTCTGTTTCGCCGACTTTCAGTGTTTAGTGGTGGCTGCACTCTGGAGGCCGTGGAAGCGGTGTGCAACACCAAAGGCGATCTCGGACTTGACGCATTCGATGGCATGGCCTCTCTGGTCGACAAGAGCTTGGTGCAGCAGGTAGATCGTGCCGATAAAGAAACGCGGTTCATTATGTTGTCCACAATCCGCGAGTACGCGCTCGAACGCTCTGCTGAGAGCCACGATCAGGTTGCAACCCGGCGCGCTCACGCAGCGTACTACGTAGTTCTCGCGGAAGAAGGAGCCGAGAGCATTGCTCCTCAATCCGAATGGCTCGAACGTTTTGACGCCGAGCATGAGAACTTCCGCCTGGCCATTGACTACCTTGTAAGAAATGGAGAGGCGGAGTGGGCGATGCGACTTGGCATATCGCTATTCCGCTTCTGGGAAACACGGGAACATCTCACCGAAGGCCGGGAGGCCATTCGAAGAATTCTCGCGATGGAGGGAGCCGCACCGCGTCCAACACTTCGTGCGCGCCTGCTGTTCTCCGCAGCGGTCTTGGCCGTCGTGCAAGGCGACTACGACTCCGGGCGTCCCTTGTTCGAAGAAAGTCTCGAGACCTATGTCGCCCTCGATGATCAACGCGGCGTGGCCGTCGCACTCAACGCATTGGCCGTTAATGCCCGCGACCGTGGCGACCTCGCGGCAGCCTCTCAACTCTTCCAGCAATGCCTGGGCATATGGAGGCAGTTTGGCGATCCCGCTAGTATTGCACGGGCCCTGAGCAACCTATCGAGCGTGATGAAGTCCCATGGTGACTACGACACCGCGCTCTCACTTTATAACGAGTGTCTCACGATGTTTCGCCAGGCCGGAGACAGAGCGGGGGTGGCCTGGACGCTGGACTACCTAGGCGATCTCGCGCGGGAAAAGGCGGACCTGGTTACAGCCCGTTCCTATTGTGAGCAGAGTCTTGCGGAGTTTCGTCAGCTGCATGACAACTGGGGAATTGCGAGCACGATCTGCGATCTGGCGAGCTTGAGTTGCGATCAGGGAGACGATGCTGAGGCGCTCCGGCTCTACGGCGAAGCCATCAACCTCTTCAGGGAACTTGGCTACAAACGCGGTATCGCAAGGGCGCTCGAATGTCTGGCCGTGAGCGCCTCGGCGCGTTCGAACCCGGTGCGAGCCCTGCACCTGGCAGGGGCTGCGGCCGCTTTGCGCGAACAGTTGGGGGTTCCTTTATCGCTGACAGAACAACGCAGACTCGAAAAGGCACTCGAGTTTGCGCGTAGAAGACTCGGCAACGCCGCCGGCCTTACAGCCTGGATGGAGGGATGGTCGATGCCCGTCGAAGAAGCCATCGAGGACGGGCTACAGTTTGACTCAAAATAGAACCGTTCGAACTGGAACTCACTGTGCGGTGCCGGGATCGATCATGCGACGGACCGCAGAGATCCGATTCGCGGGAAATCCTCCGCGGCGTGCGTGTTCGCGGATCGTCTCTTCATCCGGAGCCAAATACACACAATACACTTTATCGCCCGTCACGTAGGAATGGAGCCATTTGATTTCCGGTCCCAACTCCTTCAACACTCCCACCGACTTTCTTGCGACGGCCTGCAATTCCGCATCCGTCAAATCACCGGCTCCAGGGACTTCGCGTTCGATCACATATTGGGGCATGGCGACCTCACCAACTGGTCATGGTAGCAGATTTCCGTCATGCCGCGCGCATTACGCTCCAAACGGTGGCACGAACGCTCGAATGAAAACGGCAGTGGGGAAATCTACGCGACCAGCTCTCCTGATGGCGATGCGAAGCGGCGGTAACCAGCCACGGCGGCCTGGTAAATTCGGCCCGCAGTTGCAGTACAATCAGGCATCCTGACGGTCTGGGTTCCTTATAAAGAAGTGATGAATACTGTGCTTGCCGATCTTCGCTATGGCTTTCGGCTCCTGATTCAATCTCCCGTATTCACAGCGATTGCAGCCCTGACGCTCGCGGTCGGGATCGGCGCAAATACCGCGCTTTTCTCCGTTGTCAATCGAGTGCTGCTCAACCCGCTGCCCTATCCGCATTCCGACCGGCTGGTCGTGATCTACGAAAGGATTGCCGGTCTCGACAGTGCTCCGATCGAATATCCGAACTTCCTCGATTGGCAGCGCAGCAGCCGCTCGTTTGCCTCAATGGCCGCGTACCGCAACGAAGACTACAACTTTATCGGCAATGGTGAGGGGGAACGTCTCAGCGGATACATGATCTCGTCCGGATTCTTCGAGACTCTGGGTGTAGTGCCTGTTCTTGGACGTACGTTTCGCGCCGATGACGATCTGATCGGGGCAGCACCGGTTGTCGTGTTGAGCGGTGGTTTCTGGAAGCGCAAGTTCGGTTCCTCGCCAGACATCATCGGCAAGCCGATCATCCTCAACGGGGCCGCCTACACTATCGTTGGTGTTATCCCCGACACATTCAGCTTCTACGGCAATATGCGAGACGTGTACACACCCATCGGGCAGTGGAACGATCCCTCATTCCGCGATCGACGCATCGTGGTGGGGGCTCACGCCTTCGGCAGGCTGAATCCGGAAGTCCCACAAGCTCAGGCGCAAGCCGAAATGGAGGAAGTCGCCCGCACCCTCGCTTTCGCTTATCCCGAAGCCGACGCCGGCCACGATATCAAATTGGTCTCCATGAAGAAAGACTTGGTCGGAAACGTGGAGCCGTTGCTGCTGGTGCTGTTGGCCGCTGTGGGATTTCTGATGCTGATTGCGTGCGCCAACGTCGCGAACCTGCTGCTGGCACGTTCGGTGGCCCGGACACGCGAGTTCGCGATTCGTTCGGCGCTGGGTGCAAGCCGGGCGCGCATGATTCGCCAGCTCCTGACCGAGAGCATCTTGCTTTCCGCATCCGGCGGATCACTTGGACTCTTGTTGGCCTATGTCGGTACCAAGACGCTGCTTAAGGAGCTGCCTCCGGCGTTACCAAGATCCGGTGAGGTTTCTCTCGACTCCACGGTATTGCTCTTTACCCTGGTGTTATCGCTCGGAACCGGCGTAATCTTCGGGCTTGCGCCTGCACTGAGGACGACAAGGACTAACCTGCAGGAAGTCATGAAGCAAAGCGGACGCGGTTCGAGCGGCTTCCGCCATCGTATGCAGGGAATCTTCGTCGCGGCCGAGATGGCATTAGCGCTGGTTCTTCTGGTCGGCTCCGGCCTCATGGTCCGCACGATGGGTGCTTTGTGGCGAGTCGATCCCGGATTCAGTCCCAGCCACGCAATTACCTTCACTTTGGCGATGCCGGCCACAGCAAATACGACTTCGGCGGAAACCCGAGCCCGCTTGCGCAAGTTCGACGACGAGATGCGATCCATACCCGCTGTGCGAGCGGTATCCGTCACGCTGGGTTCGCGTCCGATGATTCATGACTCATCGCTGCCTTTCTGGATCGAAGGCGAACCCAAGCCGCCTCACGACAGCGAGATGCATGCAGCAACATTTTTCCTCGTCGAATCCGGCTTTCGCGAGGCAATGGGAATCACTCTGCTGCGCGGCCGATTCGTAACCGACCAGGACAACGAGAACGCGCCCGTCGTGGTCGACATCGACAATAACTTCGCGCGGATGTATTTCCCGGACCAGGACCCTATCGGCAAGCACATCAATCTCACCCAATTCAACATACAGGCTGAAATTGTTGGCATCGTCGGACACGTGAAGCAGTACGCGCTTGATGCGGACCCGCCGGGCGCCATTCAGGCGCAATTCTTTTATCCGTTCATGCAGACTCCTGAGAAGATCATGCCGCTAACGGCAAAGTCAGTTGCGGTTGTGCTGCGTACTGATGGCGACCCGACAACGATTATGGGACCAGTTCGCGAAGCGGTGAAAAAGATGGATCCGCGCGATGTGATCTACGACGTCAAGACCATGGACGACGTGATTGCCACCTCGTACGCTGCGCGTCGGCTCACCATGATTCTTCTCACCGGCTTCGCCGCTATGGCAATAATGTTGGCTTGTGTCGGCATCTACGGCGTGATTTCCTATATGGTCGGACAGCGTACTCAGGAAATCGGCATCCGCATGGCACTGGGGGCGCAACGTCGCGACATCCTCGTTCTCGTGCTCGGAGAGGGAACGAGAATGGCATTGATCGGCGCAGGACTCGGCACGGCAGCCTCCTTGTTATTAACTCGCCTCATGGCGAAGCAGCTTTTCGGTGTCAGTGCACACGACCCCTTGACGTATGCGAGTGTTGCTTTGGTACTAATGCTTGTGGCAATTGCCGCATGTTTTGTTCCCGCCAGACGGGCAGTGCGAATGGATCCCGTGGAATCGCTTCGCTGCGAGTAAGCCGCTGCGATTCCCATACCTGCCATTCAAGCTTTCCCGAGACAATATTGTGTAAAACTGGCCCGAGCTCAGCGAGCGTCACGCCGATGCCTAGTCTGTTCCTGAAGCATCATCCGGAACTTTTTTCGAGCCTTTATCGAAGAAGGGTGCTCCGACTTGGCTCGACAAATACTTGGGCCGTGCCGGCGCCTGACGAGTGACCCCGGGAAGGGAGTTGCGGCGCAAGTAGCCGGGTCACACATCGAGAAACTCGCGGATGGCAAGCAGCTTCCTGATTTCTAACGTAATCAATGCGCTGGATTGGGAGTTCGCGTTACAGTGATTTCGTTCTCAGATTTAGTTCCCAAGTTTCGGCCGTAAGATCCTTGCCGAAGCTGTGATGCGGTTCTTCACGCACCACCTGGAACCCCGCCTGTTTATAGATGTGCCGGGCTGCAAGAAGAATGCTCTGCGTCCAAAGCGTCATCTTGCTGTAGCCCGCCTGGCGAGCGAATCGGATGCATTCCTCGACCAGCCGCTTTCCGATCCCGAGTCCGCGGGCTCCGGGTTCGACGTGCAACAGCCGCAGCCTTGCGACTTCGTCTGATCCTTTCGCAACGAAAACGGCCCCCACCCGTTCTCCATCCTTTTCCGCAAGCCACACTCGCTCCCGCTTCGGATCGTAATTCTTGATGAATTGCGCCACGATCTCTGCTGCCAGTGCCTCATACGTGTTGTCCCACCCGTATTCTTCGGCATAGAGAATTGCCTGGCGGTAGACGATCCAACCCATGTCGCCCGGTTGGTGCATTCGCAACAAATAAGGCGTTCGCGGCGTTTGGGCTTTGTCTCCGAGCAGCCCGCGGACCGTGTCAATCGCTTGAACCAGACGGCCGCGCTCAGTATGGGACACTGTCTCGATCATTACGGCGATGTCACGACTCGAACGCTCGTCTAGCCCTCTAAATGCTCTGCGGCCCTTGGCGGTCAGGGAGAGGAATCGCCGTCGTTCGTCCGCCTTTGACTGCTGGCGCGCAACCAGCTTTCGGCGCTCAAAGTTGCGCAAGATGCGGCTCATGTATCCAGCGTCTAACCCAAGCTCCTTGCGGATTTCCGTCGCCGTGGGCTTCTTGCGGTTCGCGAGCTCGTACAAGACGCGAGCCTCGGCGAGCGAGAACGGACTGCTGGCCATTCCTCCCACTACGCCAATCTTACGGGTGTAGAAGCGGTTAAATGCACGAATGGCGCTCACTTGCTGGGCAATGTCGTGTTGGAGCATGAGTCCCACTTCTATAGTTGACAATAGCATATGTATCGTTGCCATTGTCAACTATCAATATTGATAAGCGAGCACACAAGCTCGCCAGGAACCGCGATGTGCGACGAGCCGGAGTTGACAGCCTCAGAGCCTTACCATACAGTAATGTATTACCGAAGGGTAATGTATCTGGAGAGCCTCTATGCCCCAAGTCGTGCGGTCGATTGAAATCCACGCTCAACCGAAGGCGGTCTGGTCTTGGTTGGCAAGCCAGCAAGCACTGCGTCGCTGGATCAGCGCAAACCTTGAGATTGATCTGCGCGTCGGCGGCGCCTATCGCTTTCTCGGGCCCGATCATAAGACGTGGGTCAGTGGCACTGTGCTCGATCTGCAGCCAGAGAAACGCCTGATTCTATCCTGGCTCGAGGAAGGCAGTGGATGGGTGCATCCGGCGCGTTTGGTCATCACTTTGGCTCCCAGCGCTGCTGGTACGCGCGTCACACTTATTCACGATGGCTTTGAAAACATAGGCCGTTCAGACTGGGCTGAGACGGTACAGGATTATGAACGTGGTGCAGACGCCCACCGGATTCTCGACCGGTTGGCGGATTTGGTGAACGCAGGTGACGTCGGCAATGCAACTGATATCCAGCAATAGCGATGCCCTGTTCCGGATCCTGGCGGATCCCACTCGCCGGCAGATTCTCGACCTGCTCGCCGAACGTGGCCCCTTGAGCGTCACTCAACTCGCCTCTGAGTTCCCCGACCTGGTCGCGTCTGGCATCTCCAAGCACTTGATGAGCCTCCGCGCCGGGGGTGTCGTATCGGCAATGCGTCGGGGTCGGCAACAGATTTATCAACTCGAGCCAGACGCTCTCGCAGCGGGACTGGCACCCTGGATTGCCAAATATGAACAGTATTGGTCCTCCGCTCTCGAACGACTGCGTGACCTTGCCCAAGACGGTCGCGCGAAAAACGAACTTAAGTCCCCAAACAGACCCCGTCGAAGAAATCGGAAATGAGCTTCATCGAATCAGTCTCCGAGATGCCGCAATTCTCGTTCTCACCAAAAGCGTTCCCGCGCCGTCTCAAGATACAAATGGCTTCATGGAAACGGTCGGTCCTGATCGGCCGATTATTGAAGAAACCGCAGTTACTTGTTGGGAACCATCATGCCTGTAACTTCTTCGCGTTGATTTATCTCGCCGTCAGGAACTACAACTGCGACCCACGGAGTTTGTGACGATGTGCGGGCCTTTCGCTATCGCACCACCACTGATATCGACGATCGCTCAAAACAATAACAAGCACCCTGTGTATTCAGATGATCGATGTGGGGCGGCCACTCGGGAGGGCGGCAAGTGGAAGGGTTACACCGCGAGATACCTATTTGTTGCGTTTGTTTCCTCTCTTGATGTAGATTCAAACGACATATTCGTGGGGTAGTCGTCGTACCTTTTTGTGGGATAACCTCCATGCGGTCGATGATGAAGCGGATGGCGTGCCTGTGCGTATTGCTGACCGTGTGGTCAGCAATAACATTTGCCACGCATCAACATTCGAGCGCAACCGAATCGTCATCTTGTACCGTCTGTATTGCGGCCCATTCAGCTTCCCCCAAAACCACCAGCACGTTGCCAAGGGTGATGTTCGTTGTTGTCT
>DATJOA010000254.1:0-4126 GCA_035507635.1 Candidatus Acidiferrales bacterium
ACCGCGATTCAAACCTGGGGGTTTACCGACAAATACTCCTGGATCGGGTCGCACTCGCACGGTGCGCGAGGCGGCGCGCTTCCGTTCGATCGCAACTACCAGCCCAAACCGGCTTACGAAGCATTGCTGCAGGAGATTGCAACGGCGCCCCGCCGCAGTAAGTAACCCCTTTGACGCATCCCGGCGTACCTCTTGTTGCAGCGGCCCCGCATCGTTGTGCATCTATAATGACTTGCAGATCCGGAGCTTTGATTCTAATGAGCCCGGAGTAAATCCTGTGGCAGACTCTCCTTCAACCCGGCCGCCGAAGACGTCATATCGCAAGCAAGTCATCATTCTTTTGTCGATTTCCGTTTTTCTTCTGCTCGCAATTCTGGTGTCGGAAACCGCATTCGATCTGAAATTCCTGAACCCCGGAAACAACCAGGATATTGTTGTCTTCTCGGCGCTTTCGGCACTGATTTTCCTGCTATTCGTGGCGCTTACGTTTGTACTGATGCGCAACTTGCTGAAGCTATTTGCCGAGCGGCGGCTCGGAGTATTGGGATCGAAATTCCGCACCCGGATGGTGGCTGGGGCCCTGCTGTTATCGTCGTTGCCGGTCGTTGTGATGTACTGGTTCGCCTACGGGCTGATGAATCGCTCAATCGACAAGTGGTTTTCCGCACCTGTTGAAGAGGTGAGGGCAGACACGAATGCGATGGCGTCGTTGCTCGCCGACTATGCCGCGCAGAATGCGCGAGCCGAGGCAGCGGCGATTGCGGCGTCTCCTGAAACGGAGCGTGATTTCGCGGGACATGGATACTCCGGCATCCTCACCGAATTCCAGCATCACGAACTCACCTTGCAGGGAGGATTCGCGCTCGCCGTGCGCGACGGCAATGCCGAGGCCAGCTTCAATGCTCCTGCCGCCTGGCTGTTGATGAAAGACAAGCTGCCGATTGCCGAAGCTGAAGCTGGGCATCCTGTGAAGTTCATGTGGCAAAACACTGAATACACCCTGGGCGTGGCTCCAGTGCAGGGCGGCATGATCGTGGTGGCCATTCCGCTTCCTCGTGGATTTTCGGAAACTGTCCGCCAGGTCGAGACGAGCCAGCAGCGCTACTACAACCTGGCGCGCGAACGGCGGGTAGTGCGACGTACTTACATGGGGTTGTTGCTGCTTCTCACGATGAGCGTGCTGTTCGTGACGACATGGCTGGCTCTATTTCTTTCAAAAATCGTTACGCGCCCTCTCTCGGCGCTCGCCGAAGCGACCCAGGCGATTTCCCGTGGCCAGCTTGATTATCGCGTGGACGTGAGTTCGGCCGACGAAATTGGCGATCTGGTGCGCTCGTTCAACCGCATGGCCGAGGATCTCGAGAGCAGCCGCCGGCAGATTGAAGCTTCCAGCCGTGATCTGAGCGCAGCCAACGCCGAACTGGATCAGCGCCGGCGGCAGATTGAGACGATTCTCGAGAGCATTCCGACCGGCGTGCTCTCGCTCGATGCCGATCGACGCGTCACTCACGTGAATCAGGCCATGCTGCGCATGTTCCATCCTGATCCCGCGTACGGGCCCGGCACTGAAATCCTGCTGGGCGCTTCGCTTGCGGAGGTCTTCCCTGCGGAAGTGCTCGAGGATTTCGAGTTCCTCTTGCGACGCGGCGACCGGATGGGAATGAGCACCAGCCAGATAGAAATGCAATTCCCGCGCGGGTCGTTGAACGTCGCGGTGACCGTAGCGACACTGCGTCATCAAGGCGAGCGTTCGGGCTATGTGGTCGTCTTCGAAGATCTTTCTGACCTGCTGAAGGCGCAAAAGCAGGCGGCGTGGCGCGAAGTTGCCCGGCGAGTGGCTCACGAGATCAAGAATCCGCTAACGCCGATTTCTCTCTCCGCGGAGCGCATTCAGCGCCATCTGGACCGCGCGACCCCAGATGATCCGGCGTCGATGGAGGTAGTACGCTCATGCGCGGAGACGATCGCCGGAGCCGTCGAAACAGTCCGGCAACTGGTGGACGAATTCTCCACCTTGGCACGCTTCCCAGTTGCGAAACCACAGCCCGCTGACATTAACGAAATCATCGAAAACTCGCTCGCCATGTTCAATGGGCGGCTCGACGGAATCGTTCTGCACAAATCCCTGGCGTCGGACCTTCCCAGGGTGATGGCCGACAGTGAAGCGATCAAACGCGCCATCGCGAATCTCGTGGACAATGCCGCCGAGGCGTCACAGGACTCTGTTGTACGCGAAATAGGAATTTCTACAACCCTGGTAGGCAGCCGCGATGCCATCGAGATTACAGTTGCCGATACAGGACATGGCGTGACCCGCGAACTCAAAGAAAAACTCTTCCTGCCATACTTCTCAACGAAAAAGCGTGGCACAGGCCTGGGGCTGTCGATCGTAAGCCGGATCGTGGAGGATCATCATGGTTCCATCCGCGTAGAAAAGAACGAACCTGTCGGCAGCCGATTCATCATCGAAATTCCAGTTATCCCGGAATCACTTCCGGTCCCGGTGACTGCGCGACATGCCTAACATTCTCATCGTTGACGACGAAGCGGGCATCCGGGAATCTTTGGCAGGCATTCTGGGAGACGAGAACTATTCCGCCTCCTCGGCGGAGAGCGGCGAGCAATGCCTCGACATGCTCCGCAAGAACAGCTTCGAAGTGATTCTCCTGGACGTGTGGCTGCCGGGGATGGACGGGCTCGAGACTCTTCAGAAGATCCGGCAGCTCAATAATCCCCCCGAGGTGATTATGATCTCCGGGCACGGTACCATCGAAACCGCGGTTCGCGCGACCAAGCTGGGAGCCTACGATTTTCTCGAAAAACCGCTGTCCCTGGAGCGCACTTTGATCGTTGTCAAGAACGCGATCGAGTCGAAGAAGCTGTACCAGGAAAACAGCGACCTCAAAAAGCAGCTGCAAAACAAGAGCGTCATCGTCGGAGACAGCATTCCAATGAAGGCGCTGCGGCAGCAGATAGCGCTCATGGCTCCAACCAATGGCCGAGTTCTGATCTATGGGGAATCCGGGACGGGCAAGGAACTCGTCGCCCACGCCATTCATGCGCAAAGTCTGCGGAAGGATGAGACGTTTGTCGAGGTGAATTGCGCAGCGATCCCGGAGGATCTGATCGAGAGCGAACTGTTTGGACACTATAGAGGATCGTTTCCCGGGGCAGCGTCAGACAAAGAGGGAAAATTTCAACGGGCGAATGGCGGAACGTTATTTCTCGACGAAGTCGGGGATATGAGCTTGAAAACGCAGTCCAAGGTGCTACGCACGCTCGAAGAGCAGCGTTTCACCCCGGTGGGAAGCGAAAAGATGATCACGGTAGATGTGCGAGTGATTGCGTCAACGAATAAAGACCTGGAGGAAGAGCAGTCGCGCGGGAATTTCCGAGAAGATCTTTTCTATCGGCTGAATGTGATCCCGTTCTTTGTTCCACCGCTCCGCGAGAGGCGTGAAGACATCCCACAGTTAACCCGTCATTTTCTAAAGGAGTTGGCGGTAACCTATGGCCGGCGCCCGCGGGAGATAACGGACGACGCGATCGAAATCTTGATGCGCTATGCATGGCCGGGAAACGTGCGCGAACTGCGCAACGTGATCGAACGAATCGTCATCATGAATCCGACGACGACCCGGTTCGACAGCAAGCATCTGCCACCGCTCGTGTACCGCGATGGAAGCCGGCGCGCCCCGAAAAGCGAGTTCTCGACGCTGCATCAGGCGCGCGATGCCTACGAGCGGGACTACATTCTGAAGAAGCTAGACGAAACGCACGGCAACGTAACCCGCGCGGCCGAAGTTCTGGGACTCGAGCGAAGTCATCTCTACCGGAAGATGAAGGCGCTGGGCATCGCGGCGAAAGAGTAGAACAACTGCTATCGCCACCCCTCAGAGCAAATGAGCTAGTTCAGCGGCAGCAGAGCCTGGCAAGCCGCTTCGCTCGGAATCCCCGCCCCCGTGGGCTGAACGCGGATCACAGCGTCCTCAAACGAGCAGAAACTGCGAATGCCGGTCTGATTGACCGCGATGGGGACAGCCGTCGCGTAATACGAGACAGCCGGTGGCCCACCACTTCCGGTTGCGGTGAAGTTGTATCCCGCCTTGCTGCCCATGCCCAGGTC
>DATJOA010000255.1:0-8253 GCA_035507635.1 Candidatus Acidiferrales bacterium
GAGCGCATGCTCGCGGTCGCCGAGCACTATTACCACTTCGAGGGCAAGAGTCCGATCAATGCGCAGACGCGCGAACTCATCTCCGCGCTCAAGCAGGAACTCGACGCGCACGGTCCGAACCTTCCCGCTTATTGGGGAAATCGCAACTGGCATCCGATGCTCGCTGACACGTTGCGCCAGATGAAGCAGGATGGAATCAAGCGCGCGCTCGCATTCGTGACCTCGGCTTACAGCTCGTACTCAGGATGCAGGCAGTACCGCGAAGACATCGCCCGCGCGCAAGCGGAAGTTGAAGGCGCTCCGCAGATCGACAAGATTCGCCCATTCTTCAATCATCCCGGATTTATCGAAGCCACGGAAGATCGCCTCCGTGATGCAATCGCAGAGATTCCGCAGGACGCGCGCGAAAATCTGCAGGTCGTCTACGTCGCGCACAGCATTCCGCTTTCGATGGCGAATACGAGCGATTACGTTCGCCAACTGGAGGACGTCCACAAGCTCGTATCAGAGCGAATCGGAATAACGAATGATGCGCTGGTTTATCAGAGCCGCAGCGGAGCTCCTGGACAGCCTTGGCTTGAGCCCGACATTCTGGATTATCTGCGTGAGGTGAAAACCAGGAATCTGGCTAGCGCGGTTGTGATTGCGCCGATCAGCTTCATCTCCGATCACATGGAAGTCCTCTACGACCTGGATATCGAAGCGCGCCAGCTTTGCGAGTCGCGGGGTCTTCCGATGGCGCGGGCGAAAACGGTTGGAGTGCATCCGAAGTTCATCGCCATGATTCGCGAATTAATTCTCGAGCGCACCGCAGGAGCGGAACGCCGCGCGCTGGGATCGCTCGGCGCGCGCGGAGATGTCTGCGCGGAAGATTGTTGTCCCGCACCGCAGCGTCCCGGAAGACCCGCAGCAGCGCATTCTCCTGCGCGTTCTTAATTGCTGTTATTCCCCGGGAGTGTGGACTCTGGTGTGTTCGTAGTCGGTGGCTTTGGGACTGCCTTCTACGATGCGCATCGTGTCGAGGATCGTTCTCACGACGCATTCATTGCCAACCGCGGTGTTGAGCATGACGTGATAAAGCGACCGCGTCGGCCAATCGGCGTCGAAGTAGTGCTTCACGAACGCGATGCGCTCGCGATCGATGGAATCCACGAGTTCCTCAGCATTCGCGTGAGTCTCTCCGTCAGCAAGCGCGCGGCGGATCTTCTCCGCTCGCGGCGCGTAGAGAAAGACGTGGAAGGCATCAGGATTCTCGCGCAGGAAGAACGGCGCTCCGCGGCCTACGACGACCGCCTTGCCCTCCTGACCGATCCTGTTCATGATTTCCTGCATCATGGCCATCATGCGATCGGTGTCGAAGACCTGGCTGCCTAAAGAGGTGCTGCGCTCGTAGCTGCCGCGCCAAAAAACTTTCGAGAGCCGGTGAATACGGCTATCCATTCGCTCGTCGCAACGCTTCACTGCCGACGGATCAACATTGGCGAGGCGGGCAATTTCTTCGGTGAGCAGGTGATCCCAGAGTTTCCAGCCGAGGTATTGGGCGAGTTGAGCGGCAATGGCGCCGCCGCCGCAACCGTACTCGCGCTCAATCGTAATGAGCCGGAACATAACTTAATTTCAGTGTACTGCGATTTCTCCGCCGGGCTTCGACTTTTTCATGAGGAAGACCGTTGGAACCATGAGCAAGATAACCACGCCGAGGAACCAAAAGCAATCAATATAAGCCAGCATTGTGGCCTGGCGATCCACTGAGCGCTGGATCAGCGCATACGCCTGCTGGGTCGCATTGGCGACGCTGGCGCCGTGAATCTCCATGGCTCGCGCCGCACCGTGAATTCGGGCCATCAGAGATGGATTGGTGGCCGCAAGGTTCTTCACAAGATCGGTCCGATGGATCTGCGTGCGGCGGTCCAGCATGGTGGTCACGACGGAAATGCCGACACTTCCGCCAACGTTACGCGCGAGATTCATGAGACCGGAAGCGGCGTTGTTCTTATCGCGCGGAAGAAAGGCGTAAGCCGCGGTATTAATCGGGACGAACAGGAAAGCCATTCCAGCTGCCTGCAAGACGCGAGCCATCGCGGTGCTGCGGAAGTCGATCTGCAGATCGAACGTCGTCATGTGGAACAAAGATAACGACAGGACGACCAGACCGAAGACCAGCAGCCACCGTGGGCTGTATTTCGACAGCAGAAATCCAACCAGCGGCAACAGCAGCATAATTACGAAGCCGCCCGGCATGAGCGCCAAGCCAGCGCTCTCAGCCGTGTAGCCGAGCAGCGTCTGCATGAATAACGGGAGAAGCAATGTGCTTCCCAGAAGGGCGAAGCCGAGCATGAACATCAGGAGGTTGGAGACACCGAAGGTGCGATCGCGGAACAGGTGGAGATCGACGATCGGATCTTTCTGCTTCCACTCCCAGTAGACGACGAAGATCAGGGACGCGATCGCGATGAGCGTCAGCATCGTGATCAGGTGCGAATCGAACCAGTTGTCGCGCTGGCCTTTGTCGAGAACGACCTGCAACGCTCCCAATCCCAGCGCGACGAAACTCAGGCCGATGTAGTCGATGTGGGTCTCGCTGAGCTTTCGGCGACGGAAATATGGCGGATCATGGATCAGTCTGGATGTGAGCAGGATGGAGATGATTCCGACAGGGATGTTGATAAAGAAGATCCAACGCCAGGTGAAATTGTCGGTGATCCATCCGCCGAGCGTCGGGCCGATCGCCGGAGCAGTTACGACAGCGACACCGTACACGGCGAATGCCATGCCGCGCTTCGCTGGAGGAAACGTGTCGGCGAGAATGGCCTGTTCACTAGGCTGAAGTCCTCCTCCGCCAGCCCCTTGAAGCACGCGGCAAATGATCAGGGTCGCCAGATTTGGAGCGAGTCCGCACATGAATGAGCTAATTGTGAACAATGCCACGCAGCTCATGTAGAAGTTCTTGCGGCCCATGATCGACGACAGCCAACCGCTCAAAGGCAGCACGATGGCGTTCGAGACGAGATAGGAAGTCAGGATCCAGGTGCTCTCATCGACTCCCGCGGAAAGACCGCCGGCAATGTGAGGTAAGGCCACATTGGCGATGGAAGTGTCGAGCACTTCCATAAAGGTCGCCAGCGTAACTGTAAGGGCGATGATCCAGGGATTGATGGATGGACGCGCAGCGTCGGCCCGGTCCATCGGGACGGCGGCAGCACTCATTCGCGAATCCAGACCTTGGGTGTCACCGATTCGCCGGGACGCAGTTGGTGATCCTTGTTCTCACCTGGATCGAGAATGATTTTGACCGGGACGCGCTGCACGACCTTCACGTAATTTCCGGTGGCATTCTCCGGAGGCAGCAAGCTGAACAGAGCGCCGGTGGCGCCGGCGATGCTATCGACCTTGCCATTGTACTTGCGTCCGTTGGCGTCGACTTCGAATGTCGCTTTCTGTCCTGGCTTCATGTTTCGCAGCTGCGTTTCTTTGAAGTTGGCGGTGACCCAGACGTCGTCGAGGTTGATGATCTTCATCAGTTCCTGCCCGGGAGCGACGTTCTGCCCGACGTCAACGGTTCGGTCGCTGACGATTCCGTTCACTGGAGCGATGACCTTGGTGTACTCCAGGTTCAACGCGGCCTGATCGAGATCAGCTTTCTTCTGCTGAACCGTTGCGATGGCGGCGTCTTCGCGCGCCCGGATGACCTGCATCTGCCTCGGCGCAGTGTTCGCGTACCGGTAGTTCGCTTGCGCCTGTACAAGCTTGCCTTCGGCTTGCGTTACTTGTTGCTGCGCGGCGTAGGAACTGGCGCGGGCCGCTTCGACCGCTGCGGCGCTGGCTTTCGACGCGGCAACGGCCTGATCGTACTGTTGCTCCGAGATCTCTTGCTTATCGACTAGCTGTTTGTAACGCACGAGATCGTTCTGCGCTTTTACGTTGTTGGCTTCCGCTTCCTGCAACTCGGCTTTGGCAGCCTGAAACTGCTGTTTCGCGGCCTGAATGCCGGCTCTGGCGCTGTTGACGTCCGCCTCGCTGGCAGAAACCTGACTGCTGGTATTGACTGAAGTGATGGGAACGTTGACTCCGGCCGCAACGGCAGCAGCCTGGGCATCGGCGAAATTCGCTTTCGCTTTCTGATAGGCGACTTGGTAGTCCGCGGGGTCAATCTCGACCAGAACGGTTCCCGCTTGAACATATTGATTGTCGCGAATATTAAGCTTAGTGACATGTCCGGTGATACGCGCACTGATGGAACTGATATGTCCATCGACCTCGGCATCGTCGGTAGATTCGTAGCTGGTGAAATAGCGGTAAGCAAAGAAGCCGACGACTAACAAGACCACGATCCCGATCACGAGAGCGATTCGAAAGCCGGGACTCTTGGTTCTCGAGGGCCGGGTGTGGAAATCCTTTTCGGTGGACGGCAGCGGCTTGTTTGCCGAGTCCGGAGCTTCGGTAACCGGCTTCGTAGATCCGGCAGGCGGAGTCTGCGTCGTCTGTTCCATACGTTATTGAATGCCTTTCAGATATCGCCGGACGCCTTGCTCGGCATCACCGATGGCAAAGGCGAGTTCGACTTTCGCGAGATTATGAGCATAAAGACTTTGAATATAACTCTCGTGGGCGCTGGCAACAGACTCCTGCGCCTGGACGACTTCCAAATTGTCGGCCACTCCAGCGGTAAAACGGTCCTGGGATTGTGTCAGCGTTTGTTCGGCGAGATCGACAGAGCTTCTTGCAACGCTGACCTGATCGGCTGCGGCGTTGAGATCCAGAAGCGCCGTGCGGACTTCATAATCGATCCGACCCCGAAGGTCGCCGAGTTGGGAACGCGCCTGATTCAGTCTGGAGTCGGCCTGGAGGAGGTCGGCGTGAACGCGGTTTCCGGCAAAAATAGGGATATTGATGCCGCCATTGACCTGCCATGTGCCATTCGACTGACTGGGATTGACACCGACGTCGCCAAGATTAGCCTGGACATCGACCGTCGGATAATGCCCGGCGAACGCGGCCTTCTTCGAAATCTCGGCGCTTCGAACCTGGGCGATTGCCGCAAGATAATCGGACCGCTCCGCATAAGCGCGTTGTAGATAAGTTTCCAAAGGCAGAGGAGTCAGCGCCTGATAGGGCGCTTTTTCTGTGAGGACGAATTGCTGTCCGGGAGGAAGGCCAATGACTCGAGCCACGCTCAGAGTCAATTTGGCCAGGTCGTTGCGAGCGACGATGAGCTGTTGCTGACGGGCCTGCAATTCTACCTGGGAGCGAAGCGTGTCGATCGCGGGAGTAACCCCGGCTTTCTGCTGATCGGAGGCTTTATCGTAGAGGGCCTGCGCTGCTTTCACCTGAGCCTGGGCGGTTTCGACGCGAGCGGAAGCGGCGATCGCTTGCAGGTAGGCATTGCCCACCGCAAGGACCACCATTTCGCGAGCTTGCTTATAGGTAAGTTCAGAGGCTTTGACGTTTTCCAGAGCAGCGCGCTCGCGCTCCAGATTGCGGAAGTTGAAAACAGATTGGCTCAGGCCGATCCGGGCGTCGAAATAATTGAATGCTGGTATGACTCTAGGAAATGCAGCGGGCGTCGAACCCGGAGCGGCGAAGAATGGCGCCAGTTTATTGAAACCAAGAGCTGCCAGTGCCTCGGTTTGGACATTCTCTTGAATCGAAGCGCCGATATCGGGAAGAAGAGCGCTCAGTTCCTGCCAGCGTTGTCCGCGAGCTGCTTCGGTTTGCTCGCTCGCCAGGAGCAGGCCGAGATTGTTCCGCAAGCCCCGGTCAATCGCTTCCTTGAAGTCAATCTGAAGAACCTCTGGGGTCGCTTTGCCCTCAGGCGAACTTCCGAGAAATGGGCTCTGATTGCCGAGAGAGACGGTCGGGCTGGTTGCCGTGCCGTTCGAGGTCTGACAGACGAGGTCCAGAGAAGCAAATGAAATAAAAATGAATATCGAGGCGGCGATTGCGAATACCTTGCATGAGTATTGCATTCTTGATCGTGGGATCATTCAGCATTCAATGTGTAAAGGTGGACTACGGTCGTCCACTATCTAGCATAACTCTCCAAGTTCGATTCGTTTATAAGAGTTTCCGATGCAAACGATTGTAGCTGAGAAAACAGGGGAGGGCATCAGAGGCCTGATGAGAGATGGATCATATCAACCCAGAATGCTCCAAAGGCCAATACCTTCGGTACATTGCCGGAGCAGACAGCGCCCGATAAGCTGAACCTGAGTAAGTCTGAGAGGAAAGATCCGCACGGCATGTCCAGAAAGATCTCATTAACTCTGGTCACATTGATACTGGTTGCAACTACGACCTTGGTCGCCGGCGCGCAAAACGGCGAATCGGGCAATTCCGAGAGAAAAGTGATAACCCGCGTTGCGCCCGTCTATCCAGAACTTGCGAAGAGGATGCACATCCACGGGGTGGTACGGGTGGAAGCGATTGTGCGGCCGAATGGTGCGGTGAAATCGACGCGAGTTCTGGGCGGAAATCCTGTGCTGGTTGATGCGGCGCAGGAGGCCATCGCAAAATGGAAGTTCGAGCCGGCGCAGTCGGAAACCACGCAGGTTGTTCAACTTACATTTGACGGGGACTAAAGGAAGTCCAAGTTTTCGCTTCAATCGATCAACTGGATTGACTCTGGCCCTCGTGTGACGAATGTCCGTAACAGGTGACTTAGGTCATCTTGAATGAATGTGACCCTTGTTTCAAGCTGGCGTAGGGCTACCCACGCCTGATCGAAAGAATTATTCATGAGCACGGCGATAGGAACTGACTGGACTCGAATACTGTCGGACCCGGACCTGGTCCGGCAAGTCGGCAAGCTGCTGCAAACCTACCGGGAAGCTCCCGCTGAGAAGCGTGAAGAGGCTTTGCTGGAGGCGATGCGCGAGATCAAGGCGGGCGCACGGAGAGAGGCAAGTTCCGGCGCAGACAGCCAGGCGAGTTCCGTCGTCCATCCGGTTCCGACGCCTGCATCGGCAACTCCGCCCTTTGAGCCAGATTTTTTCAGTCCGAACTGGGGCACCGATCGTCGCCGGCATCCAAGGATGAAGTGCTTTGTGGCGGTCGAACTGCGCGTCGATGAAGCGAGCACTCCGATCTGGGGCAATCTCTCCAACACGAGCGCCGGGGGATGTCTGGTTGAAACGGCCAATTCGATCAAGTCGGGGTCCAAAGTCGAGATTGGCTTGTGGGTTCCGAACGGAAAGATATGGGTTAAAGGCTTCGCTTTGAGCGGGGTTGTGACCCGGAGCGGCCCTACGACCGGAGTCCGAGTGCGTTTCGACGGAATGGCTCCGACAGACCGGGAAAACCTGCGGCAGTTCCTGAAATTCGTGCAAGACAGCACGCGTAATTCGCAGAGCGAAAACAGCTATATCCAGCTTCTTAGGTAGTACAATCCCGCCCGAAATCGCTGTAGTTTTTCACCGCAGCGCAATCCACACCTCTGCAGAAATTGATACACTTTCTTCCTATTGAACCCTTTCGCCTGTGCGGAACTCTAAACAAAGAAGCCGCCTTGCGGGGCGGTCGATGAACGGAGGATCGGAATCGTATGGCGGTCAGTGATCAAGTTCTAGCGACGGGAGCACAGTTAGACACGCTGTGCATCAACACGATTCGAACTCTGGCAATCGATGCGGTACAGCAGGCGAACTCGGGACATCCGGGCGCGCCGATGGGACTGGCGCCGGTTGCGTATTGTCTGTGGCAGGAATTTCTGCGCTACGACCCCGCCGATCCGACGTGGATGAATCGGGACCGGTTCGTGCTCTCGAATGGACATGCTTCCATGCTGCTGTACGCAATGTTGTACCTCGCGGAAGTGCGGCAGGTGGACGAGCACGGCAACGTCACAAAGGATTTGGCGGTTTCGCTGGAGCAGATTAAACGGTTCCGGCAACTGGGAAGCCGGACGCCGGGGCATCCGGAGTCGCACATCACCACTGGAGTTGAAACGACGACCGGTCCGCTGGGACAAGGTGTGGGCAACAGCGTCGGGATGGCGATCGCGAGTAAGTGGCTGGCCGCGAATTTCAATCGTCCGGGCTACGAGATCTTCGATTTCAACGTGTACACGATGTGCTCGGACGGCGACTTGATGGAGGGAATCGGCGGCGAAGCAGCATCGCTGGCGGGTCATCTGAAGCTGTCAAATCTGTGCTGGATGTACGACCACAATTCGATCACGCTTGATGGTCCGGCGGATTGGTCATTCAGCGAAGACGTAGCGACTCGATTTATTGGGTATCAGTGGAATGTCACGCG
>DATJOA010000256.1:0-4567 GCA_035507635.1 Candidatus Acidiferrales bacterium
GGTTCGAGGGTCGAGCCACTGCGGCAAGTGATTGGCGCCGAGCAGATTCAAAAGCGGGTCAAGGAACTCGGACGTCAGATTTCCGACGACTACAAAGGCGAGACCATCCAGATGCTGGCCGTCCTCGAAAACGCGTTTATGTTCCTGGCGGACCTGGTCAGGGCTATCGATGTGCCGGTCGTATGCCAGTTCATCAAGCCCAAGTACAGCCGGCCGCAAGGAGCGGGTGCGGACGTGATGGAGATCTTCTTCAGCCATGAGCCGGAGATTAAAGGCCAGCACATCCTGCTGGTGGAGGGATTGGTTCATTCGGGCGTGACCAGTGAATTTCTGATGAGCGACCTGCGGTCGCGTGGCGCGGCCTCGGTCAAACTGGTGACGCTGCTCGATCGGCAAGCCGCCCGGAGGGTGCCACTCCAGCCGGACTATTTTGGATTCCTCGTCGACGAGACATTTCTGGTCGGATATGGGCTGGGAGCCGTGGAGCAGACCAACCGCAATCTACCTTACCTGGCGGCGGCCCGCTAGGTCAGCTGGATGAATCGTACTCTCAAAACCGTGGTTTTCTGGGCTGTCATTTCTTTGTCAGCGATGCTGATGTGGGAAACCGTGCGCTCGAAATCGGGCGACCAGCGCCAACCCGAGATCAGCTATTCACAGTTTATGTCGGAAGTAGACGCGGGACGGGTGGCTAACGTCCGAATCCGGGGAAGCGAAATTAATGGCACTTACCGCGACGGGAAGAACCAGTTTCACCTGATCGGACCGGCGAACCCGGAGGTTTATACGGACACGCTCCGCGCAAAAGGGGTGGAAGTATGGTTCAGGGATGCGAATTCCGGGTCACTTCCGGTTCTGGGTACCTGGGCTCCTCTGCTTCTGCTGGGAGCGCTATGGTTCTTCATGATCCGCCAGATGCAGCGAAGAAACGTACCTGTGCCTCCCCGCCACGATCCCGGCGCCCCGATTGAGCCGAAATGATTCGTACCGTAAAGGCGGCAAGCGCAAGAGCCCCAGTGACTTAAGTTATCCGCGAAGATCAGCGCGTTTTTCCCGGAGAATATGTAGAATAAAGTCTTAAGGAAATCGCCAATCGAAATACTCGCTGGGGCATCTAATAGCTGTATGCGACCGGCGAGTTGTGCACATGGCGCTTCAGGAGTCTTCTAGGTGAACTCAACTGTAAAGACCGTGCTGTTCTGGCTGCTAATCGGCGTCTCGGCCCTGCTGCTGTGGGAGGTTGTGAAAGGGGCTCGCGACGGTCAGAAGGACAAGGAAGTCACCGTCACCCAATTTATCAGTGACATCGACCAGAACAGTGTTCAAGAGATCACCGTAAACGGCATGGAGGTTCGCGGCAAACTCCGCGACGGCTCGGCGTTTCACACGACGGCTCCGACCAACTACTTCACGCCGGAGCTGCTCAAGAGCCTGCACGACAAGGGCGTTGTGATGAACTTCCACGACGTCAACAGCGGGAACCTATCGTTAACTCTGCTGGGGACCTGGGCTCCGTTGATCCTGTTAGGCGCGCTCTGGTTTTTCATGATCCGCCAGATGCAGACCGGCGGGAACAAAGCTTTATCATTCGGCAAGAGCCGGGCCCGGCTGCTTTCGATGCAGCAGAAGAAGGTGACGTTCAAAGACGTCGCCGGAGTGGAAGAGGCCAAGGAAGAGCTGCGCGAGATTATCGAATTCCTGCGCGAGGCGCAAAAGTTCCAGAAACTCGGCGGGCGGATTCCGAAAGGCGTGCTGCTCGTTGGGCCTCCGGGAACGGGTAAGACCCTGCTGGCGCGAGCGGTTGCCGGAGAGGCGAACGTTCCGTTCTTCTCGATTTCAGGGTCGGACTTCGTAGAAATGTTCGTTGGCGTGGGTGCCAGCCGCGTGCGCGACCTATTTGAGCAAGGCAAGAAGAATGCTCCCTGCATCATCTTCATCGACGAAATTGACGCTGTTGGACGCCACCGCGGCGCTGGGCTTGGCGGCGGACACGACGAGCGCGAGCAGACTTTGAACCAGTTGTTGGTCGAGATGGACGGCTTCGAATCGAATGAAGGCGTCATCCTGATGGCGGCGACGAACCGGCCCGACGTGCTCGATCCGGCGCTGCTGCGGCCTGGGCGCTTTGACCGGCGGGTAGTGGTGAGCCGTCCGGATGTCCGTGGACGCGAAGAGATCCTTCGGGTTCATACGCGAAAGATTCCTCTTGCCGAGGATGTCGATCTCTCCGTACTGGCTCGCGGAACCCCGGGATTCTCGGGCGCCGATCTGGCCAACATGGTCAACGAAGCCGCTTTGGCCGCGGCGCGGCAGAACCGCAAGGCCGTGCTGCAATATGACTTTGAGGTAGCCAAGGACAAAGTCCTCATGGGCGTGGAGCGCAAGTCGCTGCTGCTGACCGATGAGGAGAAGAAGAATACGGCGTATCACGAGGCTGGACACGCGCTGGTGGCCGCGAAGATGCCGTACTCCGATCCTTTGCACAAGGTGACGATCATTCCGCGTGGCATGGCTTTGGGCGTGACGATGCAGTTGCCCACCGACGACCGGCACAACTACTACAAGAACTATCTGGACACGCAGATCGCGATCCTGATGGGCGGTCGCATTGCGGAAGAGATGTTCCTCAACGTGATGAGCACCGGCGCAGGCAACGACATTGAGCGGGCGACCGATATGGCTCGCAAGATGGTCTGCGAGTGGGGCATGAGCGACCTGGGTCCGCTGACGTTTGGCAAGAAGGAAGAGCAGATCTTTCTCGGCCGCGAGATCGCGCAGCATCGCGACTACAGCGAGGATACGGCGATCAAGATCGATCAGGAAGTGCGCAAGTTGGTCAACAACGGCTACACGACGGCAAGGCAGATCCTGTCGGACAACCGCGATACGCTGGAGAAAGTGGCGCGGGCGTTGATCGAGCGGGAAGTCCTCGACGCCAACGAAATCAAGCTGCTGGTGGACGGCAAGGAACTTCCGCCGATGCCTCCGCCAGCCGTAAAGCCCGACGATGGCGTGCAGCATGTCATCAAGCCGAATCTGGAGCCTGGACGGGCGAAAGGCGGAGAGAGACCGGCGACGGCGTAAAACATTAACAAGACTATCGAGCGGGCGGCCTGAGATGGCCGCCCTGTCTTTTTTTTGCGGGGGATTCTTCGATCAATCAGTGAACGGGTTGTCGCTAATCGGCACGGCTTCCCATCGTTCTACCGCCGTTCGCTTATGCCGAATCGAGAGCCTTCCATGATCGCCTTTGAGTTGTCGTCCACAATCTCGGCTACTACAACCCAATATCCATTCGACTCCGTTAGCATCAGCGGCATGTTGACATGTACAGTCTCTTGATCGTTACTCGGAACGTTCTTGTCCGCAGCCAGGGTGACAAATGTGTGCCCTCCGGCGTCAAAGCTGCCAAAGTCGGAGCCAGACTCTCCAATATATGGAGTGCGAGCGAACGAGTGGGCTACTCGTTCAGCGAACTTCCTAACTGCTGCTCGATCCTTCGCGGACCGTGGAAATGGTGCGCCCGGGAAGCATTCCGGGACGAATATGAAGACGGTCGCCTTTGGGCCAAACGCCTTGGTTGCAGAATGACTCGGCTCGCTCGAAAAAAGGGCTCTGGAGCACTGGTTCACCGGATTGTCAGCAGGAAGTTGAGGCGCGAACTGCAAGGATCGGGCCGGTATCAATACGGCAGCCCAGCCATCCCCAATCTGAAACGAAACGTTGAGGGCATCGTTCCTATAAATGCCTCGTGCAATTGCTCCGTCAGGTACCTGCGCGATGCGCAGGTTAGGAGAGTCGCGTTTTGGACTCGGCAACAGCACTAGACTCAGGGCCAGAAAACGAAGTACGTGTTGCATAGAGATGCTTCATTCTGCCAGACTTTTTCTAACTGTTATCAACTGGCGACAATTCATTCGATTGAGACGCTTCCCACCGCGTTACTCCCTCGATTCAGCGCTTGATCGCGCCTCGAAAACGCACCTCTTTTGTGGTATAATCTTTACAGTAAGAATCGATCCTAAGTATTAGCAATTTCAATAACTTGAGTCTGACTCGGAGAGCTCAAGAAAAGATGGATCGAATGCACTTCCAGCCTGGTTCCAGGACCGAAAGCAGCACATTCGAGAACACAAAAATTCGGGACATTTTCGCGGAGCGGAATGGCCACTAAAGAGATCAATACTCCCATCGTCGACGCCAAAACAAAAAACGGAAAAGTGACTCCGATTAACGGAGGCAACGGGAACAGCAACAGCGACTACACCGCCGATTCGATCAAAGTGCTCGGCGGAATGGAAGCGGTCCGCAAACGTCCTGCGATGTATATCGGGTCGACGGGCGAACTCGGTCTGCACCATCTCGTGTATGAAGTGGTCGACAATTCCGTTGACGAAGCGCTTGCCGGATTTGCCACGAAGATTGAAGTCGCGATTCACCTCGACAACTCCATCACGGTGATCGATGACGGCCGCGGCATTCCTGTCGACGACATGGATATCGACGGAGAGAAGGTTTCCGCGGCGCAGGTAGTGATGACCACACTGCATGCCGGGGGAAAGTTCGA
>DATJOA010000257.1:0-11512 GCA_035507635.1 Candidatus Acidiferrales bacterium
ACCTGCATCCGGTACATGCCCAGGTTGCGCTTGCCTGATTTGGGATCGCGCGTGGTGACGCAGGGAAGGGTAATGAAGCGTCCGCCATCTTTGGGCCAGCACTTCAGGATAGGGAAGTCGAACAGCGAGAAGCTGTCGCGCTTGATGACTTCCTTGCACGGCCCACTGGCGACTGTGCGGGGGAAAAATTTTCCGGCTTCAGTCAACAGCGGCAGCATCTTCAGTTTGTCGAGAAATCCCTGCGGAGATTTCATGTCCATAAACATGCGGAAGCGCGCGGCGATCTCGTCGTAGGAATTCACGCCCACAGCCATCTTCATGCGCGCGTCAGAGCCGAACTGATTGATCAGCAACTGCGAGCCCGGGTGGCCCTTGCAATTCTGGAAGAGTAAGGCTGGGCCTCCGGGAGCGCCTTTCGCGTCGCGACTTTTTGAGACACGGTCGGTGATTTCGGGGATTTCGAGAATCGGGTCAGTTTCGGTCTGTATTCGCTTGAGTTCGCCGGCGCGATCGAGCGCAGCGATCCACTGACGGAGGTCGTCGAAGGGCAAAGGATTTCCTCTCTGTGTGACCGACGATTATAAGGGATCGGAACGAGAAGTTATTACGGCAGGCAGGTTACTGGGAAATCGTCTCCGGATAGAGTTTGCGACGGCACTCGGGGCAGATGCCGTGAGTGAAGTCGGCTCCCGTGTTTTTGCGGATGTAGTTTTCCAGCACATGCCAACTGCCTTGGCCGTCGCGGATTTTGTGACAGGAAGCGCAGATCGGCAGTAAGCCACTGAGCGTTTTGACCTGTCCCAGGGCATCTCTCAGTTGCTGAATCAATCGCTCGCGTTCTTCCTCCGCGGTCTTGCGCGCGCTGATGTCGCGAATGATCAGACACGTTCTCGCGTCGCCTTCGGGGCCTGGAAAAACGACGGAAGAGAACTCGATCGGGAACAGCGATCCATCCGTGCGCCGCGCGATGAGTTCGCCGTGTACTTTTCCGCTCCGCTTGCGTTCGGCGACATAGGCTTCCAGGCGGGGATCCGTGTTATCGATGAGTCCGGCTCGGCCTTCGACCAGAATCTGCTCGCGCGATCGGCCCAAGATTTTGCATGCCGCCGGATTGGCGTCGAGAATTCGCCCATCTGGAGCAGTGAGCATGATGCCGTCGAGACTGTTGTGAAACAGCAAACCGTAGAGTGATGGTTCTGGAAGATTGTGTTGTTGAGCTAAGCCCGGTGTATTGCTGCGCGCCATAGTTTGTCGTTCTTACGCGAAACGGGTTCGCAACGCCCGGGTCGCTGAAATGTGTTGGGAATCTTGAAATTGTACGCAAGATCACCGGTGCGATCAATCCTCTCGTTATATCAGCCGCGATATCACCCGCGTTCAAATTCCTGGACGCAGGAGGGAAGGAAAGCGGCGGACCTGACGTGTCAACGAGCAAGCCGCATTACAACGTTTTTCACGTGTTTCCAAGCGCTCGACTGCGGATCGATCAGATCCATGTGACTTGCCTTGGCGATCTCAACCAGATGCACGTCTTCTTTTCGATTTCCTGTGAGTTTCTGCTTGGCAGCAACGTAATCGGAACTGAAAGCGAGGGGCACATCTTCATCGTTGAGGTCATGAATCAACCGCTGATCTGCGTGAGGAATCGAAAGCTGCATCGGGTCGGCTTCGCGATAATGGTCGGGCACTTCGGAGGGGGTGCCGCGCAAAAATTCCACGACGGCGTTGTTACTGAGATGCAGTTCATAGGCGCGGCACAGATTGACGACGCCCGCCAAAGAGATGACCCGGTTTACGACTGGCTCGTGCGCCGCGAGGCACAGCGCGAGTTGTCCGCCCGCGGAGTGTGCAAGGACCACGATTCTTGCCGGATCGATGGAGTAGTTGGCAGCGTGCTGAGCGAGAAACTGATATGCGGCGCGAATATCTTCGAAGGTACCGGGCCAGCCTCCACCAACGTTGCCGACGCGCCGGTACTCGAGGTTCGCCGTAACCAGCCCTTCCGCGGTAAGGGCCACGCAGAGGTGCCCGGCGTGGTCGAGATTATATTTCGCGCGCCAGAATCCGCCATGGATGTTGATGATCAGCGGGCAGAGCTTTTTACTTTTCTTTGCGCCCACCGGCAGTCGCAGATCAAAAAACTGATTCGGATCCGAACCATAAGCAACCCGAGCATCGGCCGGAGGGGGCACTCGCGAAAGCAGGTCGTCGGGCATGCGTCCCCATTTTACGGGAGTGCGCTGGGGAAGGGCGTCTCGTCTTGTGCAGGCACCTCGTCGATGCGACCCACGCCTGATGAACTTCAGCGCGGATCGAATGAGCCGGAGTGACTCCGCTCCGGCTCTTTTACTTAGCGAAGCGGGAATCGCTACTCGTAACGTAAGGCTTCGATGGGATCGAGATTAGCGGCACGCAGCGCCGGAACCATTCCGCTGACTACTCCCACAACAGCAAGAATGCTGGTCGCAATCACGAGAATCGTAGGAGAGACGATCAGGCGAATATCGGCGGCTTCCGCGTGAGAGGCGAGCGCACTATAGAACGTGATGCGTCCAGCCAAGATTGAAACAGCATAGGAAAGGAGGATCCCGAGAACACCGCCGGCAGCGGTGATCACCATTGCCTCGGCAAGAAATTGAAAAAGAATATGATGCCGCCGCGCACCTAGCGCCTTTTCGACACCGATTTCGCGGGTCCGCTGCGTCACCGAAACCAGCATGATATTCATCAGGCCGACGCCGCCAATCCCCAGCGTCACGGTTCCGATGAATGCCAGCAATACTTTTAACGCCATGGTGATAATGCCGAATTGTGAAAGCTGCTTCTGGGCGTCGAAGACGAATACGGCGCGATTGTCATCGGGCTTGAAATTGTGCGCGGCGGCAAGAGTTTCCCGGATGGTCTTGTCCATTTTGTCGTGGTCAAGGCCCATCGAGTCGAGCCAGATTCCGTCGAGGTAATGATTGTCTTTGAGGACATCCATCGAGTTGTAGGGAATGTAGACAACGCGGTTATTGTCATTGTCGCCCTCCTGCATCCGCGGAGCTCCGACGCCGACGATCTGAAATGTGACGCCATCGATGCGGATGTCCTGGCCGACGGCGGGCATTCCGGAGAAGAGCCTGTCGCGAGCCTCCGAGCCAATGACCGCGTAGAGCCCGTGCTGCAAGTTGTCGGCATCGTTCAGAAATCTTCCTTCGGAGACGTCGAGATTCCATATCTCCTGGATCGCCGGATCAATCGCCATCACCGGGAAGGTGAACGAGCGATTGTTATTTTGAACTGTAGATTGCTTGTCGGATTCGCGCACGACATGCCGACAGAGCGGAAGATTATTCGCGAGAAGATCAATGTCGTCATTCGTGAAGCGGATCGGCACACCCGCCTTGTTGCCTCCGGCCTGCTGCGAAGTGCGTCCCGGAAACACTCCGACGGCGGTCGCGCCGAAACTCTGAAAGATGGCCTCGATCGCATGGCCGAAACCGTTGCCATAGGAAAGAAGCAGGACGACTGTGGCAATGCCCCAAGCCATGCCGGCCATGGTGAGCAAGGTACGACGCAGATCGTGACGCATGGCCGAATAAGCCTGCTTGAGGAGATCTCTATGCATGCTTATTCCTTGCGGAGCGCCTCTACCGGTTCCAGGGACGCGGCACGGCGAGCGGGATAGAGCCCGGCGGCTACGCCCGCCACGCTCAAAGACACCACGGCCAACAGCGCGGTCGAAGCTACGAGCTTGGGAGGATCGAAGCCCTGGCCGAGATTCACGCCAGAAAGCGCAGACATCAAAGCCGCGGCACCAGCGATTCCGATTCCGCCACTGACCAGGGTCAGGAACGCACCTTCCACAAAGAACTGAAACATTATGCTGCCGTTCGTGGCTCCGATGGCCTTGCGCAATCCGATCTCACGCGTGCGGTCGGCCACGGCAACGAGCATGATATTGATGATCCCGATCGCGCCCAGAGCCAGCGTCACAAGCCCCACGCTGCCCAGGAACATATTCATGGCATCAAAAATCTTGCCCACCTGATCGACGGTGCGGACCGTGTCCCATTCGTCGAAAGAATCGGGATTTTCGGGATCGAAATTGTGGTTGTGGCCGATAATGCGATGCACCTCTTCGCGCGCGGTTGCGTGCAGGGCCCGCGACCGAGGCTGGTAGTCGATCATTGAAATAACGTCAGGATCGGTCCCGGCATTCAGTGGCGGGAAATACTCGTGCATTGTTGAAAAAGGGATGTAGTTCTTCAGGTTCTGGGTGTTGTTGTCACCGTGGCCGATCCGCTGAATGGTCCCGATTACGGTAAAGCGAATTCCATTCAGCAGGATCGTGCTGCCGATTGCCGGCCGGCCAAGAAAAAGGGTCCGGCGGGTCTCGTCTCCGAGAACAATGACGTGCCGCCGTTGCTGTTCATCCATGGTATTGAGCCAGCGACCTTCGTTCATGGGGGTATAGCGGATCTTGACGAATTCGGGAGGGACGCCGTTGATTTGTCCGCTAGCCTGATAGAAATCGCTGACCGCACGGATGTCGCTGCGGTAGATAATCGGCACGGCCGCGCCGACGCTGGGGCACTCGGTGATGACGTCCTGATAATCGCGATACGTGAGGTAATACTGGCGCAGTGCCGTGAAACTCCCCTGCATGATCGGAGCGCGGCTCGACCATATAAACATGACATTTTCGCCCAGAGAGTCGAACTGCTTACGGTTGCCGGCGCGGAAACCCTCGCCCAGTCCGACCAGAAGCAGCAGGGAACCGACGCCCCACGCAATGCCGAACATAGTCAGGAACGAGCGCAGTTTATGAGCCCACAGAGTCCGGAGTGTCTGGCCGAAGATGTCGAAGATGAGGCGCACGCTCTTGTTTTGATTATACGGGCTGGAGTGTGGACCTCGGGCTTCAGACCTCAGGCGCCAGAGATTAGGGCTCGCGGATGGTGGCAGTGGAGAGTTACTTGTCCCTCCGACATAAGAACCCCGCGGCGAGATGCCCCTGCGCCGCCGGACAGCCGAGGTGTCCCCAAAGGTGTGAGGGCTGAAGTCCGAGACCTGCGGACGAGTCTACGGTCCGTTACTTAGGTTCATTCTAAGGAAATTTCTCGCGGAATTTCGGAAAAATCCGTTTCGAAATTCGCGCGAGTTGGTTATGCTCTAGGCGGAATGCCGACTCTCGCGCTCACCGAATTGCTTGGCGCGACGGTGTATGACCCGTCGGGCGCGGCGGGACGTGTGCGCGAAATCACACTCGCCCCTCAGGAAGACCGGTCTCGTATCGCCTCGCTGATCGTCAAGACGAAGTCTGGCAATCGCCTCCTGCCATTCACTGCGGTGTCGGCGATTAACGGGGGAGTGCGGGCCAGCACGGCATCCGGCGAATGGCCCGCCGCGAATGGTACTGAGGGACTGTTCCTGCTCGAGCGCGATCTGCTCGATCAGCAGGTGATCGATGTCAATGGAAGAAAAGTGGTCCGGGTCAACGATGTCGATCTGGAGTTCGATTCTCCGAAAGACTCAGCTTCAGCCCGCCCCGTTCTCAGGGTTCAAGGCGTTGATGTGGGGGCGCGCGGAGCCGTTCGCCGCCTCTTGCGCGGAGTCGCACCGCGCCCGGCCCTGCAGGCGCTATTGGGAAAGATCCCGCCCCGGAGCATCCCGTGGAAATTTGTTGACGTCATCGAGACCGACCCGGCGCGGCGCGTCAAGCTGAAGATCTCTCATGACGGCATAGCGAAACTTCATCCTGCCGATATCGCCGACATCGTGGAAGAGCTGGCTCCGGACGAGCGCCAGGCCGTCTTTCAGACTTTGGACGAAGAAACGGCAGCCGAGGCCCTGGAGGAGGTAGAACCGAGGGTTCAGAAGGCGATCGTCGAATCGCTGGATTCGGAGCGCGCGGCTGAAATCGTGGAGGAGATGGATCCCGACGCCGCTGCCGACCTGCTCGGCGATCTGCCCGAGGATCGGACCGAACAGATTCTCGTTCAGATGGAGCCCGAGGCGCAGCAGGACGTAGTCGAGCTGCTGGAACATAAAGAAGAAACGGCTGCCGGCCGGATGACCACTGAGTTTCTAGCCCTGCCGGTTGGAGCAACGGTGCAGAACGCCATCGATTCCTTGCGTGAATTCGAAGGCGGCGTGGAAGCGGTGAGTACGATCTATCTCGTGGATTCCAACGGCACTCTGCTGGCCGCGGTTCCTTTGGCTCGAATCGTGCTCGCGGCGACTTCAACCCCTATGCTCTCTCTGAGCCAGGAACCGCTGGTTCTGGCTCACGAAGGTGTCGGGGATAACGAAGTGGCGGAGCTCTTCGACAAATACAATCTCCAGACGCTGCCAGTCGTCGATGAACATAACAAGCTAACCGGAGTCATCACCTCCGACGATGTGATCAGCATGTTGCGGGCGAAATTGTGAACCTTCACCGCCATTCGGGGAATTCGGAATCCTCGTTCTCCGTTATAATGGCGCCACTCTCCCTGGGGCTGCAAAACAGAAAATTCTAGGATCGCCTATGTCCGCCACGTTGGCGCCAACTCGCCTGACGACTCAAGCTGTGCCTGCTTTGCCCGGTCGACGTTTCGACCATTACTTCTTTTCAGGGACGGCCTGGCTGATGCTGGCGATCGTCCTGCTCGGCTTCGGCCCGACCTACTACTGGGCCGGCGTTATTAATGCCCCGCTTCCGAACCGAATCATCCATGTCCACGCAGCTCTGTTTTCGTGCTGGATGGTGTTGCTGGTGGCGCAGAATTCTCTTGCCCTGGCGGGCCGGGTGGGCATTCACCGGAAATTGGGCCTCCTCGGTTTTGGGCTAGCGTGCCTGATGGTAGTCGCGGGATGGATCGCTGCCACCGATCGCCTGGTTCGTGGGACCGCTCCCGCAGGAGTCGACACTTATTTTTTCTATATCGTACCAATGACCGACATCGTCATCTTTGCGACGCTAATCTTTTTTGCCTTCCGGGCGCGTCGCGATCCGCCGACTCACAAGCGGCTCATCTACATCGCAACCGTAGGCATATTGATTGCTGCGATTGCGCGCTTCCGCTTCAGCTGGCTTTTTCATAAGCCGGAGCACGATGCGACCGTCTTGTACGCCTTCCTGTTACTGCTGGCTGGTTACGATCTGTGGTCGACCCGAAAAGTTCATCGAGCTACGCTTTGGGCGAGCGGCTTCTTGATTTTTGTTCAGCAGATCCGCTTACCGATTGGCAAAACAGCCGCATGGCACTCGTTTGCGGCCGGAGTGCAGGCGTTATTTCGCTGAAGCCCCGGTCATCTCGAGAGTAAGTTGGCTTCCACCCTAGAAATTTCTTGCGCTAGCACTTTTCATTTGGTCAGATTCGCTGCGTGCATTTATCCTGTGGCGTCGTTTGTGGCCAAACTGCTCCAACCTATGTCTGCGAAAATTGCGAATGAGGTTCCTGAGGCGTTGGAAAACCCGAATCCTGCTGTTCCTCGCCGTAGTCGGGCCGGGATTCATCACGGCCAACGTCGATAACGACGCCGGCGGCATCCTGACCTATTCCCAGGCCGGGGCCCAATTTGGACATCTTCTGTTATGGACCATGATCCCGATCACCATTGCGCTGATCGTGGTGCAGGAGATGTGTGCCCGCATGGGAGCGGTCACCGGCAAAGGTTTGAGCGATCTCATCCGGGAAGAGTTTGGGCTGCGGATCACGTTCCTGATGATGCTAGGCATTCTCGTCATCAACTTCGGGAACGTGGTGACGGAATTCATCGGCATCGCCACGAGTCTGGAGCTGTTTGCGCTGCCCCGCATCTACACGGTGCCGATTTGCGGCGTGATTGTGTGGCTCATCGTGGTGAAAGGGCAGTATAAGAGCGTCGAAAAAGTTTTCCTGGCGGCGTCCTTCTTTTATGTGACTTACATTTTTGCCGGAATTCTCGCTCATCCATTCTGGAAAGATGCGACCATCGCGACGTTCAAGCCACCCGATGTGCACGCTTTCCGGGATCAGGCTTACCTCTTCATGGTGATTGGTGTGGTCGGAACCACGATCGCTCCCTGGATGCAGTTCTATCTGCAGTCGTCGATCGTCGAGAAGGGCGTCACCCGCCGCGGATACAACGCGTCGCGCATCGACGTGGTCACCGGATGCATCTTCACGGACGTGGTCGCCTGGTTCATCATCGTGGCCTGCGCGGCCACGCTGTATGTCCACGGGTTCCGCGATATTAAATACGCGGCGGACGCGGCGCAGGCTTTAAAGCCTCTCGCGGGTGATTACGCCTACATTCTTTTCGCCGTGGGATTGTTCAACGCGTCTCTGTTCGCGGCGTCGATTCTGCCGCTTTCTACTGCCTATACAGTCTGCGAAGGCCTGGGCTTTGAATCAGGCGTCGGACTGAAATTCGGAGAGGCTCCATTCTTCTACTGGCTCTATACCTTCCTGATCATCGCTGGCGGTGCGCTCGTGCTGGTGATCCCCTCAGGGCAGTTGGTGAGAATCGTCATCTGGTCGCAGGTGCTCAATGGAGTCGTGCTGCCGTTTGTCCTGATCTTCATGCTGATTCTCGTGAACAAAAAAGAGCTGATGGGCGAATACACGAACACGCGTTTCCTGAACATTGTCGCGTGGGCAACCACCGTCGTCGTAATCGCGCTGTCAGTAGCGTGGATGTACGCTTCGGTGGGCGGCGGAGGCTAAGGCAACTCGAGCAGCTTACCCGCGGCGAGGTCCTTTACCAGCGTCAGGTCGGCTTCAAGAAAGTCGTATTTCGGAAGATCTTTGGGCAAGGACCACTGAATGTCTTTGAAGATGCAGTTCTCAAGCTCGCCCTGATACTCTCTCACCTCGAAGAACCGCAACTCCACCATCCCATGGTTGGGGTATTCGTGCTGAATTCTGACAATTTCGTTTCCGATCTTGGCTTGAATTCCCAGCTCTTCTTCTAGCTCGCGGCGTAGCGCATCGCGTGGCTGTTCGCCTTCTTCGATTTTTCCACCGGGAAACTCCCATTTAAGCGGCATCGTCTGATGCCGCGTGCGCTGGCACACGAGCAACTTGCCATTCTGCACGATAAGTCCTGCAACGACGCGTTTCATGGCTGTGCAGTTGCCTGCAATGCGCTGGCAACGGGATCGACACAACTGGTGAAAGTAAATGCGAAGGCTGCTACCCCCGAAGAGCATCGAAGTTCTAATTCGTGCTCTCCGAATTCGTGATTATCGGCGAGGAAGTACATCCGGGCGGAATCGACGACCACGTAACTTTCTTCCGTTCCGTCTGGTCGAGAACGGAATCGCGTGTCTCTGGTGGATTGCGCGCGCGAGAGAGGCTTGCCATCCTGCAGAATCGAAACTTCGGAAGACGGCGCATGGGGGGAAGCCATGACCAAGTTTACGGCGGACGCCTCAAATTTCAATCGCAAAGTATGAGGACCGTTTTCGGCGGCTTCGAAGTACTCCGCGGTCGATGCCCATCGCCCGGCGGCATAGACGAAGTTTTCCTCAAGCTTGCCGCTGTAAGCGTAATCGGCGATCTGATCCTCCTTGAATCCGCCTTCATTGCCGAGCCGTCCGCGGCGATTGCCGAGATAGAGCTCGCCTGATGGTCGAAAGCAGACCGCGCCAACATGATCTTCTTCGCGCACCGGTTCCATCAGCGGCGGAAGTTCTATCTTCGGGTCGATCTCTCGCAGGAGTTCCTGGATTGCCTGCTCGCACTCCGCATAGCCACCTTCGCCAAAGTGTCCGTAGCGAAGGTATCCGTCTTTGTCGAGCAGATACTTCGTCGGCCAGTAACGGTTGGCAAACGCCTTCCAGATTTCGCGATTGGTGTCGATGACGATCGGATAGGTAAGCCCAAACTCGCGCACTCCACGCTCAACGTTCGATTCATATTGTGCAAAGGTGAACTCCGGCGTGTGAACGCCGATGACGGTCAATCCCTTAGCTCGATAGCGCTCGTGCCACGCCTGCACATAGGGCAGCGTGCGGATACAGTTGACGCAGGTGTAGTCCCAGAAATCGACCAGCACGACGCGCCCGCGCAACTGGCGAAAGCTGAGTGGAGTAGAGTTCAGCCACACCCGGCCGATCTCCGGGGCGCGCACCTTGCCTTTTTCCACTCTCATGCCGAGGCTTGTTCCAGTTTCTTGCCCACCAGCATGGCGCAATGCTGAACCAGTTCCTGATGTTCGGAAGTAAAAGCGGAAGGGAAGTGACTGTCGATATCGAGCTCGCCGACTACCCTGCCGTGCACGAAGACAGGCACAACGATTTCAGATTTCGTCTCGAGCGAACACGCAAGATAGCGCGGATCCTTGTTGACGTCATCGACGACCACGGTCTGCCCGCTGGATGCGGCGGCTCCGCAAATTCCTTGATTGAGCGGGATGCGTGTGTGGGGCGTCATCGCGCCCTCGAATGCGCCCAGCACCAGCACCGGAGGCTTCGCGCCGGGCTCGAGCATATAGAAGCCCACCCAGTTGTATTTGAGCATTCGGTCGTGCAGGAGCTTGACCATCATCCGCATCAGGTCCTGCGCTGCGGGCGCGGATTGCGCCAGTTGGTTGATTTCGTTCCGCACTTCTTCGATTCGCGTAGTGACGGCCATAGAGAAATCTTAACTCAGCGGGGCAAATCCGCTGCGATTGCTGCAGGAACTCTCGTAATCTGACGGATCCCTTCGGGTTTCGGGAAAAGCTCAGGATGAATGGCGAAGGCTAGTGCCTCCATACCGCGAAGGAGTGTGGGAGCTGGGGTATTGAGGAACTCGTCGCGAATGCAGAAGACGCGTCCCGTGCGGGCTCCGGAAGTCTGCCGCCAGCCCCGGTCCGCGACGATCTTTTCGAGTGGAACCCGATCGCCGGCACCGCACCACGCCGCGACGATCACATCGGGATCAAGCGCTGCAAGGTCAGCCGCAGGAATCGTCCGGCCGGGTTCGCCGAGAAACTCTCCACCGGCAGCCTCGACCAATTCCGCCACCCATTTTTGCGACGCGATCACCGGTTTGCCCCATTCTTCGCAGAAGACTTTCGGGCGTGCACTGGCCGATACTCGACTTCGCACCTGCTCGATCGCTTGCTTCATGGCGGAGATCACGGCATCTCCGCGTTCGGCTGCGCCCACCAGTCCGGCAATGGTTGCAATGTCGGCGTAAACGTCTTCCAGATTCTTGGGAGCAAGTCCAAGAAAACGCGCTCCTGACTTCAGAATCTCCACCACAGCCTTTTCCTGATAGGGAACTGAGGCGATTACGAGATCGGGATGAGCAGCCATGATCTGTTCAGCGTTAGCCGTCCAGGAGTCAGCCAGAATCGTGCGGGAGCCATCCGCCACGGCAGAGACGACGTCGGCGCAATATCGCGTGCAGGCGACTACCCGCCCGAGTTCGCCTACCGCCCCGAGGATCACCGTGGCGCTGGGCTGAAGGCAGGCAATGCGCCGGACGGCATAATCGGAGGACATAGATTGATCTTATTTGAACTTGCGGAGCGCAGTGGAAAGGACATCTATTGCCAGCTGTGCGGCATG
>DATJOA010000258.1:0-3926 GCA_035507635.1 Candidatus Acidiferrales bacterium
CGTATGCTCCACGCGGGCATGCAAGAAAAACTGAGCAATGACAGCCTTCCTCGACGAGAATTTTCTTCTCTCGAACGATGTCGCACGGCGACTGTATCACGACTACGCCGCGCCGCAGCCGATTCTCGACTATCACTGTCATCTGCCCGTCGAGGAAATCGCCAATAATCGCCGGTTCGCCAACTTGTTCGAAATCTGGCTCGAAGGCGACCACTACAAGTGGCGGGCCATGAGGACCAACGGCGTTCCGGAGAAATTCATCACCGGCGATGCCAGCCCCTACGAGAAATTCTTGGCGTGGGCGCGCACGGTCCCTTACACGCTCCGCAATCCTCTGTATCACTGGACGCATCTCGAACTGCAGCGCTATTTCGGGATCTCAGATCTGCTCGACGAAACCTCTGCGCCAAGAATTTGGGAGCGCGCAAATGAAGTGCTGGCGAATCAGCTGACAGCTCAGAAAATTCTCCAGAAATTCCGCGTCAAAATCGTTTGCACCACCGACGATCCGACCGACGACTTACGTCATCACCGGAAGCTCGCAAAATCAACTCTTCCGACGAAAGTCTTCCCGGCGTTCCGGCCAGACAAAGCACTCTGGGTTGGACGCTCAGATTTTTCGCCGTGGATCGACAAACTCGCCGCCGCGTCCAACGTAGACATTCACGATTTCCAGACTTTTCTTGCCGCGCTTCGCAAGCGTCACGACGATTTCCATGTCCTCGGATGCCGGCTCTCCGATCACGGCCTCGACCGCTGCTTCGCAACTCCATGTTCAGAAGAAGCAGCGGCTGCGATCTTCTCGAAGGCCCGAAGCGGAAACGACATCTCCGAAGAAGAGCGCGACCAATTCGCTTCCTTCATGATGCTATTTTTCGGACGCCTCGATGCCGAAAAAGAATGGACGAAGCAGCTCCATCTCGGCGCGCTTCGCAACGTGAATTCCGCGGCCCGCGCCCGCATCGGCCCCGACACCGGATACGACACAATCGGCGATTTCCCCCAGACCCGCTCGCTCGCTGCCTTCCTCGATCTGTTGTCCCGAGAAAATGCGCTCCCCCGCATGATTCTCTACAACGTTAATCCTGCCGACACATTCGCGTTCGCCACGCTCATCGGTTCATTCCAGGAAGGCATCCAGCCCGCCAAGATTCAATACGGCAGCGCCTGGTGGTTTCTCGATCAGAAAGACGGAATCACCGCGCAGATCGATGCGCTTTCCAATGTGGGCCTGCTCTCCCGTTTCATCGGCATGGTCACCGACTCCCGTTCGTTCATGTCCTATCCGCGCCATGAATATTTCCGCCGCGTGCTCTGCGACATCATCGGCCGCGACATCGTCCGCGGCGAACTCCCTCACGACCAAGTTCTTTTAAAGCGCCTCGTTGAAGATATTTGCTATCGCAACGCGCACCAGTACTTACAACTTCCGCCTGCGGAATGAAGCAACTTACCTTCCCCGCTGAACATCCGATAGTTTGTGGCCCACCGATATGGATTCTGCTGGCCGGACGCTGATCCAAATCAGTTAAAATAGGCGGACAGCCGAATTGCCGGAACTCCAAGCATGAGAGGGAAGTAGTGCGTTCTACGGGACCCATGGAGTCGTTGCGGCGCCGCCTGGCCGCGTCGCTGCTTTTTCTGTTCATCCTCTATCCTCTGAGCCGCGCTCACGCCGACGGCGCAGCCTTTGACCTGATAGGTCCAAAGGTCGAAGTTCGCGTCCAGCGCGCTGGAACTACTCTGCCGATCGCCGAAGTCCCCAATCTCCAGGCTGGAGACCGCCTGTGGGTTCACGCCGACCTTCCCGATAGCCAGTCCGTGCGCTATTTGATGGTGATCGTGTTTCTTCGCGGCGCTACCAATCCTCCGCCGGATTCCTGGTTCACTCGGGTCGAGACCTGGTCGAAGCCGGTCCACGACGAGGGAGTTTTTGTTATTGTCCCGGAGGAAGCCGAAGAAGCCCTGGTGCTTCTCGCTCCTGAGACTGGGGGCGCATTCAGCACCCTGCGCACCGCGGTTCGCGGAAAGCCCGGAGCATTCGTTCGCGCCGCGCAAGACCTGCAACAAGCGAGCCTCGACCGCCAGCGCCTCGAGAAATATCTGGAAGCTGTCCGCGAAACCTATACCGCCGATCCCGATCAGGCAAAGACACACACCACCATGCTGGCTCGCAGCCTCAACATGAAGCTCGACCAGCAATGTTTCGACAAGCCGAGCGCCCAGCAGGTGCCGTGCCTCACTCAGAACACAGATCAACTCGTTCTGGATGACGCCCACAGCGAGACCATGGTGGCGTCGCTTACCTCAGGGGCTTCCTCCGATCTGCTCGCTCAAATCAGCGCCACGCCCACCGCGCGAGGCGGATATTACAGCCCCTACGTCGGCGCTGTTGTCGATGTCGTCCGCATTCTCAGCACAGCCCACACCGCGCAGTATCAATACATCCCGGCGCTGGCGTTGCCGAAGGAGAACGAGCTCAATCTCCGCCTCAACAATCCGCCGTCTTTCCGCAATCCGAAATCGGTCATTGTCGTCGGATTGCCTCCGGTTCGCCCTGCTCCTCCGCCGCCTCTGCGCGCAGTTGAGCCGGCAGAGGCGCTGTGCGCGGGGAAGCCTTCCCTCGTGCTTCCCGCCGACGGAGCGCCTCTCGCATTCGCCACCGAGCTCGCGCATGATTTCGTTCTCCATATCGACACCAAGTCTGGCCACGGCATAAACGTACCCGCCAAGCCCGACCCGATAAAGGGCGGATTCGTCGTTGAGACGCGCGCTCTGCAATCCGCCGACCTTGACGCCGAAGTCACCGGCACTCTTCGCGGACTCTGGGGGTATCACTCATTTGACGGCCCGCACTATCGCCTTCGTACGCCCCGTCTGGCACAGTGGATCGTCGCTTCCAAAGATGCCAGTGCTCTGATCGTCGGACGTGAGGACACGCTCCATCTTCAGTCTCCCGACGCCTGCTGTGTCAGCGGAGTCACGCTGAAGGACGAACAAGGAAAAGTCCTCGCCACCGAGTGGAAAAATTCCAAAGCCGACGAACTCGAAGTGAAAGTCCCCCTGCAGAGCGCGACCGCCGGATGGGTCACGATGCAGGTCAAGAAATTCGGCCTTCGTGAAGTCGACGAAATACCGCTTCACACCTACGCGGAGGCCGGTCGCCTCGACAGTTTCAACATCCACGCCGGCGACGCCGACGGAATCCTGAAGGGCACGCGTCTCGATCAGGTCGAGTTGCTTTCAGTGGATGGACTTTCCTTCAAGCCCGACGGCCTCACTCGCGCCAACCAGCAGGACGAACTGAAGCTTACGACCCCGGATGCAGCCGTGAAAACCAGGCTGCACGCAGGAGATGCGATCGTCGTTCGCGCGACTCTCAAAGACGGGCGCACGCTTGATCTCAAAACTCAAATTGACGCCCCTCGCCCCGCAGTCACCATTCTGACCAAGAGTATTCAACTCGATTCTGATTCCGGCCCCTCGCCCGTGCATCTTGGCAGCGTAGACGAAGTCCCCCAGGATGGCCGCTTCAATTTCTTCCTGAAGACCCAGGTCCCCGAGACTTTTCCTCCGTCCGAAAAAATTGAAGTTGCAACCGCCGACGAGTCCTTCCGCGTGGTGCTTAGCTTCAAAGACGGCAACCTCACCATGCAGGATTCCAAAACAGTTCTCGCCGTTCTCGATCCGCTGAAACTGCTCGGCCCTTCGGCATTCGGTCCGTTGAAGTACCGGCCTGTGAGCGCCGACGGCACGGCGGGCGATTGGCAGCCGCTCGTGAGTCTCGTTCGCATCCCGATGCTGAAGGCGGTCCAGTGCCTCCCGGTTCCAGAAAATCGCTGCACGCTCAGTGGTGACAAGCTTTTCCTGCTCGACTCGGTCAGCGCCGACGCCGACTTCGTGAATGCGGTTACCGTCCCCGAAGG
>DATJOA010000259.1:0-12143 GCA_035507635.1 Candidatus Acidiferrales bacterium
CGAGCAGATGCAACACATCCGTTCGGCTTCTATCGGCGTGTGGCTGCAGACCGGCTCCCGCGACGAGGCTCCGGAATGGAACGGCATCTCCCACTTCATCGAGCACATGGTCTTCAAAGGGACCAAGCACCGCACCGCCGAGGAAATTGCGCGCGAAGTCGATTCATTCGGCGGCAATATGGACGCATTCACCGCCAAGGAGTGCATCTGCTTCAACGTCAAAGTTCTCGACGAGCACGTCCCGACTGCCCTCGATATTCTCAGCGACCTGGTGTTGAACCCAGTTTTCGATTCTACCGATATCACCCGCGAGCGCGGCGTAATCATGGAAGAGATCAAGATGGACGAAGATAATCCTGACTATCTTGTCCATGAGATCTTCACGCAGAATTTCTGGAAAGATCATCCGCTCGGCAAGCCTATCCTCGGAACCAAGGAAACTGTGAAGCGGTTCGAGCGTCAGCCGATTCTTGACGCTTATTCTCATCGTTTTGCGCCGGGAAACATTATCGTTTCCGCTGCCGGCAACCTTGATCACAACGGCTTCGTGGAGCTCGTGACGCGCCATTTCGAGCATATGAAGCCGATGAACAATGGCTTCCATTCTTCCGCACCGAAGATCGTGTCGCGAATTATTCTGCGCAACAAGAAAGCGCTGGAGCAGGTTCAGCTGTGCATCGGCGTTCCTGCCTATCCGATCGCGCACGAAAAGCGCCATGCCGGATACATTTTGAACACACTTTTAGGCGGAGGGATGAGCTCTCGGCTTTTCCAAAATATTCGCGAACGCCAGGGGCTTGCCTATTCGATCTATAGCGATCTGAATCCCTATCGCGACACCGGATGTCTGGCCGTCTATGCGGGCACGTCGCTCGCTTCGGCAGCCAAGGTCGTGCAGTCCGTCGTGAGCGAGTTTCACAAGCTGAAGACGGAGGCCGTTTCCGAAGACGAACTCCGCCGCGCGAAGGCTCAACTCAAGGGAAGCCTCATGCTATCGCTCGAATCCAGCACTTCGCGTATGTCGAACCTCGCGCGTCAGGAGATGTATTTCGACCGTTTCTACAGTCTCGATGAACTGATAGAAAAGATTGAGTCGGTCACGACCACAGACTTGACGAGCTTAGCCAACGAATTTTTCAAGACGGAGTCTGTTGCTGTCACCGCTCTCGGAAACCTGAACGGCCTGAAATTAACGCGCGACCAGTTAGCCTGCTGAACGCGCCGCCGACTGCTCTTTCCATGTAACTTCTTCTATCCCTGCTCATCCCATCCTTGCTGCGGCGGAATACCTTCCGCGCAGACAACGATTATTTGAGGAGACAATCATGAAAAAGATTCTCAGCAGTCTGGCGCTGATGTGTGCTCTCGCCGCTTCGATGGCCGCTTTCGGTCAGGACCAGATGAAGCAGGACGACATGAAGAATGACAATGCGCAGCACAACACCACGAAGAACGACCAGAGGAAGAAAACCAGCAAGACGAAAAAGACCGCCAAGAAAGATCAAATGAAGAAAGACAACATGAAGCATGACGACATGAAACAGGACACCATGAAACAAGACAACATGAAGCACAATTAGATTTCTGCCCGAGGCTTGCGGCGCGGGCGGCGTGTCCGCGCCATCCTCATTTAGCTCAACTTTGGGTCAGCACATCTTTCCTTCTCGAAGGACTTCACCGCGCCCCAGTCACTGCCTGATCATCTCCGTCGACATCCGTCTGCGCTTCCTGCTCCAGAGAGATATGCCCTGCCTCGGCAGTTTCAAGGTATTTCCTCATGCAACGCACGCACGGAACATACCCTTCCCGCATCGCTTCCTTTGCCGTCAGCGTTCGCTCTTTGTCTTTGTTGTGGATGAATGGGCATCCCCGCACATGAAAATCTTTCGCATCGGCGGATACAACCACCAGCATGTCAGGAGGAATATTTTCTCCCGGATTCGCATGCTCCGACAGCATGGGCCGGGGGACACTCGTCGAATTTGCCACGCGGATTCCGCCGCCGATCAAAAGCAGCGCTGCTACCGGAACCAGCCACGCCGACCACGTCGACCACACCACGTTCGGACCCTTTCTGCTCCGACCCAGTCTGCGCTCTAACCTCCGGCTGAATCCGGCAGGGACTTCAATCATCCGCTCATCGCCGTACAGCCGGATTACGTTGCGGGTCCCTTCCAGCACGGAGACGCATTTCTTGCATGTCTTGAAGTGCTCGTCCATGGCCGCGCGTAAACCAGGCTCGACATCTCCCTCGAGAAAATTCGAGATCTCCTGCCACACCCGTTCGCAGCGAATCGCTTCGTTTACCATGGCTTGGTTCCCTTCTCGAAGGGCAGGCGGCTGAACCATCCCTGTTCCCACCCCGCGGCGAGCAAATCGCGCAACATCAGCCGCGCTCGCAATAGACGCGTCTTCACCGAAGCGACTGAAATTCCCAATGCCTCGGCCGTTTCCTGAATATTGAGCTGTTCCATATCGCGCAGCACGAATACCTCACGGTATTTTCTGTCTAACGTCGCCAGGGCCTCGGCGAGGCGTTGGCGAACTTCCTTGCGCTCCAGCGACTCCGACGGAATCTCTCTCCAGTCGGCGAAATCGCGCGGCGCGTATTCGCCTTCTTCATCACGGCGATCGTCCATGCCTTCCATGATCGCGGTCCGCTCCCTTCGCCGCCGCATGAGCGCTTCGTTCACGGTGATCTGAATCAGCCAAGTGCTGAAACGGGCCTCGGCGCGGAACTGGCGGATATTGGCCAACGCCTTCAGCATCGCTTCTTGCGCAACATCCTCTGCATCACTTTCATTTCGCAGGATCGCCAGGGCCGCGGCATAGACGCGCCGTTCGTATGGCCGCACGAGTTCATAGAACAACTCGTTCTGGCCGCGCTGCACGCGCGCGATCAGATCCTGTTCGCGCGTGGCCTCCGCCAGCCCCGGGTTGTTTACGAACACATTCGCTTCGGCCATCTCACCCGCCGCGTCAGTACTCTGGATCTTTCTTCCAACCCGTCAGCATGGAAACGAAATTGTTCCAGCCGTGGAGAAACACCATCACCAGATGTCCGAAGACAAATGCCAGAATCGCCCACATGATGAGGAAATGCCACAGGCGAGCCCAGTGGAATCCCCCCATCATCCACGCCAGCCAGGAGAATTGAACCGGCTTCCAGATCGCCAGACCCGTCAATACCGACAACGCACCCAGTACGATCGCCGAGGTGTACGCGTGCTTTTGCAGCGGATTGTAGGCTTCATGTTGTTCCGGCTTGGGACCGAAAAAGAAGTAGTGCTTCACCATTGGCCACACGCCGGGGATATCGCGCCGAGTAAACAGCACCTGCCGGTAGTTTCCGCTAAATATCTGATACCCGACATAGACCAGTCCCGTGCCGATATAAATCCACATGAAGGTCAAGTGCCACTGCAGCGCGCCGCCAAGCCATCCGCCGATCGCGAGCGACTGCGGCCAGTGCAAGAGATCTTTCTGCGGAATCTTCGCGCCGAAGCTAGGAAACGCACGGAAAATCTGCAGCCCGCTTCCCACCATCACGAAAAGCGAGATTGCATTCAGCCAGTGGCACAACCGCACCACCAGTGGATGCTCATAAGCGACGCGGCCAGCGGTCTCCGTCTCTTCACCCTTCGTGCGAACAATCTCCCATACGGTACCGCTCATTGATCTCTCCAAGCCCTAATGCAAACGGCTGAGTTTTTGTTCAACAATCAAAATCCACAATCAAACCGTCTACAGTCCGTAGTACCCCGAATATCCCTGATCCTCCCAATACCCCACCTTGTCCAGCACGTTCGTTACTTTGAGGTCGGTCAGATACTTCGCCTGCTTGTACCCAATCTTCGTCGGAATATTCAATCGCAGGGGAGCTCCATGCTCGCGCGTCAGCGGCTGATCGTACATTTCGTAGCAAAGCAGAGTCTGCGGATGCAGAGCGGTGGCCATATCGAGCGATTCGTAGTAATCGTCTGCGCAGGCGACCGTCACGAACTTCGAGGACTTATCTGCGCCGACCAAGGTCAGAAACTCTGAGAGTCGTGCGCCGCCAAATCGCCCGATTACATCCCAGCCTTCCACACATACATGACGCGTATTCTGCCGGACGCGCGGAAGCGCCTGAATCTGCGCCAGCTTGTAATCGCCGGGTTTCTGCAATGAGCCGCTTACTGTCAGGCTCCAATTTTCAAAATCCACTCCCGGATCATCCACGTCGTAATCGTTGATCGGAAACCTTTCGAAGGGAGCCAGTTCCGAATCCGCAAAGGTCGGCGCCAGATGTCCGCGCCGGAACAGCCTTGCCGAAGCCCAATCGCTGAACCCCAAACCTTTTTTCAGCAGAGTTTCTTGGACGCCCGGAATGGCGAAGGCTCCAAGCACAAGAACTGGCGCAACCTTCAGCAACTCCCGGCGCGACATCTGCGTGAATTTCTTCTCTGCGAGAATCCGCCCGAAGTCCTTCGGAACCATGATCTTCGGCCCTGTCGCCGACGGCACGGGTTCTGGCAATTTTCGCACCCCTTCCGCGGCCACCGTTGGCGGACCCTCCGCAACAGGTCGAACCGGTTCTTCGCCGTGCGACGACGCCTCGGACTCAGGCTTGTTGTTCTCTTCATCCATACCCACTCCAACTCAGTCTTTCTTATGGGATTCGAAACCACCCCGGAAGTTACGCCCAGAATACTACGCTGCGGGCTCTTGAAGTTGGGGCCAAATGAGTAACTCCTCGGGCCAGATTTGCTGGTTTTTTCACCATTTTCGAGGCATACTTAGGACGCGTAGTTCCCACGAAGTCCCAGGCTTTCAGTTAATGTTGGAACCCAAAACACTCGTTCCCAGGGCGGGTCGTCGTTTGTCTTCGCCGTCTTCGTCCATTTCGCCGGAACCCAAGCAGCGGCGCTTGATGGCGATTGCGCTTGCCTTGCTCTTGATCGCTCTCGTATCTGTGCTCTATCACGACCGTGATTTCTGGTTTCCCGATGTGCAGGACGCCGACAGCGTACAGGGCACTTCTCCCGTCGCTACGAGCTCGGCACCCCAGGATGCAGCACCTGCTGCTACGGCCCGCAAGACTGCGCGAAAAGCAAAGCCGCATCTAACCACGTCCGCTCCGGCCGGCCCGCCGCCTGTAGTCGCAACTGCAACGCGGACCGTTCTGCCTCCATTGGAAGTTGAAGTTGTCGCCGGCGATTCCCATCAGACTCTCGAGCCGCCGACCAACGCAGTCAAGATCGACGTTCAGCAGGACGCCTCGGGACAAGAAACTCCCGACGCTCCGTTTGGCGCAACCGAAACCGCGGAAAAGATCACTAACAATGCTGCGGAGCGCGTTGAGATGTCAGCCGACACGGCAGATGTTCTGAGCACTCCGGTGAAGCCCGGCTATCCGATGCTGGCGCGGCAGATGAAGGTCCAGGGATCTGTGATCCTGCTGGCTATGATCGGACGCGATGGACTTATTCAGGATCTGCGCATTCTGAGCGGGCCTCCGATCCTCGCGACGGCAGCTCGCGAGGCTGTAAAGCAATGGCACTTCAAACCTCACTACGAAGGCTCGCAAGCCGTCGAGACCGTGGCGAAAGTCACCGTCAATTTCACCATCTCCACCAATTGACCCGCAGCGAGACACTGTGATCCTGCTCCCGGAATCCCGCAACATTCGACGCAGTCACATCATTCTCATCGCCGTCTCTTCGCTTGTGCTGCTCTCCTTGCCCGCCAGCACGCTCGCTGGACGACCTTCCCCGCCCAGAGAGGAGTCAGACATGTCTTTCACGATCTCGAGCCCAAGCTTCTCCAGCGGTGGCACGATTCCTACGAAATTTACCTGCAGCGGCGCGGACGTCTCACCCGAGCTCAGATGGAATGATCCCCCGGGGGGAACAAAGAGCTTCGCGCTGTTAGTCGACGATCCGGATGCGCCCGTCGGAAACTGGAATCACTGGACTGCCTGGAATCTGCCCGCAAATCTGCGTGCTCTGCCCGAAGGTTTCGCGAAAGATGCGCGCGTCTCCGACGGCGTCGAGCAAGGCAACAACGACTTTCACAGGACCGGATACAACGGACCCTGCCCGCCTCCCGGTAAACCACACCGCTACTACTTCAAATTATTCGCTCTGGACTCTACGCTTAATCTCAAAGCAGGGGCGATGAAGCGCGATTTGGAAAGCGCGATGAAGGGCCACATCTTGGCTCAGGCGGAATGGATGGGACGCTTCTGGCGCTGAGAAACCGGCACCCAGGCTCGTGAAACTCCCCAAAAATAACGAGCGCCCTGAAACTTTTTCGAGTCCAGGACGCCCGGGCAGCCCTCCCCCAGAACTGCTCACCAAAGAAAATATCCGCAGCCCAATTCCCTTGCCTATGGCACTTTCGGGCCATCCCTCCCACGAAAGTGCTATACATCGTAAATTGTTGAAAACTTACGAATTCTTACGATGTGCTCTACCTCTTTCGCTCCGAATTCACTCGTGAAGTTTCCCCGAAATCTGCCGATGAGTCTCACAAGCTCGGCCATTCGTCTGGGCTCCGTATGTTCGCTTTCGACGATTCCGAAATCTGCCGCAGCATCCTCGAGAGTTTGCCCACTGGACTCTGTGTCGTTGACCTCGAAAAGAAGATCGTCTTCTGGAGCGACGGCGCCGAACGCATCACGGGCCATTTGCGATACGAGGTCATAGGCCATTCCTGCGTGGGCGAACCGCTCTTGCACTGCGATCAACCCGGCTGTGAATTCTGCAGCGAAGATTGCCCGGTCGCCCGCGCGATGAAGACGTCTCAGCCTGCGCAAGCGACGGGCCTGCTTCATCACAAAATCGGGCACGAGATTCCCGTCCGCATCAATGCCGTTCCCGTTCGCAACGGGCACGGCTCAATCATTGGCGCAGTCGAGATCTTCGAGAATATCGAGCAACTTGCGACCTCCGACCGAGGCGAACCACGCCGTCACCTGCCCGATTGCATGGACGAATCCACCGGAGTCGCCAGCCGCGCCATGATGCAATCCCATCTGCGGCAGGCCCTGGTTTCCTTCGCCGATCTCCACATCTCATTTGCACTGCTATTGCTTCGTGTCGAAGGCTTGCCGCACTTCCGCTCGAGTCTCGGCCCGGAAGCAACTCTTTCCTTGCTTCGCGTTGTCGCGCGCACGCTCGAAAGCAATCTGTGGATCACCGATTTTATCGGGCGGTGGTCGGACGATCAGTTTTTGGTGATCCTGAGCGGATGCCGCGAGGAATCGATTGCCGTCGTGCGCGAACGGATTCGACGCACTCTCGCAGGCGAGGGCATCGAGTGGTGGGGAGAACGCCGCTCGCTGCCCGTCTCGATAGGAGAAGCCATTATTCAACCTGATGACACTGCCGAATCCGTCATTGAGCGCGCCCAGAAATCCCTCGATTCCGTCTCTGCATGGCGAATGGGTTCACCCGCTTCTAGCGCGGCCTCAGCTTCCGGGAGTTAGGAATGTTTGCGATTATCGGCATCGTCGTTGTCTTCGGCTGCATCGTGGCCGGTTATCTGATGGAGCACGGAAACATACGAGTGCTCATCCAACCGGCAGAACTGATCATCATCGGCGGCGCTGCGCTCGGAACCCTACTGGTCGCCAACCCGCTGCACATCATCAAGAAAATTCTCGGCGGCATTGGCGGAGTCTTTGGCGGATCGAAATTTGGCAAGCAAACCTACATCAATACGTTGAAAATGATGTACGACCTGCTGAACAAAGCCCGCAAAGATGGATTGATGGCCCTTGAGGCCGATGTCGAAGAGCCGCAAGAAAGCCCTGTGTTCACGAAGAATCCGGCCTTTCTCAAGAATCATCATGTCCGTGATTTCGTCTGCGACTCGCTGCGCATGGCAATCACCGGTGTCGATGCCTTCGAACTCGACCAGATGCTCGATCTCGACCTGGAAGTGCATCATCACGATGCAACGCAACCCACCACTGCGCTCAGCACCATGGCCGATTCCCTTCCCGGTCTGGGCATCGTTGCGGCAGTACTCGGCGTTGTCATCACCATGGGCGCGCTCGGCGGGCCGCCTGAAGAAATTGGACACAAGGTCGCTGCCGCCCTTGTCGGCACTTTTCTTGGAATCCTGCTCTGCTACGGGCTCGTCGGCCCCATCGCCGCGAATATGACGAAGGCCGCCGAAGAGGAACACGCGTTCCTCTACGTCCTGCGCGTTTTGATGATTTCGTTTTTGAAAGGCACGGCTCCGATCATGGCGGTCGAGGTGGCGCGGCGCGCGGTCCCTGGCCACGTCCGACCTTCGTTCAAGGAACTCGAGCAGGCATGCCGTCACGGTGGCGCTCCGGCAGCCGCGGCAGCAGCGGGGAAATGAAGGTCATCCAATCGCATGGACAAAACACGCCCCATCATCATTCTCAAGAAAAAGGGCGGCCACGGGGGACATCACGGCGGGGCGTGGAAAGTGGCTTATGCCGACTTCGTTACTGCGATGATGGCGCTGTTCATCGTGCTCTGGCTGTTGAACAGCAGCAAGCAGGTGCAGGAGGCCGTTGGCGGCTACTTTAAGGATCCTACCGGAACATCAAAAAAGGTCGGCTCAAATATGCAGGGTGCGGGCGAGAACTTCATTCTCACTCGCGACAATATGCCCAGGTTGAAAGAACAGCTGCAGAAAGCCATGCAGCAGATGACCGATTTCGAAAAGCTGAAAAACCACATCGAGATGACGGTCACTACCGAGGGGCTGCGCATCGAACTCTCTGAATCTGCCAGCGGCACTTTCTTCGATAGCGGAAGCGCGAAGCTCAATGTCGATGGAGCCACGCTGCTCGTCACCCTCGCCCAGGAACTCGGCAAACTCCCAAACAGACTCTCGATCGAAGGCCACACCGACTCTCAGCCGTATGCCCCATCCGCCACTTATGGAAACTGGGAGCTCTCCTCCGATCGCGCCAACGCCGCTCGTCGGGTCATGCAAGCCAATGGCATTCGGCCAGACCAGGTCAGCCAGGTCCGCGGCTTTGCCGACCAGCGCCTCCGCAACCCGGCAGAGCCTCTGGATCCAGCGAACCGCCGCATTTCCGTAATCGTTCAATATATCCTGAAGAACAACGATGACACGGACTCGAAATCCTCCTCTGCCGACGAACAGAAGCCTGCCAAAAACGAAGAAGCCTCCCGATCGGCCGGACCTGCAACTAAATAATTCGCCGGTAGATTCATCGTTTGACCCCCGGCACGGACTGTGCCAAACTGCATCGCGCATTCCGTCATGACTTGCGGCTGTGCCATTCCGTCATCGCGTTCTCCGCGGTTTTTGCCCCTTTACTTGCTTTTGGTAGGCACTCTCGCCAACGTCGCTCTGGCACAGCGCGGAGGACTGAACGACCCTCGTCCTTTACAGGACTTTTCCGTCTCTTACGACACAGCTCCTGGAACTGGAGTGCTCGTGTTCACCGTCTTTGCCGAACGAGCGAGCCAGCATCTCGATCGCCAGGCGCTGTTAAAGCTGGTGAGCCTCTCCGATCACACCGCGACATGGCAAACGACAGAAGATGAATCCAAAGCGGTGTTCACTAATATTCCTTACGGAAGCTACGACGCGGAAATCAGTGCCGTTGGATTTCTCAGTGCACATAAGGAACTCCAAGTCATGAGTTCCCTGCGGCCATCCGAGATCGACATCGTTCTGCGACACGATCCCTCGGCCATAAATCTCGATGTCGCAGATGCCGTGATGTCCCCCAAGGCCCGCAAACAGACGAAGCACGCGATCTTACTGTTGAAGTCGAACAGTCTCACAAGGGCGCAGGTGCAACTTGACCAGGCCTACAAGCTCGCGCCGTCCAGTCCCGAACTCAATTTCCTCTTGGGCTATCTTTATTTTCAAAAGAGAGATTTCGTTCAAGCCGAAAAGTACCTCGGTGCAGCCACCGATCTCAATCCGCGCAGCGCGCAAACCCTCACCCTTCTGGGCCGCACTGGACTCGAAAGCAGCGACTTCCCTGCCGCGCGTTCTGCTCTCGAACGCGCCGTTCTTGCCGATCAGGATAACTGGCTGCCCCACGACCTGCTCGCCGACACCTACCTCCATCAGAAGGATTACGGCAAGGCCCGGGATCAAGCTCAAGTCGCCATCGACAAAGGCAAAACTGCGGCGAGTCCGGCCGAACTCGTTCTTGGCGAAGCTCTTCTCGGCCTGCGCGACGAACAACATGCCATTCAAGCGCTGAACAGTTTTCTGCAAGAGTCCCCACAACATCCGCTCGCGGGCCAAGTGCGGAGCTTGCTTGCCCAGCTGAATGAAAATATTTCTGCCGCGTCGACTGCCGCCTCAGAATCGCCCCTTACCGCCGTCGATCCTCTCGCGGCTGTTCCCGCACCCAGCCTGGTTGTGAAATCGTGGCAGCCGCCCGGCGTCGACGACGTCAAGCTTGCCGTAGCACCTGCGGTTGCTTGCCCATCCGCCCATATCATCGACGAAACCGGCAAGAGCGTCCAGGAACTCGTACACGACGTCGCTCGCTTCGCCGCCGTGGAGGATTTATTCCATCAACAACTCGACAGCTACGGCATTCCAGTCCGCACCCAGACTCGTAAGTACAACTACGTCGCCACGATCTCCGAACCACAGCGTGGTGTTCTCAGCGTCGACGAATATCGTGCCGATAAACTGTCTCTCGAGGGATATCCCGATCAGATCGCAAGCACAGGTTTTGCCACGCTTGCCTTAGTGTTCCATCCCGACATGCGCGTCAATTTCGATATGACTTGCGAAGGTCTCGGCGAATGGCGCGGCCAGGCAACCTGGCTGGTTCACTTCCGCCAGCGCGATGATCGTCCGAACCGGATGCACAGTTATAAAGTCGGGAATCAGATTCGCCCCGTTCCGCTCAAGGGACGGGCATGGATCACGGCTGACAAGTTTCAGATCGTGCGGATCGAAGCAGAAATGATTCATCCCATGCCCGAGATTCAGCTTCTAAGCGAGCATCAAGTCGTCGAATACGGACCGGTTCCGTTTCCGAAGAAAAACACGACCCTCTGGCTGCCGAAGAGCGCGGAAATCTATTTCGATTTCCGCAAACATCACTACTACCGCCGCCACAGCTTCGATCACTACATGCTGTACTCGGTCGACTCGGAAGAGAAACGAAAGGAACCTGAAGTCAAAAAGCAATCCTAGCCCGACTCTCGTCCAACAGGAGTCGCAACGATCCTCAACGAACAGTTGAAATAACTTTACAATTTCGCCCCCATTCCCCCACGAATTCGCGCTTATAATCCCCGATTGATTTCCCCACAGGAGCTCATCATGAAGCGGTCTGCGCGACTCGTCTGTTCGCTTGTCGTCGTTCTGTTTTTGATTCCAAGTGTATGGTCACAGGAACGACCCGAGAAAGTCGATCTCGAAACCATCTCCCGCATTCGTTATGAAGGTTTCCACGATTCGAAAGTCATGGAGTTCGCTACCGGCCTCATGGATTCCATCGGAGAACGGCTCACAGGTTCGCCGAACATGAAGCGCGCCAACGAATGGACCCGCGACCAGTTCACCGCCATGGGACTCAGCAACGCGCATCTCGAGTCCTGGGGACCATTCGGCCGCGGATGGGCCAATCAATACATCAACGTCCGCATGACTTCGCCCGACATCACTCCGCTGATCGTTTATGCCAAAGCATGGACGCCCGGCACGAATGGAGTGGTCACCGGCAAGTGCGTCCGCGTGAATATCGAAAAGAAAGAAGACTTCGAGAAATATCGCGGCAAACTCGCCGGCATGATCGTGATCCTCGGTCCCGATGCTGACATCAAGCCCATCACCGAAGCGCCGTTCAAGCGGCTAAGTGACGACGACCTCGCCAAGATCGGCGACTATGAAATTCCCAGCGAACGTCCTCCGTTCCGCATGGCGGAGTTCGCGCGCCGCCGGCAGTTCATGAAAGATCTGAATCAGTTCTTCGCCGACGAGAAAGTCCTCGCCGTCATTGATCACAGCCGCGGGACGGCCGGAGGCGGCACGGTCTTCGTACAGTCCGGCGGCTCATACAGAGCGGGTGAAACTGCTACAGTTCCGCAGCTCACTATGGCCACCGAGCACTGGAGCCGCATCGCGCGTCTCCTCGATGAAAAGAAGGACGTCACGCTCGAATTGAA
>DATJOA010000260.1:0-6018 GCA_035507635.1 Candidatus Acidiferrales bacterium
ACGACTGCGCATTCATTCGTCTCCGGGCGAGTGTTGGCGGAAACCACGAATGGATCGGGCCAGGTACAGACCGTCACAATGTGGATCGGAGAAACCGGCGCCGACATGGTCAGCTACGTTGACACAATTCAGACCATCAACGTGAGCGCCGTGACGACGTATGACATTTGCTTCCTGAGCGGTCCGGTGCTCAATGCCGTGTTCAACGACACATCGGTGGTGGTGGGACAGCGAATCTTCATCGGCGGCAGCTTTGCGAGCAACGTGTTCACGCCGCAGATGATCTCGTTACGCCTGCAGGGTATTTACGGAACATTCGTACCCGGCAGCGTTACGGTGAGCAACGGGAATGCGGGCAGCTTCGAGCTGTCGAATAACGGGCTGGTTGGCTACTCGGCCGGGGGCCCGGTCACGGTGAATACGTACAACTTCACCAGCTTCTTCAACCTAACCGGTCTCGGGCAGTTGCAGACAACCAGCGGCGCGATTCCGGTGGTTGCGCGCGGCCTCTTGCTGGAGGATCAGGTCAGCGGCAGTCCGGAAATGTACGCCGGGTGGGTCGCAACGACCCCGAGCAATTAACTGAACAGAAGTTTCAACCATGCGGACGGCTTCGGCCGTCCGCTTTTGTTTTGACTCAATTGAGGGTAGCGGCAACCGCCCCGGCTGTTTGGTCAAGGGGTTCAAGTTTTGTCTACACGTATAATCGGTAGACCATGAAGAAGGTCGTTCATGCCGTCTGCCCGCACGATTGTCCGGACTCCTGCGGCGTCCTGATCACCGTGCAGGATCGTAGAGCGACGAAGATTCAGGGTGATCCAGCGCACCCGGTCACGCGCGGCTTTCTCTGCGCAAAAGTCGCGAAATATCTGGATCGCGTTTATTCCCCGGGACGGGTGCTGTATCCGATGCGGCGCATCGCCCCGAAAGGCCCGGGAGTTCGATCCGGCGACTCGGTTTGGCAGCGCATTTCCTGGGATGAAGCACTCGATGAGATCACGTCCTGCTTTCGCACGATCTCCGCAGAGTTCGGTAGCGAGGCGATCCTTCCTTACTCTTTCGGCGGAACTCTTGGAGCGTTGAACGGCGCGTCGATGGACCGACGCTTCTTCCATCGTCTTGGCGCTTCGCAGCTCGATCGCACGATCTGTTCCGCAGCGGGAGAAGCGGGGCTCGAGTCCGTTCTGGGAATAAAGCTCGGCACCGAGCCGGAACAGTTTCGACATTCGAAATACATCATTGCCTGGGCATCGAACATTCACGGCAATAGCGTGCATCTATGGCCATTTATTACCGAGGCGCGGCGGAATGGCGCGAAGCTGGTGGTCATTGATCCCTATCGCACGCGGACGGCCGAGTGCGCCGACTGGTATCTGCCGATCAATCCGGGAACGGATGCAGCGCTCGCTCTGGCCATGATGCACGTGATCATTGGCGAGAATCTTCACGATGCCGATTACGTCGGGAAACATACGCTCGGCTTCGAACAGCTGCGGGAGAAAGTAAAGGCATATCCACCGGAGAGCGTTGCACAATGGACGGGCATTGCCGCCGCGGATATCCGCAAGCTGGCGATCGAGTACGCAACGATTCGCCCGTCGGTCATTCGCCTGAACTATGGCGTCCAGCGCTCCGAAGGCGGAGGTACGGCAACCCGTACGATCGTCATGCTTCCCTGCATTTTGGGATCATGGAAGGAAGTTGGCGGCGGATTGCAGATGTCCACGAGCGGCGCAGCGTCATTCAATACGAAAGCGTTGAAGCGGACCGACTTGATGCAATCCGCGCTCGGCCGCGAAGCGCGCACGATCAATATGGTTGAGTTGGGCCGGGTGCTCCGCTCGGTGAACGATCCGCCGGTGAAGGCTCTGTTCGTTTACAACTCGAATCCTGCGGCCGTGTGCCCGAACCACGACTCGGTCGTGCGGGGCCTGCTCCGGCCCGATCTTTTCACGGTCGTTCATGAGCAGTTCTTTACCGACACTACCGACTACGCCAACATCGTGCTCCCGGCCACGACTTTCTTCGAGCATAAGGATCTCCAAAAAGCATACGGCCATTATTTCGTGCAGGTCTCGAATCAAGCGATCGAGCCTCTGGGAGAGTGCCGCTCGAATGTGGACCAGTTTCGCGCGCTGGCCGAGCGTATGGGATTTGAAGAGGCCTGTTTTCGCGAGACGGTCGACGAGATGATCGACCTCGCGCTGGATTCCGACGATCCATGGATGGAAGGCATCCACCGTGAACGGCTCGAGGAAAGCCACGTTCGCCTGAATCTTCCAAGCGGAGAGGCTTCCGGCTCTCCGGTTTCGGCTTCCGGAGACGCTTGGGAGACTATGCCGTTCTTGCCCTTTGCAAATGGTGGCTTCCGCACCCGATCCGGAAAGGCGGAGTTATATTCGGAAGCGCTTAAAGCACAGGGGCTCGACCCCGTGGCTGAATTTCATCCGCCAACTGAATCGCGGCATTCGGGGCAACAGAAACATCTGCCCTTGGAATTGCTGGCGCGCAAGTCGGACAACTTTCTTAATTCGACCTTCTCCAACGTGCCTTCGCTCCAAGAAATGGAGGAACCCGGACTGTTGGAGATTTCCGGTCCGGACGCCGGGACGCGCGGCATCTCCGATGGGGATCGCGTTCGCGTTTTCAACCGGCGTGGCGAGGTATTTCTCAAGGCTCGGGTGGATGGGAAGGTTCAGCCCGGCGTCGTGTCGGCTCGTCTCAACTGGGCCAAGACCGCCCCTGGATTTCAAAGTATCAACAGCTTAACCTCAGAAAAACTTACCGACATGGGCAACTCGGCCACGTTTTATTCCGTCTTGGTTGAGGTAGAGTTATCCGACCCAAATGTAAAGACAAAATAGCGGCCGGGAATTGATCCGGTGACCGAGAATCGGGGGACTAACGGCTCGCCGGAATCGCGTTGTTGTTGTTCGAGCAACCTGAAGATTCCCCAGAAGAGTTGCGGGTTTTGGACGCTTTCCCTTGCTCTACCGTATAATGTCAGTTTTCTTACATCCCAGAGGCTGAGGTCGTAGCGATTCCTTTTCGCTTTCATTCGCAGAACCTTGCTGTCCCCAAGCGCGCCTGCGTCAACTCGGCCGCGATGGTGCCATCTCGTTCATTCCAGCGGTCTTGGCGGAGAATGAATGCGCGGGTCTGCGGCTTGGGAGCGATCCTGGCGCTTCTGCTGCTCACGGTCAGCTTCGCGTGGGGGCAGAACGACGTTATTTCCGAAATCGACGTCACCGGCAACCGACGGATCCCTGCGGATACGATCAAGGCACGCATCTTCACCAAGCCGGGGGACGTTTACGATTCCGCGGCGTTGGAGCGCGATTTCAACTCCCTCTGGAATACCGGATACTTCGAGGACATCAAGTTCCTGCGCGAACAGACGCCCAAGGGCTGGCGCATCATCGTGCAGGTAAAAGAAAAGCCGACCATCCGAACGATTGATTATCTCGGCGCCAGTTCAGTGTCGAACAGCGACATTCTAGATCGCTTCAAGCAAGACAAAGTCGGGCTGGTGGTCGAGAGCCAGTACGATCCCACGCGCATCAAGAAAGCCGAAGTGTCGATCAAGCAGCTGCTCTCCGAACACGGACGGCAATTTGCGACCGTCCGGACGGAAGTGCGGCAGATTCCGCCAGCTGCTGTCGGCATTACGTTTGTGATCAAGGAAGGACCGAAGGTCAAGGTCGGCAAGATCAAGTTCGAGGGGAACAAGCACATCAAGAGCCGCATTCTGCGGGCGTCGATGAAAAACTTACGCCCAATCGGCATTCCCCACTCGATCTTCCTCGAGAACATTTTTGCCCGGACTTACGACGCGACAAAGCTGGAGGAAGATACCGAGAGAGTCCGCGCCGAGTATCAGAATCGCGGATATTTCAAGGTCATCGTCAACGATCCAAAAACGGAGATCCAAGACACCGGGCACAAGGGATTTCACATTCCGCTTCTGCAGGCAGGAGCGGGAAAGTCGGTGAGTATCACGATGCCAGTCGAAGAGGGTGATCTCTATCGGCTGGGCTCGATTACCTTCAAAGGCAACAAGGCGATTACGAACACAAAGGCATTGCGATCGTTGTTCCCGCTGAAAGATGGAGATATTTTCAGCCGCGACAAGATCGCCAAGGGCCTCGAGAATCTGCGTAAAGCCTACGGCCAATACGGCTACATCAACTTCACCCCGGTCCCTAACACGACTTTCGACGATGACAAGCATCTGGCTTATCTTGAGATTGATGTCGACGAGGGCAAGCAGTTCTATGTGCGCCGCATCGAATTCGTCGGCAACACCACGACGCGAGACAAGGTCATACGCCGCGAGCTGGCGCTTGAAGAAGGCGGCATCTACAACTCCCACTTGTGGGAACTCAGCCTGCTTCGCTTGAATCAACTGTCCTATTTCGATCAGCTGAAGCCGGACGATCCGAACGTCACCGAAAAAAGGCTCGACGAGAAGAATGGCCAGGTCGATCTGACCCTTCATGTCCATGAAAAGGGCAAGAACAGCATCGGGCTTAATGGCGGCGTGAGCGGCCTCGAGGGCGCATTCATTGGCGTAAATTACTCGACCAATAATTTCCTCGGCCGCGGCGAGACTTTGCAGGTGCAGGTGAGCCTGGGCAACCTGGCTCGCAGCGTCATGTTTGGATTCACCCAGCCTTACATGTTTGACCGTCCTTTGCAGTTCGGATTTACGGTTTACGGCAACAAGATCAATTTCGACCAGGCGCGGCAGCTGTCGATCTTCAGCGGCCAGACACTGAACCTGCCCAACGCCGTCTTGCAGAACCTGCAGAACTATTCACAGTCGACACTTGGATTTACAACTTCCCTAAGTTATCCGCTGCGCCGATCGTTCAAGCGCGTCGGCATGACGTATTCGCTGGACCGTTCGACGTTGATTCCACTCAGCACGGCGTCGAAAACGTTGTTCGACTATATTGCGTTCCGTGGAATTACCGGCCCGCAGGCTGTGAATGGCATCATCACCAGCAAGATCTTCCCGAATTACTCATTCAACACGCTCGACAGCGGCATCTCCCCGCACAGCGGACATCAGATGACGCTGGGTGCGGAGTTCGCCGGCATTGGCGGCACCGTGCGGTCGATCCGCCCGATCGTCCAGTACAAGCAATTTATACCGGTCCAGAATCGGCGCAATGCGATCGGCTTCAGTATCAACGGATCGTACATCAGCGGGTTCGGCGGCCTCGTGGCGCCTCCGTTCCAGCGCTTCTACATGGGCGGTGAAAACGACATTCGCGGGTTCGATATCCGGTCGATCTCGCCTGTGGCGTTCCTGCCCAGCGCGAATTCGATCATTCTGCGGAATCCGGACGGAACACCTGTTTTGAAGAATCCAGCAAATCCCCGCCAGGGTGACTGGACGATCCCGATCCCGGTGGATCAGATCGTGTTTCCGGGCGGCGATTTGAGCGCATGGTCCAACCTCGAATATCGTTATACGATCGCCGGGCCGGTGGCGCTTGCCCCATTCCTCGATTTCGGCATTGATCCGATCATCCGGCCGTCACAACTACAGATTGCCCTCAGCCAGTACCAGCAGGTCATCGGAACGCCATTCGGCTGCCCGACGCTGGACGCAGGTTACAACTGCCAGGGCGGCAAGACTTTGAACCCGGCGCCGTCGCAATACCTGCAGGTTCTCAGCTCAACGAATTGGCAGCCACGGGTCTCGACTGGACTGGAATTGCAGATGTTCCTGCCGGTCATTAATGCACCGTTCCGAATTTACTGGGCGTATAACCCGCTGCGACTGGACGAGCAGGCGAATCCGCCGATCCCGATTCAGCGCAGCATGTTCCCGGCCGGCGCGGCCGGAGACTATACGTACCACCTGGCGGTGAACACGTATTCTCCGAATTTCCTGCTGCGTGAGCCGCGCAAAACCTTCCGCTTTACCGTTGCGACAACGTTCTGATGGTTGGTTTGACGGGCGCAAGAGCCGTCACTATAATGTTTTCGATCCATGCCAAAAAGCTA